>DATLQS010000001.1:0-3607 GCA_035535075.1 Solirubrobacteraceae bacterium
GTCGAGCCGAGAATCGCGGCGACGCCGATCGTGTTCTCGTCGCAGAGCGCCGCCGCCTCGGCGGCGCCGAGCGTGTAGCGGTCGGCCTCCATCGGCACGAACCGCGGCTCGACATCCCAGTAGCGGCAGAACTTCTCCCAGCACACCTGGACGTTGATGCCGGCGACGAGATTCGGCCGGTCGTACGGGCGGCCGGCGGCGCGCATCCGCTCGCGCCAGCGCCACTTCAGCGCGAGGCCGCCGAGCATCACCGCCTCGCTCGAGCCGGTCGTCGAGCAGCCGGTGGCGCGGTCGCTCGGCGGGGCGTTCCAGAGGTCGGCGATGATCTCGACGCAGCGCGATTCGATCTCCGCCGTCTGCGGGTACTCGTCCTTGTCGATCATGTTCTTCTCGGCCGTCTGGGCCATCAGCCGTTCGGCCTGGCTCGGCATCCACGTCGTCACGAACGTGGCGAGGTTGAGCCGCGCGCTGCCGTCGAGCAGGAGCTCGCTCGCGATCAGCTCGTAGGCGGCGTCGTCGCCGAGCCCTTCCTCGGCGAGCCGGCGCAGTGGCGGGTCGTCCAGTTCCACCGCCCGGATCCTACGCCGGATGCGAAGCCGGGGGCGCGCGCGCCCGGCTTCGCATGCGGGGCACGGTCGTGCCGCCGTCGCCGCGGCCGCCCGTCATCCGGGCCGCGGCCCGCGCGCATGGCGCGACGTGACATATTCGCCGCATGAGCGCTCGCGCGTGGCTCGCCTTCGCGGCGGTCTCGGTCCTCTGGGGCATCCCCTACCTGTTCATCCGCGTGGCCGTCGACGGCGGCATGCCGCCGGTCTTCCTGGCCTGGTCGCGCGTCGCGATCGCCGCCGTCGTCGTCGGCGCGATGGCGTGGCACGCCGGAGTGCTGCCCAGCCTGCGGGGCCGGCTGCGCTGGCTGCTCGCCTACGCGGTGCTGGAGATCGCCGTGCCGTTTCCGCTGATCGCCGCCGGTGAGCGCCACGTCGCGTCGTCGCTCGCAGCGATCATCGTCGCGGCCGTACCGCTGATCATCGCGGTGCTCGCATTGCGTTTCGAGCCGAGCGAGCGCGTGGATCGACGACGCCTGATCGGTCTGCTGATCGGCTTCGCCGGCGTGCTGGCGCTCGTCGGCATCGATGTCGCGGGCCGTGCCGGCGAGCTGCTGGGAGCCGCGGCGATCCTGCTCGCCGCGGTCGGCTACGCGAGCGGGCCGATGATCCAGAACCGCCATCTGCGTGAGCTCGATCCGCGCGCGATGATGGCCGCCGCGCTGGCGATGGCCGCGCTCGTGCTGACGCCCGCCGCGGCCCTCAGCACGCCGGCCCGAAGCCCGTCGGCGGCGGCGCTGATCGCCGTCGTCGTGCTGGTCGTGTTCTGCACGGTGGCGGCCTTCCTGATCTACGTCACGCTGGTCAGGGAGGTCGGCCCGGGGCGGGCCGCGGTGATCACCTACGTGGCGCCGGTGCTGGCCGTCGGGCTCGGCATCGCGGTGCTCGGAGAGCACCCGGGCGCCGGCGCCATCGCCGGGCTGTTGCTGATCCTTGCCGGCTCGTGGCTGTCAACCGACGGCCGGGTACCCCCGGGGCTCGGGCGGATGCTCGCGCGGCTGTCCCGGCGCCCGACGAGCGCGGTCACGCCGGAGCACGAGCCGACGATCGAGGCGCTGCGCGGGTGATGGCCGCGCCGGCGCCCGGCGAGAAGCTCGCGCCTGCGAACCTGGTCGCGACGGCGAGGAGCGATCAGTTCTCGACGGTGACGAGCGTTCCGATCGGCGTGTAGGGCCAGACCTTGGCCGCCGCGGCGAGCGGGAGCTCGACACAGCCGAGGCTCTGCGGCGTGCCGAAGGACGCGCGGTTGAACGCGTGGATCGCGTCGCCGCCGTTGAAATAGCTGATGAAGCGGATGCCCGGATCGTGATAGTGCGAGCCGTCCGGGTTGGTGCCGCTCATCGTGCCGACCGGGATGTGCTCGAAGACCGGGAAGGTTCCGAGCACGGTCGGCGCGGCGGGCACCCCGGTGTTGCCCGGCGAGGTGAGGACGGTGTGGCCGTTGCTCCACAGCGTGAGCAGCTGGGGGACCTTGCGGTGCACGTAGACGTAGCTGTAGCCCGCCTGGCTACGGCGGCCGGTGATCGCGTCGGTCATCAGCGCGTGCCAGACCATCGGCCCGGCGAGTGCGTCGACGCCGAGCCCGTGGTTGTGCTCGAACATCATCACCGCGCCACGGGTGATCTGGTTGGCCGTCCCCGGCTTCCAGAGCGCGCGCAACTCGCGGGGCGTGTGCAGGTATCGCCAGGTGAAGGTGCCCGACGGCGGCGCGACGGCGGCCACCGCCTCGAGGTGTGCGGTGGGCGCCACCGGCGGGAGCGCCGAACTCCAGTCGAGCGGAAGGTAGCCGGCCTGCGCGAGCAGTTGCTGAAGCCGCAGCGTCGAGCCGGGCGGAACCGTCCATGCGAACTGTTCGCTGGCGGGCGCGAGGCTCCCTCCGGCTTGCGCGCTCGCGACGGCCCGCGGCAGCACGACGCGCAGCTCGCTGCCGAGCGGTGCGCCAAGACCCGAGGGGGTGAAGACCAGCGTATGCGCGTCGGTCTGCCGCCACGATCCGGGCGTGCTCGGCGAGAGCTGCGGCAGCGAGGAGCCGAGCAGCTGCGCGAGCGGCTGGGAGAACGTCAGGTGGATCGCGGCGGTCGGCGCGATCTGGGTCCCCGGCGCCGGGCTGGCGACCATCACGGGTGAGCGCGACGGTGGAAACCAGCTCACCGCGACGGGCGCGCTCAGCTTCTCCCAGGGGCGCACGGCGGCGGCGATCTCGATCGTCCCGGGCCCGTCGCGAACCCCGAGCGAGACCGTGCGCACAGCGCTGGCCGGGGTCTGGTGGACCGCCAGGAAGCCGCCGCTCCCGTACGCGATCGTGCTCACCGGCTGATCGAAGTGCACCCTGACCGGCGATCCTGGCGCGACCGTCAACCACGGAGTGCTGACGCGGGCGACCGGCGCGCGGAGCGTCAGGCGCTCGATCCGCGTGCTCCCGAGCGCCCAGCCCAGCCAGCTCGGGCGGCGAATCCAGACGTTGACGGAGATCAGCTCGCCGGGGGTGATCTGCTCGAGCGGCATGAGCCGCCCGTCGCGGACCGCGACGGGAATGCTGCGTCCGTCAGGGGCGAACGCGTCGGCCCGCTCGAGCGTGCCGGCGAACGGCTGCAGGTGGACCTTGGCGAGGGCCGTCGGATCGCCCGACAGAGTCGCGCCCGACCACACCGTCACGATCACGACCGCGCCGGCGATCACCAGCCCTGCGAGGCCGGCGAGGAGCGCCAGACCACGGCGGCGGCCACGCCGTCGGGGTGCCTCTCGATGCGGCTCGGCCGCCCTGAACGCCATCAGGAGAGGATAGGCGCCGCGCTGACGCGGCCCTGCAGCCCAGCGCCCGCTCAGCGCAGGTCGCGTGCTCGCATCTGCGCGCGAGCCACCCGCCCGCTGGCTTCTCGGAGCTTGCGCGCCTCTTTATGCGCCTCCTCGTTTCGCCGGGCGATCTCCTTGGTCAGGTCGCTGAACGTGGTGGATGCCGGCGTCGGTCGCTCAGACCCGGACTGGTCGGCGGGTTCGCGCAT
>DATLQS010000002.1:0-74639 GCA_035535075.1 Solirubrobacteraceae bacterium
TCCGGGCGGTGAATCGGTCGTGCCGACCGGCGTATGAGTGCGAGCGGGAGGAGCCGCCATGGCCAGCTTTGTCGGGGCGATCGATCAGGGAACGACGAGCACCCGCTTCGTCCTGTTTGACCGCGACGCGCGGATCGCCGCGCTGGAACGGCGTGAGCACGAGCAGATCACTCCGCGGGCGGGCTGGGTCGAGCATGACGCACGCGAGATCTGGCAGCGCACGCGCGAAGTGATCGACAGCGCGCTCGCCCGCTCCGGGGGCGGCGAGGTTGCGGCGATCGGCATCACCAACCAGCGCGAGACCGCGGTGATCTGGGACCGCGAGACGGGACAGCCGATTCACAACGCGATCGTCTGGCAGGACACGCGGACCGCCGAGCTGGTCCGGGAGCTGGCGGGCGAGGTCGGCGTGGACCGGTTGCGCGACCGGGTCGGGCTGCCGCTGTCGACGTACTTCTCGGGGCCGAAGATCGCCTGGCTGCTCGATCACGTGCCGGGCGCGCGCGAGCGGGCCGAGAACGGCGAACTGCTGTTCGGCACGCTGGACACCTGGGTGCTGTGGAATCTCACGGGTGGCGCCCGCGGCGGCGTGCATGCGACCGATGTGACGAACGCGAGCCGGACGCTGCTGATGGACCTGCGGACGCTCGACTGGCACGAGCCGAGCCTCGAGCTGATCGGGGTGCCGCGCGCGCTGCTGCCCGAGATCCGCTCCTCGAGCGAGCTCTACGGCGAGGCGACGGGCACGGCCGCGGCCGGGCGGCCGGTTGCCGGCATCCTCGGCGACCAGCAGGCGGCGCTGTTCGGGCAGACCTGCTTCGCGCGCGGCGAGGCGAAGAACACCTACGGCACCGGCTCGTTCCTGCTCGTCAACACCGGGCGGCAGATCGTGCGCTGCGACGAGTTGCTGACGAGCGTCGCCTACCGGCTCGGCGAGGGCGAGCCGAGCTATGTCCTCGAGGGCTCGATCGCCGTCACCGGAGCGCTCGTGCAGTGGCTGCGCGACCGCCTCGGGCTGATCTCCGCGGCGGCCGAGGTCGAGGCCCTCGCCCGCAGCGTGGAGGACAACGGCGGCGTGTACTTCGTGCCGGCATTCTCGGGCCTGTTCGCGCCGCATTGGCGCAGCGACGCGCGCGGAGTGATCGTCGGGCTGACCGCCTTCGCGAACCGCGGCCACCTCGCACGCGCGGCGCTCGAGGCGACGGCATGGCAGACCCGCGAAGTCGTGGATGCCGCCAACGCGGTCAGCGGATCGCCGTTCCGCGAGCTGCGCGTCGACGGCGGGATGACCGCCAACGAGCTGCTCATGCAGTTCCAGGCCGACGTCCTCGGCGTGCCGGTGATCCGCCCCGCCGTCACCGAAACGACGGCGCTCGGGGCCGCCTTCGCCGCCGGCCTGGCCGTCGGGTTCTGGCCGGACCTCGACGAGCTGCGCGAACGCTGGGCCGAGGACCGCCGCTGGGAGCCGCAGATGGACGGGTCGCGGCGCGAACACGAGTACGCACAGTGGCGCAAGGCGGTCGCCCGGACACTCGACTGGGCGCCGTAGCGAACGGCGGGCTCCGCCGCCCACGCGACGACGGCGACGTCAGGAGCGGGTTCCGACTGTGGCCGGTTGGAGCGGTTGCGGCGTCGGCGGCATGCGGCCGCCGACCGGGCGCGTGGCCATCGCGCCAGCCGAGGAGGTTCGCGCCGGCAGCCGATCGTCATGGTCTGCGCGCGCGGCCTTCGACGGTCTGTCGCCCGCCGGAAGCTTGAGGAAGGCGAGCTCGTCGGCCGGCCTCGGCACGTCGATGAAATAGCCCTGGACGAGGTCGCACCCGCAGCGTGAGAGCAGCGCGAGCGTGGCGTAGTTCTCGACGCCCTCGGCCACCACCCGCAGCCCGAGCGAGTGCCCGAGATCGATGGTTGCGCGCACGAGCTGCACCTCGCGCTCGCGCTCTCCGCTCGCCAGGCGCGTGATGAACGTGCGGTCGAGCTTGAGCTCCCCCACGGCGAGGCTGCCGAGGAAGGCCAGCGAGGTGAAACCGGCGCCGAAATCGTCGATCGACACGACGAGGCCGAGGTCTCGCAGTTGTGCGATGACCCGCCGAGAGCGCTCGAATTCGGTGATCAGGCTGGTCTCGGTGATCTCCAGGATCAACGCGTCGGGCGCGAGGTCGCAGCGTTCGAGCAGACCGCGGACGAGCTCGATGAACCCGGCGTCGAGCACGTTCGAGGCCGAGATGTTGACCGAGACGGTGATCCTCCGGCCGGAGTCTCGCCAGGCGGCACATTGGGTGAGCGCCGCCTCCAGGACCCATCGCGTCAGCGGACCCATCAGCCCTGCCTCCTCGGCGACGGGAAGGAAGCTGAGCGGCTGCAGCAGGCCGAGCCGTCGATGGGGCCAGCGGACCAGCGCTTCGACACTCGGGATCTCGTCGCTGCGCAGGTCGAGCTGTGGCTGATAATGCAACACCAGCTCGCCGTGCTCGAGCGCCAGACGCAGCTCTTCGGCCAGGCGCAGGCGGTTGCCGTCACCCTCGAAGTCCCGTGCGTGGTCGAAGACCACGAACGGCAGCCCGTTCGACTTGGCGCGGTACATCGCGACGTCGGCGCGCGCCATCAGCGCGGCGCTGTCGCCGGCGTCCGACGGAGCGTGGGCGATGCCGATGCTGGCGCTGATGCGCGAACTCACGGCGTCCAGCGCGAAGGGCTCGTGCAGGCTGTGCGTGAGGTGCTCCGCGATCGTCGTGGCGTACTCGGCGTCGGCGTCCATCAGCACCACCGCGAATTCGTCGCCGCCGAAGCGGATCAGCGCATCGGACTCGCGCAACGAGGCCTTCAATCGCCCACCGAGCTGCTTGAGGATCGCGTCGCCGGCGGGATGGCCGAAGGCGTCGTTGAGCTCCTTGAAGCGGTTGAGGTCGATGAACAGGAAGGCCAGCCGGCGGTCGGACACCGGCGTGCCGCTGCTCTCGGCGAAGAACGCGTCGAGGATCTGGAGCAGGTAGCGCCGGTTGCCGAGACCGGTCAGGTCATCGGTCACCGACTGGCGGTAGCGCGTCGTGGTCAGGCTTCGCATGCCCCGCGCCGACAGCGCGAGGCGAACGCCGACGACGACCAGCGTCGCGGCGGCCAGCCCGATCGCGACGCCGCTGATGTGGTGCAGGGCTCCGACGACGAGGATCGCGAGTCCCGACGTCGCCGCGAGGGTCGGCAGGACGAACCCGGTCGGCTTCTGCAGCGCGAACGGGCTGGCATGACCCGGCCCAAGCCACACCGCCGCCGACATCAGCAGGATCGACGTCGGCCACGCCGCGGCGTTGGCGAGCGTGCCGACGTGCGTTGTGCCGAACGATGACGCGAGCAGATTGGAGGTATCCCCGAGGACGTTGATCGCGGCCCCGGTGGCCAGCAGCAGCCATGGCGCCCGGCGCCGGCCGGACAGCAGCGCCGTGCCGCCGACGGCCAGGAACAGCAGCAGCAGGTCGCCGATCGGGTAGGCGAGATTGGTCGCCACCGACAGCGAACCGCCGCCGGCCAGGCGCTGAAGGTCCGAGAATGCGAATGCCGCGCAGATCGCCGCCGCGCCGAGACCGGCCACGGCCCCGTCGAGCCAGCTCGGGGTGGCCAGCCGCCGCGTCCCGCCCCGCATGAGCAGGACCAGCGCGACGTAGGCGAGCGGGAAGAACGCAAGGTAGAACGCGTCCGCGGGCGAGGGTGCCGACGGCGTCGCCCCTCCGAGCGTCTCGATGGTTATCGCAACGTCTCCCGCCGACCAGCACAGCAAGCCGACTCCGAGTACCAGCGCCACCGCTCGTCCCGGCCGGCGGACGAGCCCCCGGGCCAGGCACATGCCGCTGGCGACGAGCTCGAAGCCGGCGACCATCCAGCCGTCGATCGGGGTGGAGTAGCGCTGTGCGCCGAACAGCTCGCGCGCGAAATAGGCGGCCAGGAGGGCGCCCATGACCCCGTAGACGATCCAGACTGTCGGCCGGGCACGCGTCGCGCGGGCGGGCAGGGCCGCGCGGACTGCCGGCGCGGGAAGCGCGCTCATAGTGTCCCTTCGACCGCCCCTGGGCCGAGCGCGAGCATTTCGGCCATAGGCGGACGGCTATCGCCGCCCGGAGCGCTCGCCGCCCGACGTGTTGATGACCGCGGCCGGCCGCGTGGACCATCCGCCGGTCGTCGCGTGAGGGTCGAGCGCCTACCGGCCGGCGGAAGCCTCCGCTGCCCGGGCCAGGTAGCAGGCGCGATGGTAGTGCACGGTGCGCGAGGACAGCTCGTAGCGTTCGGCGGCCAGCGAGGTCTCGCGGACCTCGCCGTCGCCGGCGAGGATCAGCGGCTCGTAGACGCCGATGACGTCGCCGCAATGGGTGCAGGTCAGCACCTTCGTCGACGTCACCGGCCGGCGCCCCGGAGTCGGGTCGGCGGGGGCGGCCGGCAGCGTGGCCCGCGGGAGGTCCGGGGCGATGCATGCGACCACAGCTGCGGGATGCTGGACACTGATCCCCTGACCGAAGAGCGAACGCGACAACGCTAGCCGTCGCCGCCGGGCGCTCCATCGCGGAAGATCACCGATCTTCGGCGCGCAAACTACGCAACGCCCGCGGGGCGCCTGGCGCTGTGCATCGCGGGCGGGCACCGATTCGCGGTGCCGCTGTGGCGGGCATGCTCTGCCGCATGGCCGGAAGTCCGATCGCACGCCGGTGCGCGAGCGCGCCGAGCACCGCGGGCGTTTGCCCATCTCGTATCGTGAAGCACATGCTTCCGCTGCGCGCGAGCGCCGACTGACGATGGCTGCGGTGGAAGACGCCGGCGAGGATCCGCAGCCCGCGACGGCGGGGGCAGCGAATGCGCGCGTCGCGAGCGCCGCGCCGCGCGTGCTGGTCGTCGAGGACGAGCAGTCGATCGTCGCGCCGTTCGTGCAGGCGCTGGCCCGCAACGGCTTTGACCCTGTGGTCGCGGGCACGGCGGCCGACGCGCTGAGGATGGCCCGAGAGCTCGCCCCGGACGTGGTGCTGCTCGACCTGACGCTCCCCGATGGGGACGGCCGCGACGTGTGCCGCGAGCTGCGGCGCGAGTCGAACGTCCCGATCATCATGCTGACGGCCCGCGGCACGCAGACCGACCGCATCGTCGGGCTCGAGCTCGGCGCCGACGACTACGTGGTGAAGCCGTTTGCCATCGATGAGGTGATCGCCCGGATCCGGGCCGTGCTGCGGCGATACCACCAGGGGAGCACCGTCCCGGACACCGTCACGGTCGGCGAGCTGCGCATCGACCGCGCGGCGCGCCGCGCCTGGCTCGGCGAGGACGAGCTGAGCCTCGCCCGCAAGGAGTTCGATCTGCTCGCACGGCTCGCGGCCGACGCCGGCCACGTGGTGACGCGCGAGATGCTGATGTCGGAGGTCTGGGACGAGAACTGGTTCGGCTCGACCAAGACGCTCGACGTGCACATCGCGTGGCTGCGCAAGAAGCTCGGCGACGACCCGGCGGCGCCGCGGCACATCCACACCGTCCGCGGTGTCGGCTTCCGTCTCGCCGCCGCGGAGGAGTCGCAGCCGTAAGCCTGCGCACCCGCCTGCTGATCGCCCTCGGCTACGTGCTGCTGCTGGCGATCGTCTCGCTGAGCGTGCCGCTCGCGCTCAGGTTCAGCGCCCGCGTCAATGCGGAGGTGCAGGCCCAGGCTCGGGCCCAGGCCAATCTTGTCGAGGCCATGGGGGCGCATCTGCTGACCCCACTGACCGCGGCCAACAGGCGCGAGCTCGGCGTGCTCGTGAACAGCGCCTCGACGTCGATCATCGGGCGCGTGACGATCGTCGACCACCGCGGCGTCGTGCTCGCCGACAGCAGCGGCTCCGCGCCGGTGGGCACGAACTTCGCGACATCCGGGCGCCCGGAGTTCGGCTATGCGCTCGCCGGGGGGACCTACCAGAAGGAACGCGCCAGCACGACGCTGGCACAGGAACACCTCGCGAGCGTCCTGCTCGTGACCGCGTTGCCGATCCGCAACGGCAGCACGATCCTTGGCGCGGTGCGGATTACGCAGGCGGTTTCAGCGATCCACGCAGCCGTGCGACAGACGATCATCGTGCTCGGGCTGATCGGGCTCGTCGTGCTGGCCCTCGGCCTGTCGGCAGGAACGTTCATCGCCGGGCAGATCGCGCGTCCGCTGCGCCGGCTGGAGCGGGTCGCGAGGCAGATCGCCGGCGGTGACATGGCCGCGCGCGCCGCCGTGGAAGGCAGCTCCGAACAGCGTTCGCTCGGTGCGTCGTTCAACGAGATGACCGACCGCATCGTGCGCCTGTTGGACTCCCAGCGCGCCTTCGTCGCCGACGCCTCGCACCAGCTGCGCACGCCGCTGACCGGGCTGCGGCTACGGCTCGACGAGGCGCGCGCATCCGGTGTCAGCGGCGATGCGGCGCACGAGCTCGACGCTGCGGCGGCTGAGGTCGACCGCTTCGCGCAGGTGATCGACGAGCTGCTCGTGCTGAGCCGGGCCGGCGAGCGGGAGCTTCCCGGCGAGCCGATCGACCTCGACGAGGTGGCCGCCGACGCCGTCAACCGCTGGCGCAAGATCGCCGACGAGCGGGAGATCACCCTCGAGCACGTGCGCAACGGACCCGGTGGCGTGGTGTGGTGCGCTTCGGCCGATGTCGAGCGCGCGCTCGACGCACTGGTCGAGAACGCGTTGCGCTACTCGCCGCGCGACTCCACGGTGACGATCGCCGTGCAGCCCGCCGGCATCGACGTCCTCGATACCGGCCCCGGCGTCGCCGAAGACGAGCGCGAGCTCGTCTTCGAGCGCTTCCATCGTGGCCGCGCCGGCCGCGCCGGGCCACCCGGCACCGGACTCGGACTGGCGATCGCACGCGAGCTCGCGCGCGGATGGGGAGGTGACGTCACGCTCGCCAGCAGGCCCGCGGGTGGGGCGGTGGCGGCGCTCCGGCTGCGGACACCGCCATGATCGCGACGGAGCGATTGGCGCGCGTGACGCTTTGCGATCGCTTAACCAGCTCGCCGCTAGCGTCACGAGCGTGAAACGCGCGACGGCGGTATGGACGACGGCGGCGCTGTTCGGTATCGCCGTGACGGCGGGCGTCACCTGGGGCGCGAGCCAGCTGTTCAGCCAGCCGATCGGGCTGGCGTCGGAACCGCTGTCGGTGGTCAGCACCCTCGCCCCGAGGACCACGACGACGAGCACGACGTCGACCGCGCCGGCGCCGGCGGTCACGCGAACGACGCCTCAATCGGACACGTCGGAGACGGCGTCGCGCACGACGGCGATGCCCCCGCCGCCCGTCGTCACCACGCCGGTGACCACGACGCCCGCGGTCACGCCAACGGTGACGAGCGCGCCTCCGCCCCCGGTCACGCAGACCGCGGCCACCTCGACGACGACCACCGCCAAGCGGCCGGCGGCCAAGAAGCCCGGCGCCGGCGACAGCGGCGGCGGCGACGGATCCGACCACGAGCGGGCCGGCGGTGGGGGCGGTTCTGGCCGGATCACGACCACGACCACGGCCACGAGCCACCACCACACGAGCGCCAGCCGCGACGACTGACGGGCGCCGCGAGCTCGCGGCGCCCGTGCCCTCACGCTCGCCCCGGGTGAGTGTTCCCGAGGCTGACCGGCGCCCGGTGTCGCGCCAGCGCGGCCGTCGCCACGACGCCCGCGAGGTTTTGCCAAGTCTTTGCACTGACTTGGCGCGCCCATGGCCGCCCGCCGAGCACAGTGTGCGTGCCCCCGCTGAAGGAGAGCACGCGAAATGCGAAAGACCCCAGCCACAACCATCGCCGGCGCGATCACCCTCGTTGCACTCGGCGCGCTGACGACCTTCGCGCTGCGGCCGGTCGCCAAGCCCGCGCCCGCCGCGCTGCCGGTGGAGGTGCGCACGCAGGTCGTCCGGCGCACGGTCTGGATCGTCAAGCACGAGAAGCCGACGCAGCCGCACCGCTCACGCACCCCGTCCGCCGGCGCGCCCCCGCATCCCGGTTCGACCGCGGGGACCACCGCGGGCACGACGCCCACCGCCACGACGGCCGGCACGGCGGCGATCGCCAGCGCGCCGCGGACCACCGCGAGCCGCGCACGCACGACCGCGGCGGCGGGACCCGTCCCGGCGGCCACCGGCGTCAGCTCACCACGGCCGTCGACCACCGCCGGTTCCACGGCCGCGCCCGTGACCACGCACAGCAGCCGCGGCACCGCCGCGACCTCCACCGGGACCGCCGGCACGCCGGCCACCCGCAAGCCGGCGACCACATCACCCGGGGCCTCCAAGCCGGTT
This sequence comes from Solirubrobacteraceae bacterium, assembly GCA_035535075.1. Lineage (GTDB taxonomy): Bacteria > Actinomycetota > Thermoleophilia > Solirubrobacterales > Solirubrobacteraceae > Palsa-513. The sequence continues at coordinate 8,277 of DATLQS010000002.1, forward strand.
AGCACGAAGGCGAGCGGCGCCAAGGGCACGAGCGGCAGCAACTCGGCCGCCGGCACGCCGGCCGCCAAGCCCGTCAAGACCCGGACCAGCGCCGGCGGTCACGCCGACGATGGCCACAGCAGCCATGACGACTGAGCCGACCCCCGAGCGCGTGCAGCCACCGGCCGCGGCTCCTGCACGCCGCAGTTCGCGCTTTCGCGAGCGCAGCCTGCTCCTGAACCCCGCCCCGGTGATCGGGGCGACGCTCGCCGCGTTCGCGATCGCGTTCGGCGGGCTGACCGTCCAGCTTGTCAGCGGGCGCGACCCGGCGGTCGGGACGCTCGCGTCCGTCACGCGAGGCGCCGCGAGTGGCGGCACCACGACGGTCACCACCCGCGCCAGCGGGGCGGCGAGCGCGACCGGGGCGGCCCCCGGCACGAGCGGCGCCGCCAGTGGCAGCTCGGCAACCGGCAAGCTCACCACCGCCACCAGCGGCAGCGCCGCGGCCGGCGGCACCCGCTCGATCGGTCGCGACGATGCCGCCTGACCCGCACACCCCAGCGCGACGCCCGAGCCGCGGGCCGGGCGTCGTCGCCACCGCGTGCATGGCGCTCGCCGTGTTCCTGGCGCTGATCGTCGTGCTCGCAACCCAGCTTCGCAACGACCCCCGTTCCGTGGGGCTCGTGTCCCAGAAGGCGCGCGTGGTGATCGTACGGCGCGTCTACGAGACCGTGGTGCACGAGCGAGTCATCGGCGCGACCGCGGCAACCGGGGCCCCTGCCACCACCGTCTCGACTTCGAGCGCGAGCGTTGCCAGTCCGGCGCTTCCCGCGACACCCGTCACCACGCGCACGTCATGAGCGCCCAATGCGACACGACGTTTCGCTCGATGGGCAGCGACGTCCGGCTGCTGATCGGGTATCCGCTGCGCCGTGACGAGCCGTCGGCGACGCAGGCGGCGGCCGATCAGCGCTCGTTCATCGAGGACTTCGCTGCGCGGATGTCGCGCTTCATCCCCGAGAGCGAGCTCTCGGCGCTCAACAGCGACGCTCGGGTCGAGGTGCCCGCGTCGAGTCTGCTGCGCAACGTCGTGCGCGCCGGCCTCTGGGCGGCCGAGCTCACCGGCGGACTCGTCGACCCCACGCTCGTGTCCGAGCTTGAAGCGGTCGGCTACAGCCGGTCGCTTGCCGATCGCGAGCCCGCCTCGCTCGAGGAGGCCCTCGCGGCAGCGCCGCCCCGCCGGCCGGCGCTGCCGCATCCCGCCAGGCGCTACCGCCACGTCGAGGTCGACGACCGCGCCGGAGTCGTGCGACGGCCGCTGGGCGTGCGGATCGACAGCGGCGGCGTCGGCAAGGGCCTCGTGGCGGACATGGTCGCGTTCCGGCTCTGCGGATACTCACGCTACGTCGTCGACTGCGGCGGCGATCTCGCCGTCGGCGGCGTCGAGGCGCTCGTGCGCCCGTACGAGATCGAGGTCGAGCATCCGCTCACCGGCGAAACCGTCCACACGCTGCGCGTGTCCTCCGGCGGCGTCGCCACCTCCGGTCTCAACGTCCGTGTCTGGCGAACGCAGGACGGCTTCTCTCACCACCTGCTCGACCCGGCAAGCGGCCGCCCGGCATGGACCGGCCTGATCGGCGCGACGGCGCTGGGCACCAGCGCCCTCGAGGCCGAGACGCTGACCAAGGCCGCGCTGTTGCTCGGCCCCCCCGGCGCGCGCCGAGTGCTCGCGAAGCACGGCGGACTGATCGTCCACGACGACGGCGACGTCGAGTTGGTCGGCCCGATCGATCAGCCGCCCCGGATGCTGCTGCGGGTGGCCGCGAGGGTCGCCTGATGGTGCGGATCGACCCCGCCAATTACATCTGGTGGCTCGTCAGCCGCGCCGCCGGCATCGTCGCGCTCGGGCTGATCTCGGTCTCGGTGCTGATCGGGCTGACGATGGCCACGAAGATCCTGCGGCGTCCTGGCCTCGGGCGCAAGCTGGCGCGCCTGCACGAGCACGTCGCGCTGGTGGCGCTCGCCGCGATCGTCGTCCACGGCGCGTCGCTGCTCGGCGACCGCTGGCTTCGCGCAGGGGTCAAGGGGCTGATCGTCCCGTTCACGATGGGCTACCGGCCGCTGTACACCGGCCTCGGAATCGTCGCCGCCTATCTCGCGGCGCTGCTCGGCCTCAGCTTCTACGTGCGTCGCCGGATCGGGACTCGCCTGTGGCGCAAGCTGCACCGCGCGACGGTCCTCGTCTGGATCCTCGGCGTCGTGCACACCCTCGGCTCGGGCACCGACGCAACCACGGTCTGGCTGCGGGTGATGATGCTCGCGTTCGGCGCGCCGATCGTGTTCCTGCTGCTCGTGCGGATCCTGCATCGTGGCCAGCCGGCCGCGCCCGCCGCCGCGCACCCGCAGGCGCGCCGCCACGCCGCTGCGCCTGGGTCGCCGGCCCCCGCGATGGTCGCGCTGCCGGCTCACGACCGTCGCGACGAGCACGCTCGTCGCGTCAGGCGACGGCCCGCGGTCGCCGAGGAGACGACCTGATGCGCCCCGGCGACGTCGACGTGCTGATCGCCGGCGGCGGGTTGGCCGCCCAGCGGACCTGCGAGACGCTGCGACGCCTCGGCTACGACGGTCGAGTGCGGATGCTCTGCGACGAGCGCCACGCGCCCTACGATCGCCCGCCCCTGTCGAAGGCCATCCTCACCGGCGAGCGCGGCACCGAGGCGCCGTCGCTGCGGCCGGCCGGCTGGTATCGCGAGCACGACGTCGAGCTGATGCTCGGCGCCCGCGCATCGGCGCTGGACCCGGCCGCGCGGCGGGTCGACCTCGAGGATGGTGCCTGCCTGCGCTATCGGCAGCTGGTGGTCGCGACCGGCAGCCAGCCGCGCCGCCTGCCGACGCTCCCGCTCGGCGCCGCGGTGCGCGAGCTGCGGACGATCGACGACGCACGCGCGCTGCGCGAGCTGCTGTCCGGGGACGCCGAACGCCTGGCGATCGTCGGCGCCGGGCTGATCGGCATGGAGGTCGCGTCCTCGGCCACGGCGCTCGGCATCGCGGTGACGCTGATCGAGGCCGCGCCCACCCCGCTCGCGCGAGCGTTGCCACCGGCGCTCGGACGCTGGCTCGCCGACCTGCACGAGCGCGCCGGCGTCGAGGTGCTGCTCGAGCGGGCGGTCGATCGCGTCCGCCATGACGGCGCCCACGTCGAACTTGCGCTGAACGATGGCCGCCGCGTCGTTGCCGACCTCGTGCTCGTCGCGACCGGCACGGTCCCGGCCACCGGCTGGCTCGCCGACACCGGCCTCGGCTCGGCGGGTGCCATCCACGTCGACGCCGGCGGGCGCTCGGCGTTGCCGGGGATCTTCGCCGCCGGTGACGCAGCCTGCTTCCCCGACCCGGTGACCGGCCGCCACCTCCCGACCCAGCATTGGGAGGCCGCCGCCCACCAGGGTGCGGCCGTCGCGCGCGCCATCGTCGGTGAGCCCGACCAGGCGGCGCAGCCGCCGATGTTCTGGAGTGACCAGCACGGAGTGCGGATCCAGTTCGTCGGTCACGCCGACGGGGCGGACCGCCTCGAGGTCGACGGCGAGCCGGACACGCCGGACTTCACCGCGTGGCTGATCTGCGGCGAGCGCCCGGTCGGCGCGCTGCTCGCGGGCCGAGCCCGGGCGCTCGCCGACGTCCGCCGCCGGATCGCCACGTCCCACGATGTCGCCGCCACCCCCCTCGGCGCGGCGGCATGACCGAAGCCGTCCCCCTTGACCGCATCAACCCGAACCGAAGGAGCAACCATGGCCTATCTACCCGTTGTTGACGAGGGCGTATGCAGCGCCCACGGCGACTGCGAGCACCTCGCCCCCAACGTCTTTCGCGTCGATGACGTCGCCGTGGTGGTCGGCAGCGGGACGCGCGAGGAGATCCTCGCCGCCGCGGAAGCCTGCCCGGCATGCGCGATCAGCGTCCTCGACGGCGACAGCGGCGAGCAGGTCTACCCCTGATCGGCGCCAGTCGCCGCCTGGTGCCCCGCGCTCGTGCGGCAAAGCCCGGACGCGGGCGCGCGGTTTGGGCGGATGCGCGACGGCCGCGAGCGGCCGACACTCAGGGATTCCCCGAAAGGATCGGCATGCGAGTACTCGTCACCGCAGCGTCACGCCACCAGGCGACGGCTGAGATCGCCGAGGCGATCGCGCGCGGTCTTGCCGCGCGCGGTGTTGATGCCCGCGCACGGCCGATCGGGACGGTCGCCGACCTCGGCCCCTACGACGCCGTCGTGCTCGGCAGTGCCATCTACATGGGCCGCTGGCTGAAGGAGGCTCGCGTGTTCGCCGCCCAGCACTCGACGGCGCTGACCGCGATGCCCGTCTGGCTGTTCGGCTCGGGGCCGCTCGGGCCGGCCGACAAGCCGCTTCCGGAGAGCGACGCGGCCGACATCGACGCGATGGTCGCGCTCACGCGGGCGCGCGAGCATCGCCTGTTCGCCGGGCGCCTGGACGGCACGCGGCTCGGCGTCGCCGAGCGCGCCGTGATGAAGGTCGTCCACGCCCCCGAGGGCGACAGCCGTGACTGGGCTGCCGTCGACGCGTTCGCCGCCGACATCGCCGCGGCGCTCGCCCACGAGACGCCCGCCGCAGCGCCTCTGGGCGCTGCCGGTTAACACGGAGCAGCCGTGCAGCATCTCGCGGATGTGCACTCGGCCCGCGCGATCTACGGTTGGGAGGTCCCCGGGAACTCGGGGACACCTCCCACGACTCAGAAGGAGGCGAGTCAAATGCGTGCAACGTTGACGCGTTGGGAGCCGTTCGCCGAACTCGGTGAGCTGCGCAGCCGCTTCGATCGCATCTTCGATGAGGTCGTCAGCGACCGCGAGCGCGCGTGGACGCCGTTGATCGATGTCGTTCGCGACAACGGGAACCTGGTGCTCCGCGCCGACCTCCCGGGCATCAAGCCCGACGAGGTCAAGATCGAAGTCGAGGACGACATCCTCACCGTTTCAGGGGCGCACGAGGAGCGCAAGGAAGAGAAGGACAAGCACTACGTGCGGCGTGAGCGCCGCTACGGGTCCTTCTCGCGCTCGGTCGCGCTGCCGACCGGCGTTGACGCCTCGACGATCGCGGCCAAGACGCACGACGGCATTCTCGAGGTGACGGTGCCGCTTCCGCAGGAGGCGAAGAAGGAGCCCGTCACGATCACTCCGACGATCGCCTGAAACCGCAGAAACCCAGGGCCAGCCGCGACGCCACGGCGCCACGACTGGCCCGTCGGTTTGCGCGCACGGACGGCGTCAACACGCCGAGGCGATACGTTCTCGGGAATGGATGCGCACTCGATTCACCAGCTCCGTCACGACGCCCACAACGCGGTCTGGGACAACTCGATCGAGCCGGCGCTCGAGGTCGAGTCGGGCGACATCGTCGAGCTGCACGCCCGCGACGCCTCCGACGAGCAGCTCGGCGAGAGCTCGAGCGCCGAAGACGTCCCCCAGATCGACTTCTCGCGCGTGAACCCGGTCAGCGGGCCGGTGTTCGTCAAGGGGGCGCGTCCAGGCGACACGCTCGCGGTCGAGCTGCTCGAGTTCCGGCCGCAGCTGTGGGGCTGGACCGCGATCATCCCCGGTCTCGGGCTGCTCGCCGAGGAGTTCCCCGACCCGTGGTTTCGAATCTCGCGCGTCGATCCGACCCTCGGCCAGGTGCACTTCGGCGACCGCGTGATCCTGCCGTTTCGGCCGTTCTCCGGCAACCTTGGCGTTGCTCCCGCCGAACCGGGCGCCCACCCGGTCGTGCCGCCGTCGCGCTGGGGCGGCAACATCGACGTCAAGCATCTCGGCCCCGGCACGACGCTGTACCTGCCGGTCGGCGTCGCGGGCGCCCTGTTCTCGCTCGGCGACACCCATGCCGCGCAGGGCGACGGCGAGGTCTGCGGCACGGCGATCGAGACGTCGATGGACGTGCTCGTCCGGCTCAGCGTGCGGCGCGACATCTCGGTCCAGGCACCACAATTCGAGCTGCCGGCTGACGCGCCGGCGCAGCCGTCGAGCTACCACGTCTGCACCGGGGTGGGCCCGGATTTGCTGGAGGCCGCGCGTGACGCCGTGCGGGCGACGATCACCCGGCTTGTCGAGCGCCACGGGCTCGATCGCCAGGAGGCCTATGCCCTGGCGAGCGTCGCGGTCGATCTGCGCATACACGAGGTGGTCGACGCCCCGAACTGGGTCGTCGGCGCGTTCCTGCCGCAGACGGTCTTCGTCGACGCCTGACGGCCGCCGTGAGCTATCGTCGCCGCCGTGGACCTCTACGAGACCATGCGCAACGCGCCGGCGACGCGGAGATTCCGCGCCGAGCCGGTCGCGCGCGAGGTGCTGCTGCGGGTGCTCGACGCGGCCCGCTTCGCGCCCAGCGGCGGCAACCGCCAGGGCTGGCGGGTGATCGCCGTCGAGGAGGCGCGCACGCGCCGCGCGCTGCGCGACCTCTACTGGCCGCACTGGCGCGCCTACCTCGAGTACACCGGGGCCGCGCAGATGCTCGCCAATCCCGACGACCACGATCCCGCCCGGATCCGCGCGCTGCGCCGTGCCGACGCGTTCGCCGACCGCTTGCACGAGGTGCCGCTGCATCTGGTCGTCTGCGTGCGGATCGCCGACCTCGCGATCACCGACGCCGAGCTCGACCGGCCGAGCATCGTCGGCGGAGCGTCGGTCTACCCGTTCGTGCAGAACGTCCTCCTGGGCCTGCGCTCCGAGGGTCTCGGCGCCTCGCTGACCACGCTGCTGATCCCCGCCGAGCCTGAGGTCAAGCGCCTGCTCTCGATCCCCGAGGAGATCGCCGTGGCCGCGTATGTCGCGGTCGGGCACCGCGAGGACCCGTGGCCGTCAGCGCTGACACGGCGCCCGGTTGCCGAGTTCGCCTTCAGCGAGCGCTACGGGCAGCCGCTGACCGCCGACTGAGCACGGCCGGGCCGCTAACCGGCACGGTCGACGAAGTCGCGCAGCGCCTGCTTGGCCTCGCCCACGACGGGGTCGCCGTGCGCCAGCAGCAGGATGTCGAAGTCGAGCGCCAGCAGACCGCGGTAGGCGTCGCGCAGCCCGGCCTTGGTCTGCTCGGGATCGTCCATCAGCTGGTCGGGAACGAAGGCGAGCGCGTCCCCGCCGCGCCAGCGCACGACGCCGTCGGCGCAGGCGAGCGCCCGGTGGGCCGGGATATGCAGCGCGGTCTCATCGGGGCAGATCGCGTCGACCTCGAACGCGCGCACGCCGCCGGGAAGCTCGTCGCCGAACTCGAAGGCCTCGACCTCGCCGCGCCCGCGCAGCTCCGCGACCCCCGCGGAAACGCAGTGCACCGTGCAACCGAAGGCGTCCTGCAGCCGCCAGGCGTGGCGATCGTGATGGCGGTTGGTCAGCAGCACGTGCGCCGGGGTCCCGTGCTCCTCGAACCACTCCAGCCCCTCCTGAGGGACCAACGCGTCGATCGCCACCCGCTCACCCGCCAGGTAGTACGAGCTGACGGTCATCTGGATGCGCTCGTGGCGCGTGCGCCAATGCCACAGCCCCGGGACGATCTCGTGCACGCCGGCAGACTAGCGCCGCGTCAGCTCTCCGGCGACTCGCCCGGATCCATCCGGAACGTGAACATCCGTTCGGCCTCGATCCGCGCATACACCGGCCCGGAGTCGAGGAACTCCTCCCACTGCGGGCCGTAGCGTGGCACATAGACCTCGAGCAGCGTGCGCCGCAGGCCGGCGCCCTCGGGCCCGCGGATGTCGACCTCGACGGCCCGCCCGTGGACGGTGACCGCGAGCTGCTCGCCCGGCAGGTGCGTCGCGCTGACCCACGGGCGGCGACCGATGTGGCGAAAGCGCAGCGAGTCCGGCGATGAGCCGAAGTGAAAGGCGCCGCGGTGGAAGATGCCGTCAACCGGCCCGACGATCGGCCGTCCGTCGGCCGTGACGGTCGCGAGCGCGAGCAGCCGCATGCCGCCCAGCAGCTCGACGAGCTCCCCGGCGGGGACCCGCCGGGCCGGCGTGATGATGCTCAGCAGGTGCGGCCCCGCGGCGGCGAAGCTGCGGTCGAGCAGCTCCACCAGCGCCGTCATGTCCTCGGCGGTTTCGTGCACGCTAGCGGGCCGTCGAGCCCGGGTCTCCGATCATCGCGCGGATCGTCAGGCCGACGCGGGCGACCGCCTCGTTGCCCGTCTCGAACAGGTTCACGAACGAGAAGAAGACGTGCGGCATGTCGTCGTAGCGCAGCAGCGTCACCTCGACGCCGGCCGCGCCGAGGCGTTCGCCGTAGCGCAGGCCGTCGTCGCGCAGCGGGTCGTACTCGGCCACCACGACGATCGCCGGCGGCAGGCCGGAGAGGTTCGCCGCGCGCAGCGGCGCGACCTCCGGGTTCTCGCGGTCGCCGGCGTCCGGCACGTACTGGTCGAAGAACCACGCCATCTCCGCGGTCCCGAGCATCAGCAGCTCGTTGCCGCCGTGCTCGAGGTAGGACGGCGTCGTCAGATCGGTGTCGGTGGCCGGATATACGAGCACCTGCGCGGCAAGCGGCGGGCCGCCGCGGTCCCTGGCGCGCAGCGCGCACACGGCGGCCATGTTGCCGCCCGCGCTGTCGCCGCCGACGATCAGCGGCGCGGAGCCGTCGATCGAGGCGACCCAGCTCAGCGCGTCGAAGCAGTCGTCGAGCGGCACCGGAAACGGATGCTCGGGCGCCACCCGGTAGTCGACGCTGACCACCGTCGCCGCGGCGCTGGTGGCCAGGATCCGGCACATCGCGTCGCTGGCCTCGAGGCCGTCCATGACCCAGCCGCCGCCGTGGAACCAGACGATCGTTCCGTACGCGCCCGCCGGGCGGTAGAGGCGCCCGGCGATCTCGCCGTCGCGGACCGCGATCGAGATGTCCTCGACCTCCTGGACGGCCGGGCCGTCGCCGATCAGGCCGGCGATCGGCGCCACCGCGGCGCGGACCTCGACCGCGCTGAGCTCGTAGAGCCTCGGCTGACCCGAGTCCCTGACCTGCTCGAGAAACGCCTGGGCCTGCGGATGAAGCGCCATTCTGCCTCCCCTCGGTGCGCGCGCCGGTCGTCACCGGCGGGCTGGTTTCGACGCCGCGGGACTCTACTCGGAGTCCCGGGGCGGCCGGCTACCAGTGGCCGTGGTGCACGACGTCGTCAAACGGCCGCCGGTTGATCTTCGTCAGCGGCGCGAGCGGCCGTTCGGCAGGGTGGCCGAGCGCGATCAGGTAGGCGCAGAAGTGGTCGTCCGGGAAGCCGAGCAGGCGGCGTGCGAGATCCTGGTCGCCAACCGCCGAATGGCCCGTGCCGATCCCGAGATCGGCCGCCTCGATCATCATCGACATCGTCGCCTGGCCGAGGTCGTATTGGACGAGCGCCTGCTCGCGGGAGCCCTCGTCGAACACCGGCGCGATGAGCGCGACCGTCGCTGCGGAGCGCGCCACATGCCCGGCGCCGACCCAGACCTCCGCCAGCTGGCGCAGCTGCTCGCGGTCGGTGACGAGAACGAAGTCCCAGGGCTGCCAGTTGCGCGACGACGGCGTGCGGCGCGCGGCCTCGAGGATCCGGATGAGCTGCTCCGGCTCCACCGCCTCGTCGGTGAACACGCGGACGTTGCGGCGGGAGCGGATCGCGTCCCAGGTCTCCATGGCGGTCCTCCCTTCCCGATCGAGGGTCGGCGTACACGGTACTCCTGCCCTCGTTGGCCCCGGCGAGGATCGGGTCCTTGGTGCTGGCGCGGCGCGCGCGGTCGCGTCGCTCGTTCGCGGCGCTCAGGATGCCGCGTAGGTCTCGCTGCCGAGGATGTGCAGCGAGACGTAGGGCTCATCGCCCAGCACCCAGCTGTCGTGCCCGGGCGGGACGTAGAAGAAGTCCCCGGCGCGCATCACGACCTCGCGGCCGTCGTCCATCAGCGCGACCGCCGCGCCGCTCTGGACGAGCCCGACGTGCTCGACCATGCACGAGCGCTCGCCGGTCGCCCCGCCGACATGCTCGGACCAGCGCCAGCCCGGCTCGTAGGTCGCCCGGCCCAGCGTCATCGGGCCGATCCGGTAGATCTCGAAACGGCCCTTCTCGAAGGTGCGGACCTCCGACGGGTGCTCCAGATTGAGCAGCTCGAGCTCGATCGCTCGATTATGCCAAGCCGCCGCGTGGCTCACCGCGGCCTCAAAAAAAAAGCGCCGGGGAGCGCACGTGCGCGCGCGCTCCCCGGCGGTGGTCAGCGACCTGGTGTGGTCACGACAAGTCGTGGCGCGACCTACTGCGCGTGGATCTCCTCACGGTCGCGCTCGGCGGACTGCTCCACGTCGAAGGCGACGCCGCGCGCGACGATCAGCACGCTCGCGGTGGTCGTCTCGACGACGTACTCGGCGGCGGCGGTCACGCTGACCCGTCCCTCGGGGGTCCCGGGGCGGGAGCCGACGACGAGCAGGTCAAGGCCGACCTGCGAGGGCAGCGCCAGCGGAGTCCCGGCCCGGGCGGCGAGCCGCTCGGCGGTCTGCCGCGCGGCGTTGTCGACCTCGCCGCCGGCGAGGGCGATCGTCCGCAGCTCGGCGTCGCTGCGCCCGCGCAGCCCGGCGGCCGCGATGGCGATCGAAACCGGCCCGCCGTCCATCAGGCCCAGGGCGGACTGACCGGGCTGAACGTGCCCGGGTGCGGTATGCCAGTCGGAGCCGAAGACGATCAGGTCGGCGCGCTCACGCACGGCGAGCGCCCGCAGGCCGTCGCCGGTCGAGCCGCTGAGCACGACGTGGCGCGACACCTCGGGATGACCGAGCCACTGCGCGCCACGCTCGAGCAGCGCCTGCGCGTCAGTCTGGGCCGCCTGCTCGGCGGCGGCGTCGGCCTCGGTGGCGTGGCGGACGTAGGCGAGCGACACGCGCGCGCCGGCGTCGCCGAGGATCCGGCCGAGCGCCAGGGCGTCGTGGTCGTTGTCGGTCCCGTCGTAGGAGATGATCACATGGGTTTGCATCGTTGTTCCTTGCTGAAGAGGGGGGCTGCGCTCGCGTCGCATGCGGGCTGCAGGTAGTGTCTTCTGGATTCAGCATGGCACGGACGACTCATCAGTTCAAGTAACGTTTGTGATACGCGGTATAAGTTCACCTAATGCTAAACGTCAACCGTCTCCGGATCCTGATCGAGGTTGCCAACCGCGGCTCGTTCTCGGCCGCCGCCGACGCGCTCTCCTACACCCAGTCCGCCGTCTCGCAGCAGGTCGCGGCGCTGGAGGCCGAGACCGGGGTCACGCTGCTCGAGCGTTTGCCGCGAGGGGTGCGGGTCACCCCGGCCGGCGAGGTGCTGTTGGAATACGCCGAGGGGATCGTCGCGCGGCTGCACGCGGCCGAGGCGGAGATGGCGGCGATCGCCGGTCTGCGCGGCGGCCAGTTGCGGATGGCGTCGTTCCCGACCGCCGGCGCGACGCTGATGCCGCTCGCCATCGCGATCTTCCGGGCTCAGCACCCGGAGGTCGAGCTGACGCTGGCCGAGGGCGAGCCTGAGGAGATCGCGCCGCGCCTGTCGGCCGGCGAGTTCGACATCGCGCTGCTGTTCGAGTTCGAGGGGACCAGCGAGTCGCTCGGCCCCGACCTCAGCCGGCTGCCGCTGTTCGAGGATCCGATGTTCCTGGCGCTGCCCGCCGACCATGCGCTCTCGCGCCGGCGCACGCTCCGCCTCGAGAACCTGCGGGCCGAGGCGTGGATCCAGACGTCGGCGTCGAGTCCCTGCGCGCAGCACGTCGTGCGCTCCTGCCACGCTGCCGGCTTCGAGCCGATCGTCTCGTTCGAGAGCGACGACTACCAGACCGTGCAGGGGCTCGTGGCGGCCGGCGTCGGCGTCGCGCTGATCCCCAAGCTCGCGCTGTCGGGGGCGCGCGACGACATCGCGATCCGCGCCCTGTCGCCGCACAGCCCGGTCCGCGAGGTGATCGCTGCGACCCCCGAGGGCACGCGGCTGACCGCCGCCGCGGCGGCGATGCGCCAGATCCTCGGCGACGTCGCGGCCCGCTTCGTCGGGCCCGAGATCGTCTGAGGCCGCGGCGCCGCGCTCAGGGTTGCGCGCGCAGCCCCGGCACGGCGCGATCGGCGGCCGGTTCGAGCATCGCGACCTCCCGGCGCTGGCGAAACGCCAGCACGCGTCCGAGCGCCCAGTGCAGCGCGAGCGCGGCGAGCACGGTGCCGAAACCGGCGATCACGTCAAGCAGGTAGTGGTTCCCGGTGGCGATGACGACGAACGACGTGAGCAGCGGATAGGCGATCGCCAGCACGGCGACCGCCCGGCGGCGGTGGAGCTGCCAGAGCGCCAGGCCGCACCATGCCGCCCAGGCGACGTGCAGCGAGGGCATCGCCGCGAGCTGGTCGGCGTCGTGCACCAGCACGCCGCTGTGCCAGGAGACCAGCGCGTGGCTCGTGGCGATCACGTCGTGGTACCCGAGCCCCGGGAACATCCGCGGCGGCGCGAGCGGGTAGCGCCAGAACACGACGAAGGAGATCAGGTTGATCAGCACCAGCTGCGTTCGCAGCCGCTGATAGAGCGCCGGGCTGCTCCACCACAGCCACGCGAGCACCGCGAAGGTCAGCACGGCGTGGGCGAAGAAGTAGTAATAGGAGGCCGGGACCGCGATCACGCTGTGCCCGGCCAGCCAGCGGTTGAGCGCCAGCTCGGGGGCGAGGTGCAGCGAGTGCTCGAAGCTGAGCACGCCCATCGCGTTGCGCACCGCGAGCAGCTGGCGGATCGGCGCCCAGTCGTTGATCACGTCGTAGAGCCAGAACAGCCAGCCGATCACCGCGAGCTCGATCCACAGCGGTGCGCGGCCGTCGGCGCGCCGTCCCAGGCGCAGCCACGCGCGTCGTAGCGGCGTTGGCCGCACGCCGATCACCCCTTGGACGATCCCCATCGCGCAATCATCGAGGATCGGCGCGCGCCGCGGCGCGCCGGTCCTGGCTAACCGCCCACCTTGGGCGCTCCGAGGATCGCGCGAAGCGTCTGCACGCCGACGCTCGCGCCACTGAGGACCACGACGTGGCGGTCGAAGTCGCTGCTGCGCAGCGACGCGGCGAGCGCCAGCGCGGCGGCGCCCTCGATCACGAGATGGTGCTCGAGCAGCGCTGCGCGCATCGCGGCCGCGATCTCCGCCTCGCTGATCAGCTCGAACCGGTCGACCAGCGCGGCGCAGATCGCCACGGTGAGCGAGCCCTCCTCGATGTTGCCGGCCGTGGCGTCGGCGAGCGTCGGGAGGACCGGCGAATCGACGACGTGCCCGGCGGCGACGGCGTCGCGCATCGCCGGCGAGGCCTCGGGCAGGCAGCCGACGATCGTGCACCGCGGCCAGCGCGTGCGGACCGCGAGCGCGACGCCGCTGATCAGACCGCCACCGCCGACGGCCACGAACAGCCCGTCGGGCGGCTCGGGCAGATCCTCGAGCAGCTCGAGGCCGACGCTGGCCGCCCCGAGGATGACCTGCGGGTCGTTGTAGGGCGCGACGAGCAGCGCGCCGCTCGACTCCGCGAAGGCGCGCGCGGCAAGCTCCGCGCGCAACGGGTCGCCGTCCTGCTCGACCAGCTCGACGCCGGTCGCGCGCAGGCGCGCGAGCTTCGCGGGCGCCGCGGTGGCGGGGACGAAGATGCGGCAGCGCACACCGAGCGACTCGGCAAGCGCGGCCACGGCCAGGCCGTGGTTGCCCGTCGAGGCGGCGACGATCTCGACCGGGCTACTGCCGGCGGTGACCGCCGCCGCCGCGCCGCGGATCTTGAACGAGCCGGTGCGCTGCAGCGTCTCGAGCTTGAGCATCCGCGCCGCGCGGCTCTGCCGTGACGCGGGGTCGAGTTCGACCAGCGGCGTGTGACGCACGTAGCGCGCGATGCGCGCGCGGGTCGCGCGCGCCGCCTCCCACGAGCGCTCGAGGTCGCGCTCGAGCGCCCAGCCGATCACGGCGAAGCGAGGGCGCGGGCCAGCTCGGCGCGGCCGTCGCTGAGTGCCGGATCGCCGTGGGAGACCAGCACCATCTCGACGTCCAGGTCGCACAGCACGCCGACCGCCGCGCGCAGCTCGGCGAGCGTCGGTTGCTCGCCCAGCTCCTCGAGCCACGACTCCGGGCACAGCGACAGCCCGCCCCCGCCGGTGCCGATGAGGACGTCCCCGGGGACGAGCGCGCGGTGCTCGGGGATCCAGAACACCGTCTCCTCGATCGCCGGGAGGCGGTGAGGGTCGACGCCCCAGTGCGCGGGGGCGGCCGCGCCGGCAGCCAGGGTGGCGGCCGTGTAGCGGGCGAGAACCGCCTCGCGACTGCGCCGGTGGAAGCGGATCGTCTCGAGCGCGACGACCTCGCGGCCGCGGCAGCGATCGTCGGCCCAGCTCCAGAACGCGGCCTCATCGGGCGGGACCAGCGGATCGATGAACACCGCGCAGGTCGCGTTCTCGTAGAGGATGCACGCGACGTCGCGGGGCCAGTTCGTGGGCGTGCCGTCGTCCGCGGTCGGCTCCCACTCGGGGTGCGGAGCGGTCCAACGCCAGAGGCCGGGTCTGATCTCGTTCGCCGCCGTAACGCGGCAGCGTAACGCGCGCGAGGGTCAGGCGGTTCGCATCGCGCGCTCGCGCGCTCGCTGGCGCAGGCTCGTGGCGGCCCACCACAGCGCGAGCGCGCACAACGCGAACGGCAGCACGATCGCCAGCGCGATCAGCGCGATCGCGAGGATCTCCTCGAGCGCGTGCAGGGCGTCGTGGAACGCGCGCGAGAGCGGCCCGCCGGCACTCGAGTGCCTGGTGCTCGCACCGGGCACCACGTTGACCTGCACCGTCGCCGTGTGTCCCTCGTTCAGCAGCCGGTCGATCGCGCGGTGCTCGGCCGCGATGCGTCGGGCGAGCGCGTCGATCTGGTTCTGGATGCTCGTTGCGTCGGCGGCGGTCGCGGCGACGGCGAGCTGCTTGAGCAGGGCCGCGCGCTCGGCGACGCTGTCGGCGAGCCGCGCCGTCTCCTGGTTGTAGCCGTCGGTGATGTCGTTCGTGCTCTGGGTCAGCGCGCGGACGCTCGCGAGCCCGGACAGCGTCGCGATCAGCGAGCCCAGCCGGCCGCTCGGCACCGCCAGGCTGAAGCTGGCATAGCTCGCGGAGCCCTGGATCTCGACGTTCGAGCTCTCCACGACCCCGCCCTGGCGCTCGGTGGCGGCGACGACGCGATTGGCGACCGCCTGCATGGTTGCGGGCGTGGTTGCCAGCGTCAGCGTCGAGCCGCGCTGCACGAGGCGCCCGTGGGCGCTGGGGGTCACCGACGTCGCGGAGTTCGACGCGCCGCTGGCCCCCAGCGGGGCGGGGCTTGCCGTCGCGCCGAACGTGGCGGTCGGCGCAACGACGCGAGCGTGCCCGGCGGCGCTGGGACTCGCGAGCCTGGGCCCGGACGTCGCCGGCGGGCTGAAATTCGGCTCCCTGCTGTTCAGCAGCCCGCCCGAGATCACGATCGTCAACGCGACCGCCGCGGCGACCAGGCCGCCGCCCGCGAAGGCGAAGCGGCGCGGGCTCAGGCGCGGGAGTCGCGCACGGCGGGCGCCCGAGCCCGCGACGCGCTGCGCGATCGTCGCGTCCAGGCGCGCGGCGAAGCCGCCGTCCATCCGTGGCGCGCCGGCGCGCACCGAGTCGACGAGCGCGGCGAGCTCGAGGTGCTCCTCGCCGACCGGCTCGCGGGCGAGGATGCGATCCAGCGCAGCAAGCTCGGCGAGCTGCTGGGCGCTCAGTTCATCGCGTGACACCACAGGCCTCCCGTAGTCGTTCGATCGCGCGGTGCAGCCGCGTGCCGGCATTGGACTCGCTGCAGCCGAGGACACGGCCCAGCTCGGCGTTCGACAGCCGCCCGACGAACTTGAGCAGGATCACCTCGCGCTCAGGCGGCTCCAGGGTCGCGAGCCCGTCGCGCACGAGCAGCCGCCGCTCGGCGAGGTCGGAGTCGATCTCCTCCGGCTGGGCGGAGTCGTCGGCGACGTCGTGGCGCAGCGCGCCGCTGCGCTGGCGGCGGCGCAGCTCGTCGAGCGCCGCGTTGCGCGCGATCGCGAACAGCCACGCCCGCGCGCTGCCGCGGTGGACGTCGAACAGCGCGCGGCGGCGGAAGGCGCGCTCGAAGGCGAGCGAGGTGACGTCCTCGGCCGCCGTGCGGTCGCGTAGCAGCGACGCCACGTATGCGTAGATGTCCGCGGCACTCGAGCGGTACAGCGCCTCGAACTGCTCGCGCGGTCCCGGACCGCTCGCCGGCAGCGTCGCAATCGCGGTCATTCGCGCATCATCCTCACAGCTGTACTACGCTCGTCCCGGCCTCGCATCACGCGCCGGTGAGCGCGCTATACTTGCTAGAGCAACGAAATGTCCTCCAGCGCCCCACAGACCAGCGACTGCCCGATCGTCCTGCGGGACGACGGCTTTCCCGAATGGAGTCACGGCCACGCGGCGGCGTGGATCGGGTTGCTGGCAACCCACCGGCGGCTGACCCGCGAGCTCGACGCCGCGCTCGAGTCCGCCCACGGCCTGACGCTCAGCGGCCTCGAGCTGCTCGCGCGGCTGGCGAGCGCACCCGAGCGCCGGCTGCGCCTCTCGGCGCTGGCGGGCGAGGCCGGGCTGAGCCTCAGCCGCGTCTCGCGGATCGTCGACGTGCTCGAGGAGCGAGGGCTCGTCGAGCGTCAGCCCTGCCCGGCCGACGCGCGCGCGATCAACGCGCAGCTCACGGCGTCGGGTCTGGAGCTGGCGCAGGAGGCGCAGGCGACGCACCTCGCCGCGGTGCGCGAGCGGTTCTTCGATCGGCTGAGCGCGCTGGAGATCGCGACGCTCGGCGAGGTCTTCCAGCGCTTCTCGCCCGACGCGGCGAGCGCCTGCACCGCGGACCAGTAGGTCGCGCGCCCCGGGCGAGGCACGTTGCGATGCGCGTGAAGTGGTACGGCCACGCCTGCTTTCGCCTCGAGGGCGGCGGCGTGTCGGTGATCACCGATCCCTACACGCCGGAGCCGGCCGGCCTGCTGCCGGTTCGCGCGCGGGCCGATGCCGTGGTGATCAGCTCGGCACTCGACGAGGCGCACTCCAACGCCGCGATGATCGCCGGCTCACCGCGGGTGCTGAACGCGCTCGACGCCGTCGCGGCGCCGGTGGCGATCGCCGACGGGGTCCTCGTCGAGGCCGTCGCGGCGATGGAGGGCATCGACCGGCCGGACGACCCGAAGGCCAACGCGCTGTACCGCTTCGAGCTGGACGGCGTCAGCGTCTGCCACATGGGCGATGTCGGCCGCAGGCTCAGCCGCGAGCAGCTCGCGCCGCTGCGAGGCCGCGTCGACGTCCTGCTCGCCCTCGCCGGCGGCGGCCTGACGATCGCGCTCCCCGATCTCGACGACGCGATCGCCGAGATCGGCCCGCGGGTCGTGATCCCGATGCACTACCGGACCCCGTCGCTGCGCTACCAGGTTGGCACCGTGGAGGAGTTCCTCGCCCGCCGGCCCGGCGATCCGGTCGTGCGTCACACCGGTGCGACGATGGAGATCGCGCCGGACACGCTGCCGGCCGTGCTGACCGTGCATGTGCTGCAGCCCAGCTGCGAGCCGCAGGCCGCCCTCTCAGGCGAGGGTCGATAAGGCCTTCGTTCGCGCCGGCGCCGCCGGCGCTCAGGACCGCGCCGACTGCGGTGCGTGCGCGAGCAGCGCGTCGAGGTCGACCGGCCCGACCTCGTCGAAGCGGATCGTCCCGTCTGCGGCACGCGGCCACTGCTCGCGCGGGCGATCCCAGGCGAGCTCGAGGCCGTTGCCGTCGGGGTCGGCGAGGTACAGCGCGAGGTGCGTGCCGTGGTCGATCGTGGTGCGCAGCGGCCAATCGGCGGCGCGCAGGCGAAGCAGCGCGTCGGCAAGCGACGCCTGCGTCGGGTAGAGGATCGCCACGTGGTGCAGCCCGGCGACGCCGTCGGGCTGGGGCGGCCCGCCGGCGGATTTCCAGGTGTTGAAGCCGAGGTGGTGGTGGTAGCCGCCGGCGGCGACGAACAGGACGTCGCCGACGGTGCCCCAGCCCGGGACGCCGCGCTGCTCGGTCACGACCTCGAAGCCCAGGATGTCGACGTAGAAGGCGCGCGCCCGGTCGATGTCGGCACAGCGAAGGTGGGTGTGCCCGATCCGCACGCCCGGGTCGATCGGCTCCGGCGAGCGCGCGGGATCGCTCATCGGATCAGCACCGCGATCCGCGACGGGTCGCGCGCGAACGTGCCGCCATCGCGCGGCTCGAACGGGACGCCGAGCGTCGCGAGCCGGGCGCGCACCGCCTCGAGCTCGGCCTGACCGGCGCACTCCAGGGTCCAGTGGCGCAGGCCGACCACGCCATCGGGCGCCGGGCCGACGCCGCCACCGCGCCACAGGTTGTAGGCGACGTGGTGGTGATAGCCGCCGGCCGACACGAAGCTGGCCGTGGGCATCGTGGTCTTGACCTCGAAGCCGAGACCGTCGCGATAGAAGCGGGTCGAGGCGTCGAGGTCGCCGACGTGCAGGTGGAGGTGTCCGATGCGCAGGCCGGCGGCGGCCGGCGCGCTCGGCGCCTCGCCACCGGTCCCCGGCCATTCGGCGTCGATGGTCGCGAACAGCGCGCCGACGTCCAGCGGCTGGGGGCCGTGGGCGACGAACTCGGCGCCGCTCAGGTCGGGCCAGCGCTCGCGCGGTCGGTCGGCTGCGAGCTCGAGGCCGATCCCGTCGGGATCGGGCAGGTAGATCGCCTCGTGGGTGCCGTGATCGGAGGCGCCGTCGATCCGCGTGCGCGTCGCGGCGACGCGGGCCCCGGCGCGCGCCAGCTCCTCGCGGGTCGGGAACAGCAGCGCGACGTGGTAGAGCCCGGCGTGGCGCCCGGGCGGCCGGGCGGCCGGGTCGGCGCGCAGCGTGACGATGTCCTCGCCGCCGGCGCCGAGCGCCGCGTGGCGGTCGCCGCGCTCGTGGACCGAGAGCCCGATGACCCGCGTGTAGAAGTCGAGCGAGCGGGCGAGGTCGGTGATCGTCAGCTCGACGCCGCCGAGGCGCGTCGCGTCGGCGAGCAGCGCTGCGGTGGTCGAGACGGGCGGGTCAGTGACTGTCGTCGTCATGGTGGGAACCTCCGCGGTTGGGCCGCGCCGGTGAGCACTGGAGTGTCGCACCGGCGCGGCGCGCGCTGTCAGGCGGCCCGCCTGATGGCCGAGACGTCGATCGCGAGCTTGACGGTGTCGGAGACCATCAGGTTGCCGCTGCCCAGCGCCTGGTTGAACTTCATGCCCCACTCGCCGCGGCTCAGCTGGCCGGTGATCTCGAGCGCGACGCGCTCGTTGCCGTAGGGGTCGGTCTCGGCCCCGAGGAGCTCCGCGTTCAGGGTGATCGGATGCGTCTCGCCGTGCATCGTCAGCTGACCCTCGATCGTGAAGGTCTCGTCGTCGACGGCCTCGATCGAGCTCGACTCGAAGCGCAGCTCGGGGTTGGCCTCGGCGTCGAAGAAGTCCGGCGAGCGCAGATGCGCGTCGCGCTGGGGCTCTCCGGTGTCGATCGAGGCGGCCTTGGCCAGGCCCGAGATGCGGGCGCTGGAGAGGTCATCGCCGAGCTCGAGCTGACCCTCGAACTCGCCGAACTTGCCGCGCACCGTGGCGATGCCGAGGTGCTTGACCGAGAAGCCGACCGTCGAATGGACGGGATCGGTCACCCAGGTGCCGGTGGGGATCGCGGTCTTCGTTGCTGTCGTCATGGCTTGCTCCTTCGATTTTGTTGTGCCAGCAAACTTGTTAGCGCAAGTATATATCACGATGCTTGCGCGCGCAAGTGAAAGCGCGATCGGCGCGCGATTCGCGGGCTGCGGCTCTGCGATGCTGGCGTCGTGGCGATCCGGCTGGCGATCTTCGCGTCGGGCGCGGGAACCACCGCGCAGGCGGTGATCGACGCCTGCGCCGCCGGGCGGATCGACGGCGAGGTCGTGCTGATCGTCGCCAACAACGCCGGCGCGGCGGTGCTCGAACGGGCCGCCGCGGCCGGGATCCCGTGGCGCCACCTCTCGGCGCGGACCGACCCCGACCCGCAGGCGCTCGAGCAGGCGATGCTTGACGCGCTGCACGGCGCCGGGGCGACCCACGTGCTGCTCGCGGGCTACATGAAGAAGCTCGCCCCGCGGGTCACCGCCGCCTACGCCGGGCGCATCTACAACACCCACCCGGCTCTGCTGCCGGCCTACGGCGGGCGCGGCATGTATGGCGACCGGGTGCACGCCGCGGTGCTCGCCGACGGGCGGACGCGCAGCGGCGCCACCGTCCATCTGGTCACCGACGAGTACGACGCCGGGCCGATCGTGGCGGCGGTCGAGGTGCCGGTGCTCGCCGGCGACGAGGTGGCCACGCTCGGCGAGCGGGTCAGGGCGGCGGAGCGGGAGCTGGTCGTCGAGGTCCTGGCGGCGCTGGCCGGCGCCTGAGTCAGCCCCCCGCCGGCCAGTCTCCGGCGCACGGCGCGAACGCCGCGTGCAGGGCGCTCGGCGCGGGCAGCGCGCGCGACTCCCGGACGAAGCTCGCGTCGAGCTCGTCGAGGCGGACGACGCCGATCAGGCCCATCGCGATGCGGATCTCCTCCTCGAGCAGCTCGAGCATGCGGAACAGCGCCGCCTCGCCGCCGGCGGCGAGCGCGAAGGCCTGCAGCCGACCGAGGCCGACAGCGTTCGCGCCCAGCGCGATCGCCTTGAGCACGTCGGTGCCGCGCATGAAGCCGCCGTCGACGACGATCTCGGCCCGCCCGGCCACCGCGTCGACGACCTCGCGCAGCGTCTCGATCGCCGCCTCGGCGTGATCGAGCTCGCGCCCGCCGTGGTTGGACACATAGATCACCTCGAAGCCGCGCTCGACCGCGATCTCGGCGTCGCGGGCGGTCTGGATCCCCTTGACGATCATCGGCACGCCCGCCCGGTTGCGCATCTGCTCGAGCCACTCCCAGGTCAGGCGCGCCTGCCAGACGATGCCCGGCTCGGGACCCGACCTGTGCGTCGGCGGGCGCCAGCCGCTGCGCAGCTGACGTTCGCGCCGGCCGTAGTAGGCGGAGTCGACGGTCACGGCGATCGCCGCGTAGCCCGCGGCGAGCACGCGCCCGATCAGCTCGTCGGCCCACGCCGCGTCGCCGCGGATGTAGAGCTGGCTGACCTTCGGCCCCGCCGTCGCCGCGGCGACCGCCTCGAGGCCCGGCTCGGTGACCGAGCTGATGATCGGCAGCACGCCGAAGCGCTCGGCGGCGCGGGCGCCGGCGATCCCGCCGTCGGAGGTGATCATCTCGAGCGCCCCGATCGGGGCGAGCAGCACCGGGATCCTCAACGGATGACCGAGCAGCGTGGAGCCGGTATCGATGCTCGAGACATCGTGCAGGACCCGGGGGCGAAGCGCCAGCGAGTCGATCGCGAGCCGGTTGCGGCGCGCCGTCGTCTCGGTCTCGGCGGCGCCCTCGATGTAATCCCAGACGTCGTCGTCGAGGTTGGCCCGAGCCGCGTCGATGATCGCGTGCATGGTCATCGGGGCGGCAGGCTCGTGCGGCACGCGACGATCGTAGCGGCGTGGATAACATGGCATCGCGACCCACGCCCGGACGCGCCCGCCGCGCGGGGCCGCCGCGGTCCCACAGCGAAAGGAAGAGATAATCGGATGGCCAACTCGCCGAGCCACGCGACGCTCGACTACTCCGCCCGCGACCGCGTGGCGTACGCGGCGTTCGCCCGCCCCGACCTGCAGAACAGCCTCACCGAGCAGGCGCTCGACGACATCAACGACGTGGTCGCCCGCGTCCAGGCCGACCATCAGCTGCGCACGCTCGTGCTGCGCGGCCAGGGTGAGGCGTTCTCGGTCGGGCTCGACCCCGAGCTGATGGCGGCCGCCTTCGCCGACCTCGAGTACTACGAGCATGTGCTGACGCGGGTCGCCGCCACGTGCCTCTCGCTGGAGGCGCTCGATGTGCCGGTGATCGCGGCGGTCAACGGCACCGCCAGCGCCGCCGGCTTCGAGCTGGCGCTCGCCTGCGATCTGATCGTGATCTCCGACGAGGCGCTGATCGGCGACGGTGGCGGCGTGTTCGGGCGCGTGCCCGGCGGCGGCGCGACCGTCCGCCTGCCACGCACCGTCGGCGTGCAGCACGCCCGCGAGATCGTCTACTCGGCGCGGATGATGACCGGCACCGAGGCGGCGGCGATCGGCCTGGCGCTGCGCAGCGTGCCCAGCGGCGAGCTCGACGCGACGGTCGACGCGATCGCGGCGAGCTTCGCGAGCCGCTCCCGCCGCGCCCTGGCCACCGCCAAGCGCCAGATCAACGGCGGTCTCGGGCTCGATACCCCGAGCGGCGTCGAGCACGAGCGCAGCGAGTTCATCAAGTACCTTCGCGAGCCGGGGTCCGATGCGATCGAGGGCTTCAACGCCGAGCAGGAGAAGCGCCCGCCGTCCTGGGCGTGAGCGCCGCCGCGGCGCTCAGCGCGCCGCGGTCTCGATGACCACGCGCCCGCGGACGCGGCCGGCGAGGATCTCGCTCGCCAGGTCGGGCACCGAGGCCAGCGGCCTGACCGTCGTCATCGCGTCGAGGCGCTCCGCCGGCAGGTCGCGCTCGAGCCGGCTCCACGCCGCCTGGCGCAACTCGCCCGGGCACATCACCGAGTCGACGCCGAGCAGGCTCACCCCGCGCAGGATGAACGGCAGCACGGTGGCCGGCAGGTCGGCGCCGCCGGCCAGGCCGCAGGCGGCGACCGCGCCGCGGTAGCGGGTCTGCGCGAGCACGCTGGCCAGCGTCTGGCCGCCCACGCTGTCGACCGCGCCGGCCCAGCGCTCGGCGCCGAGCGGCCGCCCCGGCTGATCGAGCTCGCTGCGCGCGACGATCACCGAGGCGCCGAGCGAGCGCAGGTAGTCGTGGATCTCCTCGCGGCCGGTGGCCGCGGCAACGGTGTGCCCGAGCCCGGCGAGCAGCGTCACGGCGACGCCGCCGACGCCGCCGCCGGCGCCGGTGACGAGCACCTCGGAGCCGTCCTGCGGCTCGAGCCCCGCGCGTTCGAGCGCGAGCACGCAGAGCATCGCGGTGAGCCCCGCGGTGCCGATCGCCATGCACTGCGCGAGCGAGAACGCCGCCGGCCGCGGCGTCAGCCAGTCCGAGCGCACGCGCTGGCGCTCGGTGTAGCCGCCGGGGTGGGACTCGCCGAGCCCCCAGCCGGTGACGAGGACCTCCTCGCCGGCGCTCCAGCGCGGCGAGTCGGAGGACTCGACGACCCCGGCGAGGTCGATGCCGCAGACCATCGGGAAGCTGCGGATGACCTTGCCGGCGGCGGTGACCGCGAGGCCGTCCTTGTAGTTGAGCGAGGAGTGCGAGACGGCAACCGTGACGTCGCCCTCGGGCAGGTCGGCGTCCGTCAGCTCGCGGAGCGCGGCCGGCGCGCCGGCCTCGGGCGCGACGATCGCCTGGAAGCTCATGGCCGGACCCTAGTCGGCCGTCCCGAAACATTCCACCGTAAACGTTCCGGGAAGGCCACTCGCTGCTCTCGACATCGACGCGGCCGCGCCCGCCACACCGCCACCCAAAGGCCGAACCCGGGCCGGTGTTAGGGTGTTCCCCGATGAACACGAGCGTCCCCGAGGCCGTCATCTACTCGGGCCATCCGTCCTGGCGCTCGATGCTCGACTTTCACCTCGCCGGCCTGCTCGCCGCCGCGGCCGGTGGCGCGATCGCGCAGCTCGCGACCAAGAGCTGGGGCCTGGCGATCGCCGTGTTCGCCGGCATCCTCGCGCTGTCGGTGCTGATCGGCTTCATCCGCCGCGTCGCCACGCACTACACGATCACCGACCGCCGGCTGCACATCCGCCGCGGCATCCTCTCGCGAACCGAGCAGCACACGACGATCGACCGGGTGCAGAACGTCGAGACCCGCCAGTCGCTGCTCGAGCGGGTGCTGCGGATCGGCACCGTCGACTTCGACACCGCCGGGACCGACGACTCGCAGTTCGCCTTCGAGGGCGTGGCCA
Organism: Solirubrobacteraceae bacterium; assembly: GCA_035535075.1. Classification (GTDB taxonomy): domain Bacteria; phylum Actinomycetota; class Thermoleophilia; order Solirubrobacterales; family Solirubrobacteraceae; genus Palsa-513. The sequence goes on from DATLQS010000002.1 coordinate 32,217, forward strand.
CGCCGAAGCAGGTCGTGGCGGCCGTCGACCGGGCTCAGCAGCTGACACCGCGATCGGATCCGTTGAGTCGCGGATGACGGCGATCGTCAGCGCACGGGGGCTGACACGTCGATACGGCGAGGGGGAGGTCGCAGTCGACGCGCTCGTGGACGTGGGGGTCGAGTTCGATGCGGCCCGCTTCGCCGCGATCATGGGGCCGTCGGGCTCCGGCAAGTCGACGCTGATGCACATCCTGGCGGGCCTGGACCGGCCGACGGACGGTACGGTGACACTCGACGGCACCGAGCTTGGCTCGCTCGACGACAAGGCCCTGACGCTCCTGCGGCGCGAGAAGGTCGGCTTCATCTTCCAGACCTTCAACCTGCTGCCGATCCTCGACGCGCGCGAGAACATCCTGCTGCCGCTGTCGATCGCCGGGCGCAGCGCGGACGAGGAATGGTTCGACACGCTGATCGACGCGGTCGGCATCCGCGATCGCCTGCACCACCGGCCGGCGCAGCTCTCCGGCGGCCAGCAGCAGCGGGTCGCGGTGGCGCGCGCGCTGGTCTCGCGCCCGGCCGTCGTGTTCGCCGACGAGCCGACCGGGAACCTCGACTCGAGCGCGTCCGGCGAGGTCCTCGGGCTGCTCCGCCTGGCGGTCGACGACTTCGACCAGACCGTGGTGATGGTCACCCACGACGCACACGCGGCCTCCCACGCCGACCGCCTCGTCGTGCTCGGAGACGGGCGGATCGTGCGCGACGGGGATGCGCTCGACGCCGACGGGGTCCTGGACCTGATGAAGTCGCTCAGCTGATGCGGGCCGTCGTGCTGCGCGGGTTCTTCTCGCGCAAGCTGCGGGTCGTCCTGACCGGGATCGCCGTGGCGCTCGGCGTGGCGCTGATGTCGGGGACCTACATCCTCACCGACACGATCAACCAGTCCTTCGCGTCGATCTTCGCGAGCGGCGCCGCCGGGCGATCGGTGGTCGTCGTGCCCCACCAGGGACTCGGCGCGAACGCCGCGGTGCAGACGGCGCCGATCAGCGACGCGACGCTCGCCAGGGTCCGCGCCGTCCCCGGCGTCGCGGTCGCCGGCGGCGAGATCTTCTCGGTCGTGTCGCTGTTCGACTCGCACGGCAAGCGGCTGAACTCGCGCGCGCCGAGCTTCGTGTCCTCGACGCTGCCGGCGCGGTTCGAGAACTTCTCCGCGGTCTCCGGGTCGCTGCCGAGGTCCTCGATCGACGTCGCCGTCGACCAAGCGAGCGCGCAGCGCGATTCGCTCAAGGTCGGCCAGACGCTGCGGATCGCCGGTGCCGCCGCGTCGCGGACCTACCGGATCGGCGGGATCGTCAAGTTCGCCGGCTCGTCGTCGTTCGGCGGCGCCGGGGTGGCGCTGGTCACGCCGTCGCAGGCGCAGTACATCGCCGGCGAGCCGGGCCAGTGGGACGAGCTGGTCGTCGCCGCCACCCCGTCGGTCTCCTCGAGTGTGCTGCGCGCGCGGATCCGGGCGGTGCTGCCGCCGACGCTCGACGTGCGCACCGGGCTGCAGCAGGCGGCCAAGCAGACCTCGGACCTCGAGAGCCAGCTCGGCTTCCTGCGCACGTTCCTGTTGATCTTCGCCTACGTCTCGCTGTTCGTCGGCGCGTTCATCATCTTCAACACCTTCTCGATCACCGTCGCCCAGCGCACGCGCGAGTTCGGGCTGCTGCGCACGCTCGGGGCGACGCGCGGCCAGGTCGTGCGCTCGGTCATCGCCGAGGGGCTGATGCTCGGCCTGGGCGGCGCAACGATCGGATTGCTGGCGGGAATCGGGCTGGCCCCGGGTCTCGATCAGCTGTTCAAGGCGTTCGGCGCCGACCTGCCCGACAACGGCACGGTGATCGAGTTCCGCACCGTCTGGGTGTCGCTGCTCGCCGGCACGGCGGTGACCGTCCTCGCCGGTCTGCTGCCCGCGCTGCGCGCCGCGCGCGTGACGCCGATCGCGGCGATGCGCGAGGGCGTCCCGCTCGAGCGCAAGGCGCGCACGCGGCGGCGCCGGCAGGTCGGCTTCGTGATCATCGCGGCGCTGGTGCTGTTGCGCGTGGTGCTCTCCGCGTCGTCCGGAGCGGGGATCGTGACGATCATCGTCATCGTCGCGATCATCCTCGGGGTCCGCGTACCGCAGGTCCGCGCGCGGGTGCGCGCCGTCTTCCTTGCCGCGGTGGTCGGGCTCGCGCACCTGCTGGCGCGCCCGCTCGCGTGGCGCGGGATCACGGGACGGCTCGCCCGCGACAACACGATCCGCCACCCCGGGCGCACCGCGGTGACCGCCGCCGCGCTGATGATCGGGCTGGCCCTGGTCAGCTTCGTCTCGATCCTCGCCGCCGGGACGAAGGCGTCGATCAACAAGGCGATCGACGCCTCGTTCGCCGGCAGCCTGATCGTGCAGAACTCCTCGGCCGCCGGAAACCAGGGGATCCCGGCCGACATCCCGGCGGCGCTGCACACGATCCCCGGCGTCCAGCAGGTGACGGCGGTCGCCTTCACCGAGGGCAAGGTCACGGTCGTCGGGAAGGCGAAACCGCTGAAGGGCACGCAGCCGATCACCGCGCTCGATCCGGTGAGTTTCACGCGGATGTACCGAATCGACTGGGACCACGGCTCGAACGCCGTCCTCGACTCGCTCGGCTCGAGCGGGACGGTCGTGAAGAACACCTTCGCGTCGGCCAACCACATCAAGGTCGGGTCGGTCCTGTCGGTGCAGACCCCCGCAGGGACGTCGATCCGTCTGCGGGTGCGCGGAATCGTCGTCGACAACGCGGGCCTGCTCACCGACCTGACGATCACGCTGCCGCTCGCCCGCAGCGCGTTCTCGCAGCGCACCGACGCGCTGGACTTCGTCGGCTACGCGCCGGGCTTCGGCAACGCCCAGGTGCAGCCGGCGGTCGACCGTCTGCTCGCGAGCCGCTTCCCGCAGGCCGAGTCACAGACCGCCGCCCAGTTCAAGGCCTCGCTCGCCAGCCAGATCAACAGCTTCCTGGCGCTGATCTACGTGCTGCTCGCGCTGTCGGTGATCGTCTCGCTGTTCGGCATCGTCAACACGCTGGTGCTCTCGATCTTCGAGCGCACGCGCGAGCTGGGGATGCTGCGCGCGATCGGAACCTCGCGCGGCCAGGTGCGGCAGATGATCCGCTACGAGGCGATCATCACCGCGCTGATCGGTGGCGTGCTCGGGATCGCCCTGGGCATCGTGCTCTCGCTGATCCTCGCCGCCACCGTGCTGTCGGGGTCCGGCTTCGTGCTGGTGATCCCCGTCGTGACGATGCTCGTGCTGTTCGTGCTGGCGGGGGTCGCCGGGCTCGCCGCCGCGGCATGGCCGGCGCGGCGCGCCGCGAAGGTCGACATCCTGGCGGCGATCGCGACGCAATAGGGGTGCTCGGCATCGCTTCGCGATGCCTGCGCGCCGGCCTTGACGGACGTGGTGGGGGTGGGGCGGCTTGGTCGGGCCGGGCGGCGTGTCGTCCGGGCCGCCGTGGCGTGGCCGCGGGGGGCTCCGGCGGTGATGCGAGGAGCGCAGCCGGAGCGGAGCGACGGCGAGCACCGCAGCACGCATGAAAAGTTGCCGGGTGCGAGTACCCGTGCAGGGGTTGGTGGATCCTGCCGAGGGGGATTGAATGGTTTCGATGTCCGCGATCAGCGCGCCGACGTGGTTGGAGGGCTTTGGCGAATGGGCCTGGCCCGGCCTGAAGCCCGTCGCCGTCGAGGTCGGCCCGGCGCCGTGGGTCCCGGCGCTGCCGCGACGGATCGAGCCGCCGGCGATCCGGCTGCCCCGCGAGCGCCCGCGGACCCTGCCGCGTCCGCTTCGGCTGGCGCGCCTCGCCGTCCTCGTCGCGGTCGCCGGCGTGACCGTTGCGCTGGGCACCGGCTTCGCGCGCCCGTCGCATGCGAGCGTCCTCGCGACCACGACGAGCGCCCCGGCGCGGATCGCCTTCGCCTCGATCACACATCCCTTCGGCGTGCCCGCGACACGCGCCACGCGGGTGGTCGAGCGCCCGGTGCCGCCGCCGGTCCCCCTGCCCCGGCCGGTGACGATCAGCAGCGACAGCGCCGGCAGCGCGATCGCCTCGATCACCTACACCTCGAACGCGCTCGGCTGGCGCGACCGCTACCTCGTCTACCTGCCGCCCGGGTACCGCGCGAGCCCCACGCGCCGCTACCCGGTGCTCTATCTGCTCCACGGCGACAACCAGCCGGCCAGCTCGTTCCTGCGGCTCGGACTGCAGCCGACCCTCGACCGCCTGATCCGCTCGCACGCGATCGCGCCGATGATCGCGGTGATGCTCCAGGCCGCCGGGCAGACGAACAACTGGCGCAACACCTTCGGCGCGGCGGGACGGACGGGGCCGCAGTACAACGCCTACATCGGCGAGGTGCAGCGGCTCACCGACCGGGTGCTGCGCACGATCCCCGACCGCGCCTCGCGCGGGATCGCCGGCTACTCGATGGGCGGTTTCGGTGCGATGAACGTGGCGCTCAGTCAGCTGCGCAGCTACTCGGTCGTCGAGAGCTGGGAGGGCTTCTTCAACAACCTCTCGGGCCAGTTGGCCGCAGACCGGCCGCTGCTCGCGCGGATGCCGCTGCACGCCTTCGTCTACGGCGGAACCTCCGACCGGGTCGCCGGAACCTCGCAGAACGCGCCGTGGGCGGCGGCGCTGCGCTCAGACGGCGCCGACGCGCACAGCGCCCTGTACCCGGGCGGCCACACGTTCACCCCGCTCGTGCAGCACCTGCGGCAGATGCTCAGCTTCGCGGGGCGCGCGCTGCAAAGCTGACCGCGTCGGCGATGACGAGCGGATGGTCGAAGGCGAGCGCCGGCAGCGCATCGAGGGCGAACCAGCGCGCCGCGCGCGCGTCATCGCCGCCGCGGACGGCCGGCTCGTCGGCGGTGCGCAGCACGTAGACGATTGAGACCGTCGGTCCACGCGGGTCGCGGCCCGGGGTGTCGTAGACCCCGAGCAGCTCCAGCGCGCCGGACTCGATCGCCGTCTCCTCGTGGAGCTCGCGCGCCGCCGCCGCCGGGACGCGCTCGCCCGCCTCGACGAACCCGCCGGGCAGCGCCCACGAACCGGCGAACGGATCGTTGGCCCGCTCGACCAGCAGCACGCTGCGCGGCGGGGCTCCCGCCAGGGCGACCACGTCGACGGTCAGGGCCGGCCCGCTCACGCGCGCCCGTAGACCGGGATGTGCGCGCCGCTGGTCGGCGCCGAGTCATCCGAGCACAGGAAGCGGATGACGCGCGCGATCTGCTCGGGCGGGACCCAGCGCGAGTGGTCGGCGTCGGGTTGGGCCGCCCGGTTGGCCGGCGTGTCGATCACGCTCGGCAGGATCGCGTTGGCGCGCACGCCGTCGGCCGTGTACTCGGCCGCCAGGGCGTCGACGAAGGCCAGCACCGCGGCCTTCGAGGAGATGTAGCCGGCGGCGCCCGGGAACGGTCGCAGCGCGGCGCGCGTGGAGACGCAGACGATCGAGCCGCCGCCGCCCTCGATCAGGCGCGGCAGCGCGGCCTGGCAGAGCAGGTAGGCGGGGCGCAGGTTGAGCTGGAACTGGCGCTCGAAGTCCTCGACCGGCGTCTCGTGCACGCGGCCGCCCGACGCGAATCCGCCAACGAGGTTGACCAGTGCCCCGAGCCGGCCGGTGGCCGCCGCGACAACCGCGGCCGCGGCCTGCGGGTCGAACAGGTCGGCGGCGACGAGCTCGAGCTCCGGGTGCGGGTCGACGCGTTCGAGCTCGTGCTCGTCGACGTAGGGCACGACGACGCGCCAGCCCGCCTCGAGCAGCGTGCGCGTCACCGCGCTGCCGAGTCCGCCCGTCCCGCCGCTGACCACCGCGCTCGCGTCCATCGGTATACCGTAGTCGTCCGCGAGCCGGGCTACCTTCAGAAGATGCTCATCCGCGAGGTGACCGACGGGACCGATCTGGACCAGGTGCTGCTCGTCCGCGAGGTCGATCAGCGCGTCAAGCGCGACGGCGGCGAGTTCCTGCGGCTGACCCTCGGCGACCGCTCCGGGCAGGTCGTCGCGATGGTCTGGGACGGCGTGCGCGACGTCGCGCCGCTGGTCGCCGCCGGGCAGCCGGTGCGCGTGATCGGTCGCTACGTCGTGCACCCCCGCTACGGCGCGCAGGTCAACCTGCGCGCGCTGCGCCCGGCCGAGCCGGGAACCTACGAGCTCGACGATCTGCTCGATGGCCCGGCTCGCGATGCGGACCAGATGGAGGCCGACCTGCGGGAGTTGATCGCGACGATCCAGCAGCCGCACCTGCGGATGCTGCTCGAGCGGCTGATCGGCGCGCGCGCGGAGCGCTGGCCGGCCTTCCGCGACGCCCCGGCGGCGAAGTTCTACCACCAGGCCTACCGTCACGGGCTGCTCGAGCACACGCTCACCGTCGGTCAGGCGGTCAGCGCGATCTCGGCCACCTTCGCCGGCATCGACCGGGACGTCGCGGTCACCGGCGCGCTGCTGCACGACATCGGCAAGCTCGAGGCCTACACCGACGACCCGGCGAACATCGACCTCACCGACGACGGCCGCCTGCAGGGCGAGATCGCGCTCGGCTACTACCGGGTGCGTCGCGAGATCGAGCAGCTCGACGGGTTTCCCGCGTCGCTCGCCAAGGCCCTGCTGCACATCATCCTCGCCCACCACGGCACGCTCGAGCACGGCAGCCCGGTGCTGCCGGCGACCCGTGAGGCGACGCTCGTGCACATGGTCGACAACCTCGGCGGCCGGCTCGGCAGCTTCGACCGGCTCGAGAAGGAACTGCCCGACGGCGAGCGCTGGTCGGGCTTCGACCGCGCGCTCGGCGGCGGCGCCTTCTTCGCCGGGCAGGAGCCGGTGGCAGAGCCCCAACGCGACGCGGCCTAGCTCCCCGGGGACGGCCCCGGTCGTCCTCAGACGATCCGGGCGACGTCGGAGAACGCGAGCCGGGGGCGCCGCTCCGAGTAGCCCTCGGGCGCGCCCACGCCGACGTTGACGACGAGGATCGAGCGCCAGCGGCCGTCGGCGAAGAACTCGCCGTCGACGCCGGCGCGGTCGAAGCCGCCCATCGGCCCGGCGGCGAGCCCGGCGGCGCGCACGCCGAGCAGGAAGTAGGCGGTCATCAGCGTCGCGCTGAGCCGCGCCAGGCGCTCGCGCGCCTCGGGGTCGTCCTCGAGCCGCTTGGCCGCGTCCGGGCGGTCGGGGGTGAGCGTGGCCAGCAGCTCGTGGTAGCGCGTGTCGGCCGCCGTGACGACGGTCACCGGTGCGGCCAGCGTCTTGGCCCGGTTGCTTTCGCCCATGTGCGCGACGAGCCGTTGGCGCGCCTCGGGCGAGCGCACGACGAGCAGGCGCCCGGGGTTCGCGTTGCCGCCGGTCGGCGCCCAGCGGATGAGGTCCCAGATCTCCTCGAGCTGCTCGTCGGAAACCGGGTCCGCGGTGAAGCTGTTGGCCGTGTGCGCATCGCGGAACAGCAGGTCGGCGGCGTTGTCGTCAAGCTCGAGCATCGAAGCACACCTCGGGTGGTTGAACGGCAGTTGCGCCCGCAACTATACGGTGCGGCCAAAACCGCGCAAATACGGGGTCGACGGTGCCGCCGCAACGCACTCGGGCTCTATGGTTCATCGGCTGATGGCCAAGGACACCGAGAAGCTGATCCGCCAGCTCTCCCTGATCTCCTACCTGATGGCCGAGCGCCGACCGGTCACAGCGCTCGACATCAAGCGGGATGTCGAGGGCTACAGCGGCATGAACGAGGACGCATTCGCCCGGCGTTTCTATGCCGATCGCGCCGAGCTCGAGTCGCTGCGCATCCCGCTGACCGTGGAGAAGCCGCTCGACGGCGTCGCCGAGCAGGAGAACTACTCGCTGCGGCCGGAGAACTTCCACCTCCCGGCCATCGAGTTCTCCGACTCCGAGCTGGCCGCGCTGGCCACGGCGCTGTCGCTGCTCGACGGCGAATTCGCCTACGCCGAGCCGTTGCGGCTGGCCCTGCAGCAGATCACCTGGGGCCGCCCGAGCCCGCTCTCGGCGCCCGACAACGGCGGCGTCGCGCTCGGCATCACCGCGTCGGCGGGCGGGCACGAGCTGTCGCAGTCGCTGGCCAAGATCGAGACGGCGATCTTCCGCCACAAGACGATCACCTTCGAGTACTTCACGATGGAGCGCGGCGAGCTCGGCGCGCGCACGGTCGACCCCTACCACCTGCTCTTTCGCGGCGGCCAGTTCTACCTGCTCGGCCACGCCCACGAGCGCGGTGCGCTGCGCGCCTTCCGGCTCTCGCGGATCCGCGGCAAGGTCGCCTACGCGACCAAGGCCGAACACGACTTCCGCCGTCCGGCGGACTTCGACCCGCGCGCCTACGCCAACCTCGCGCCCTGGCAGTTCGGCGAGATCGTGGGGACCGCGGAGATCCGCATCGCCGAGCGGATCGCCTGGCTGCTCGAGCGCCACTTCGGCCGCTACGGCGAGATCCGCGAGGTGGAGGGCAGCGGCGACCGCCTGTTCATCACCGACTACGCGAGCGAGCGACAGCTCGTCTCCTGGGTCCTCGGTCTCGGCGAGAACGCGTGGGTGCTCGCGCCGGCGGAGCTGGCGGCCGAGCTGAAGCGTCGCGTGGCGCTGCTGATCGAGCGGCACACGAGGCTGCCGAAGGGCAAGGAGCGCGCCACCGAGGACAGCGCGGCGGCCATCGTCAGCCACAACGGCAACGGCGACGGGGCGGGGCGCGCCGACACGGCGATCCGGCCCGAGCGCTTCGCGCGGCTCGTCACGCTGGCCTCGATCCTGATCCAGGCCGGGCGGGCCGGGCGGCACCTGAAGATCACCGAGGTGTGCGAGCGCCTGCAGATCAGCGACGGCGAGCTGCGCGAGGACATCGGCGTGCTGAACGTCGTCAACTTCGGTGGCGGTTCCTACGTGCTCTACGCCGAGATCGACGAGCAGGACGGCACGATCGACGTCGATCCCGAGCCCTACAGCGACAACTTCGCGCGCCCGGCGCGGCTGCTGCCGGTCGAGGCGAAGGCCCTCGTCGCGGCGATCGACCTGATCGGCGAGCACCTGCCGCAGGGCTCGCTGACCACGGCGCGGGCGAAGATCGTGCGCGCCCTCGGCGAGGACCCGATGGAGCAGGGCCTGCAGGTCGCCCACGCCGGCGCCGACGACTCCGTGGTCTCGCGGGTGATCTCGAAGGCGATCAAGAACCGGGTCCTGCTCGACCTCGACTACTACAAGGAGAACGAGGACGAGTACTCCGCGCGGCGGGTCGAGCCCTACGCGCTGATCAACGGGCGCGAAGGCTGGTATGTCGCGACCTTCGACCCGGCGAAGGCCGACGTCCGTCACTTCCGCCTGGACCGCGTGCGCCGCGCCGAGGCGACGACCGAGCGCTTCGAGCCGCGCCCGGAGGTCAACCCGTCGGCCGACGTCGACGGCTGGCCGCGGACCGGCGAGGTCAGCGCCTCGCGAACCGCCCGCGTCTGGATCTCGCCGGAGCGGGCGCGCTGGGCGCGCGAGCAGCGCAAGGTCGTCGGCGAGTGGAGCGACGGCTCGATCGCCGTCGAGCTGAGCTTCGCGGGCGTCGACTGGCTGGTCCGCGAGGTGCTCAAGGAGGCAGGCGACGCGGCGGTGCTCGAGCCGCCCGACGCCCGCGCTGCGGTGCTCGCGGCGGCGGCGCGGATCGGGTGAACCGCCGTTCGGAGATACGCATGAGCGATGCGGAGCTCGATGCCTTCCTGCACGAGCAGCGCACCGTGATCTGCGGGACGGTCGACCGTGACGGCGCACCCCACCTGATGCCGCTGTGGTACCTGGTCCGCGACGGTGAGCTGTGGGCCTGGACCTACGCCGCGTCGCAGAAGGTCCGCAACCTCGAGCGCGACCCGCGCGCCACGCTGGTGGTCGAGGCGGGCGAGCACTACGACGAGCTGCGCGGGGTGATGCTGCGGACCGAGGCGGTGATCGAGCGCGCCGCGGACTTCGTCGCGGCGCTCGGCTTCGCCCTCTACGAGCGCTACCTCGACACCGACCGGCTCCCCGAGGAGGTCCGCGCCAGCCTCGCCCGGCAGGCGCCCAAGCGGGTGGCGATCCGCTTCGCCGAGCGCTCGCGTGTCAGCTGGGATCACCGCAAGCTGGCGGTGGCGCGGTGAAGGGCCTGATCCTCTCGGGCGGCAAGGGCACGCGCCTGCGACCGATCACCCACACCAGCGCCAAGCAGCTGATCCCGGTGGCCAACCGGCCGGTGCTGTTCTACGGAATCGAGGCGATCGCCGCCGCCGGGATCGACGACATCGGGATCATCATCGCCCCCGAGACCGGCGATGAGATCCGCGCCGCGGCGGGCGACGGCTCGCGCTTCGGCGTGCACATCACCTACATCGTCCAGGACTCCCCGGCCGGCCTGGCCCACGCGGTGCTGACCGCCGAGCCGTTCCTCGGCGACGACGCGTTCGTGATGTACCTGGGCGACAACCTGCTGCAGGGCGGGATCGTCGATTTCGTCGAGCGCTTCCGCAGCGGGGCGTGCGACGCACTGATCCTGCTGACCCCGGTGCCCGATCCCGAGAACTACGGCGTGGCGGAGCTCGAGGGCGAGCGCGTCGTGCGGCTGATCGAGAAGCCGCGCTCGCCGCGCAGCGACCTCGCGCTGGTCGGCGTGTACATGTTCAACGCGAGCGTCCACGACGCCGCCCGGGCGATCTCGCCGAGCGCCCGCGGCGAGCTCGAGATCACCGACGCGATCCAGCACCTCGTCGACAGCGGCCTGCGCGTCGAGCCGCACATCGTCGAGGGCTGGTGGAAGGACACCGGCCAACTGGCCGACATGCTCGAGGCGAACCGACTGATCCTCGACACGCTCGAGGCGAGCTGCGAGGGAGTGCTCGACGACTCCCAGGTCGACGGCCGCGTGGTCGTGGCGGCGGGTGCCCGACTCGAGCGCTCGACGGTGCGGGGCCCGGCGATCATCGGCGCCGGCGCGCGGCTGATCGACGCCTACGTCGGCCCCTACACCGCGGTCGGCGAGGGCTGCGTGATCGAGGCCTCGGAGGTCGAGCACTCGATCCTGCTCGCCGGCTGCCAGGTCCGCCGGCTGGACGGGCGCGTCGAGTCCTCGCTGCTCGGGCGCAACGTGCGGATCAGCCGCGACGGGCGCCAGCCGCGCGCCTATCGCTTCATGCTGGGCGACAACTCCGAGATCCGGGTGCCCTGATGCGGCTGCTGGTCACCGGCGCCGGCGGGATGCTGGGGCGCGACCTCGTCGCCGCCGCCCGCGCGCACGGGCACGAATGCGTCGGCCTCGCGCGGGGGGCGCTGGACGTCACCGACCCCTCCGCCGTCCAGGCGGCGCTGGCGGACGCGGCCCCCGAGGTGATCGTCAACTGCGCGGCGTGGACCGACGTCGACGGGGCGGAGAGCGACGAGGCGGCGGCGCTGGCGGTCAACGGCGCGGGCGCCGGCAACCTGGCCCGTGCCGCGCTGGCGCTCGGCGCGCGGGTGGTCCAGGTCTCGACCGACTACGTCTTCGACGGCACCGCGACGCGCCCGTATGTCGAATCCGACCCGACCGCGCCGCTCTCGGCCTACGGCCGGACCAAGCTGGCCGGCGAGCACGAGGTGCTCGCCGCCTCGCCCGAGCACGCGGTCGTGCGCACGGCGTGGCTGTTCGGGGCGGGCGGCGCGAACTTCGTCGCGACGATGCTGGGCCTCGCCGCCGGCGGTCGCGACGAGGTCGCCGTGGTCACCGACCAGATCGGCTGCCCGACGTTCACCGGGCATCTCGCCGAGAAGCTGCTCGAGGTCGCGGCCGAGGGCCGGACCGGGATCCTCCATGCGGCGGCGTCAGGCCACTGCTCGCGCAACGAGTTCGCGCGGGCGATCTTCGCGGCGGCCGGCTACGACGTTCGCGTGACCGCCACGACGAGCGCGGCGCAGGCGCGCGCGGCGGCGCGGCCGGCGTGGAGCGTGCTGGCCTCCGAGCGCGACCGCCGGCCGCTGCCCCCGTGGGCGGACGGCCTGGACGCCTATCTTGCCCTCGCGCCGATCGCGGTGCGGCGATGAGGCTGCTCGTCTGCGGCGGCGCCGGCTTCATCGGCTCGAACTTCGTCCGCGGGCGGCTGCGCGCCGGCGAGGACTCGATCGTCGTGCTCGACAAGCTCACCTACGCGGGGCGGCGCGAGAACCTCCAGGACCTCGAAGCCGAGCCGCGCTTCTCGTTCGTGCACGGCGCGATCGAGGACCCGCAGGCCGTCGCGGCGGCGATCGAGGGCGCCGATGCGCTCGTCAACTTCGCCGCCGAGACGCACGTCGACCGCTCGATCACCGAGCCCGACGCGTTCGTGCGCACCCACGCGCTGGGCACCTTCGTGCTGCTCGAGGCGGCCCGCGAGCGCGGGATGCGCTACCTGCAGGTCTCGACCGACGAGGTCTACGGCTCGATCGAGGAGGGGTCGTTCACCGAGTCCTCGCTGCTCGATCCCTCCTCGCCCTACAGCGCGACCAAGGCCGGCGCCGACCTGCTCGTCGCCTCCTACCACCAGACCTACGGCCTGGAGACGCTGATCTGTCGCGGGTCCAACAACTACGGGCCCTACCAGTACCCCGAGAAGCTGATCCCGCTGATGGTCCTCAACGCGCTGGCGGGCGACCAGCTGCCGGTCTACGGCGACGGCATGAACGTGCGCAACTGGCTGTTCGTCGAGGACTTCGTCAGCGCCATCGCGCACGTCCTCGATCGCGGCGCGCCGGGCGAGACCTACAACGTCGGTGGTCCCGACGAGTGCCCGAACATCGTCGTGGTGCGGCGGATCCTCGAGCTGTGCGGGCGCGACGAGTCGCTGATCTCCTACGTCACCGACCGCCCGGGCCACGACCGCCGCTACTCGCTCGGGTCCGAGAAGGTCCGCGCGCTCGGCTGGTCGGCGGCGACGCGCTTCGAGCCGGGGCTCGAGCGCACCGTCAGCTGGTACCGCGACAACGCCTGGTGGTGGGAGCCGATCCGCACCGGCGCCTACCGCGAGTACTACCAGCGTCAGTACGGGCTCTCGCTAGACCGCTGAGGCCGAGACGAGTCGCCAGGCGCCCGACTCGAGCTTCAGCGACACGGTCTGGGTGACCTTCACGCGGTAGCGCACGGTCTGCACGCTGGCGGTCGCCGTCGAGCCCGTGACGTTGACCTTCTTGACGGTCAGCGTGAAGTCATCGATCGTCTTGAGCTGGTTGTCGATCAGCGTCGCGCAGGTACCGAGCCTGTTCAGCGTCGCGCGCAGCTGGCTGTCGAGCACGGTCTTGCAGATGTCGGCGCCGTTGCCCGAGCTGGCGTCGCTCGCCAGCGTGTTGAGCACCGTGGCGACGCGGGCCGCCTGGCCGGTGAAGCCGCCGCTGCTCGCGGTGCTCGACGGCGTCAGCGAGCAGCCGCTCAGCACGACTGCTAGACAGGCACTCCCGATGACGGCGCGCGACCACACCCGGCAGAGCCTACGCGACGGACCGCTCGAGGCGCTGGCCGGAGAGATCGAACGCTGCCGGCGCTGCGCACGGCTCGTCGCCTGGCGCGAGCAGGTGGCGCGCGAGAAGCGGGCCGCCCACGCCGGCGAGCAGTACTGGGGCCGCCCGGTCGCCGGCTTCGGCGACCCGCGGGCGCGGATCGCGATCCTCGGCCTCGCTCCGGCCGCGCACGGCGCGAACCGCACCGGCCGCGTGTTCACCGGCGACCGCTCCGGGGATTTCCTGTTCGCGGCGCTGTGGCGCGCGGGCCTCGCCAACCAGCCGCTCTCGCGGGCCCGCGACGACGGCCTGGCGCTGGCGGACGCCTGGGTCACGGCGGCGGTCCGCTGCGCCCCGCCGGAGAACCGTCCGACGCCCGGCGAGCGCGACAACTGCCTGCCCTACACGCGCCGCGAGCTCGCGCTGCTGCCCAACCTGCGGGTGATCGTCTGCCTCGGGGCGTTCGCCTGGGACGCGGCGCTGCGCCTGCAGCGCGCGCCGCCGCGGCCGCGGCCGAAGTTCACCCACATGGGCGAGTGGCGGCCCGAGCAGGACCCGGTCCTGCTCGCGAGCTTCCATGTCAGCCAGCAGAACACCTTCACCGGCCGCCTGACCGAGGCGATGTTCGACGCCGTGCTGAGGCGCGCGCGCGAGCTGGCCGCCGGCTGAAATGGCCGATCCCTCCCGGGATCGGCCCTGAAGCGTGCAACTTCTCATGCCGCCCGGCCACCGCGCGCGCTAACGTCGCCTGTTCGTGCCACTCACCGCCTTCACCCCGCTCGTTCGCGACTGGTTCGCCGATGCCTTCGAGGAGCCGACCCCCGCCCAGGTGCAGGCCTGGCCCGCGATCGCAACCGGCGAGAACGTGCTGATCAGCGCGCCGACCGGCTCGGGCAAGACGCTCGCGGCGTTCCTCTGGGGCCTCGACCGCTTCGTCGCGGCCGCCGCGCTCGGCGCGACGCCGGGCGAGCACCGCACCCGCCTGGTGTACGTCTCGCCGCTCAAGGCGCTCTCTTACGACGTCGAGCGAAACCTGCGTGCGCCGCTGCGCGGGCTCGGGCTCGGCGCCGACGTGCGGGTCGCGATCCGCACCGGCGACACGCCGGCGCGCGAGCGCGCGGCGATGCTGCGCGCGGCCCCCGACATCCTGATCACGACGCCCGAGTCGCTGTACCTGATGCTGACCTCGCGGGCTCGCGAGATCCTCGTCGACGTCGAGGCGGTGATCATCGACGAGATCCACGCCGTGGCCGCCACCAAGCGCGGCGCCCACCTGGCGCTGACCCTCGAGCGCCTCGAGGCGCAGCAGGGGGGGCGGGCGCTGCAGCGCATCGGGCTGTCGGCCACCCAGCGCCCGCTCGAGGAGGTGGCGCGGTTCATGGTCGGCCCGACCCGCCGCGCGACGATCGTCGACGTCGGCGCGACGCGGCCGCTGGATCTCGAGATCCGCGTCCCCGTCGAGTCGATGGTCGAGCCCGATCGCGGGCTGGACGCCGACCCGCTCGAGCCGGTGGTCGGCGGCGAGGCGACGCGCCGCTCGATCTGGCCGGCGATCTACCCGCAGCTGCTCGAGCTGGTGCGCACGCACCGCTCGACGATCATCTTCGTCAACAGCCGCCGCGCGGCCGAGCGGCTGGCGCTGCGCCTGAACGAGCTCGCCGCCGCCGATTCGACGGCGCCCGGCGAGGCCGCGCCGGCCGAGATCGCGCGCGCGCACCACGGCTCGCTCGCGCGCGAGGAGCGGACGACGATCGAGGAGCTGTTGAAGGCCGGGGAGCTGCCGTGCCTCGTCGCGACCTCCTCGCTCGAGCTCGGCATCGACATGGGCGCCGTCGATCTGGTGATCCAGGTCGAGTCGCCGAAGTCCGCGGCGCGCGGGCTGCAGCGCATCGGACGCTCCGGACACGGCGTCGGCGCGACGAGCAAGGGCCGGATCTTCCCCAAGTTCCGCGCCGACCTGCTCGAGTGTGCGGTCGTCGTGCGCCAGATGCGCGAGGGGCGGATCGAGCCGACCGTGGTGCCGCGCAACGCCCTCGACGTGCTCGCCCAGCAGATCGTGGCGATCGCGGCGAGCGCCGAGAGCGTCGACGTCGACGAGCTCCACGCGCTGGTCACCCGCACCCACTCCTACGGCGAGCTCCGCCGCGAGCTGCTCGAGAACGTGCTCGACATGCTCGACGGCCGCTACCCCTCCAGCGAGTTCGGCGAGCTGCGCCCGCGGATCAGCTGGGACCGCCTCGCCGGCACGATCCGCGCGCGCAAGGGGGCGCAGAAGCTCGCCGTCGTCAACGCGGGGACGATTCCCGACCGCGGCCTGTATTCCGTCACGCTGCCCGACGGCCGCCGCGTCGGCGAGCTGGATGAGGAGATGGTCTACGAGGCACGCCCCGGGCAGACCTTCCTGCTCGGCGCGACCGCGTGGCGGATCGAGGAGATCGGACGCGACCGCGTGATCGTCACCCCGGCGCCCGGCGCGCCCGGTGCCGTGCCGTTCTGGAAGGGCGACTCGGTCGGGCGCCCGAAGGAGCTCGGCGAGGCGATCGGCGCGTTCTCCCGCTGGGCCGTCGACCAGCCGGTCGAGGTCCTCGAGCGCGACTACGACCTCGACCCGCTCGCGGCTCGCAACCTGCTCGAGTTCCTCGCTGAGCAGCAGGCCGCGACCGGGGTGATCCCGTCCGACCGCACGATCGTGATCGAGCGCTTCCGCGACGAGATCGGCGACTGGCGGCTGTGCGTGCTCTCGCCGTTCGGCGGGCGGATCCACGCCGCCTGGGGGCTCGCGCTCTCGGCGCGGATCCGCGAGCGCTACGGGCTCGAGTCCGACGCGATCTGGTCAGACGACGGGATCATCGTCCACCTGCCCGACACCGACGAGGTGCCGTCGGCCGAGCTGGTGCTGCCCGAGCCCGAGGAGGTCGAGGAGCTCGTCGTCGGCGAGCTCGCGTCCTCGGCGTTGTTCGGCGCGCGCTTTCGCGAGAACGCGGCGCGCGCGCTGCTGATCCCGCGCGCCTATCCCGGCCGGCGCACGCCGTTGTGGCAGCAGCGCCTGAAGGCCCAGACCCTGCTCGAGGTCGCGCGCCGCTACCCCGACTTCCCGATGATCCTCGAGACCTACCGCGAGTGCCTGCGCGACGTGCTCGACCTCTCGGGCCTGGAGTCGCTGCTGCGCGCGCTCGCGCGGCGCGAGATCTCGCTCGTCGAGGTCGAGACGCCGACCGCCTCGCCGTTCGCGTCCTCGCTGCTCTTCGACTACGTCGCGACCTACATGTACGAGGGGGATGCGCCGAACGCCGAGCGCCGCGCCGCCGCGCTGTCGCTCGACCGCGAGCTGCTGCGCGAGCTGCTCGGCCAGGAGGAGCTGCGCGAGCTGATCGACGCCGGTGCGCTCGAGGCGCTCGAGGCCGACCTCTCGCGGCGCTCGCCGAGCCGGCGCGCCAGCTCGCGCGACGAGCTCCACGACGTGCTCCGCACGCTCGGCGACCTGACCGCGGCGGGGGTCCGCGAGCGGGTCCTCGCCGAGCTCGACGCCGACGCGATGCTCGCCGAGCTGGTCCGCGAACGCCGCGCCGTCACGGTCCGCGTGGCGCGCGAGGAGCGCTACATCGCCGCGCAGGACGCCGGTCTCTACCGCGACGCGCTCGGCGTGATGCCGCCGTCGGGGCTGCCCGACGCGTTCCTCGCCGACGTCCCCGACGCGCTGCGGGAGCTGGCCGCCCGGCACGCCCGCGCGAGCGGTCCGTTCACCACCGCCGAGCTGACGGCACGCTACGGCGTCGACATGACGAGCGCGCTGCGCGAGCTCGAGAGCGCCGGCCAGCTGGTGCGTGGCGAGCTGCGGCCGACCTCGGATCCGCGCGCGCGCCCCGGGGAGCGCGAGTGGTGCGATCCGGAGGTGCTGCGGCGGTTGCGCCGCGCGTCGCTGGCCGTGCTGCGCCGCGAGATCGAGCCGGCCGAGCGGCGCGCGCTGGCCGTCTTCCTGCCGTCCTGGCAGGGCGTCGACCGTCACGCGGCGGCCGGCGCCGGCCTCGAGCGGCTGCGCGAGATCCTCGTGCCGCTGCAGGGCCTCGCGTTGCCCGCGGAGCTGTGGGAGCGCGCGGTGCTGCCGCGCCGCGTCGGTGCCTATTCGACCAGCTGGCTCGACCAGCTCTGCGCCGCCGGTGAGATCGTCTGGGTCGGGGCGGGCGCGATCGCGCGGCGCTCCGGCCGCGTCGCGCTGTACTTCCGCGACGACGCGGCGGCGATCGGCCCGCCGGCCGCCAGCGCGAAGCTCGAGCTGCCCGCCGAGCGCGAGCACGCGCTGATCCGCGAGCGCCTGCGCGCCGCGCCGTGCTTCTTCGGCGACCTGGTCGCCGAGATCGAGCTGCCGGTCGAGGCCCTGCAGGAGGCGCTGTGGGACCTCGTCTGGGCCGGCGAGGTGACCAACGACGCCTGGGCGCCGCTGCGCGCGCCGCGCCTGGCGCTCGCGCGCGGCGGCGCGGCCGGCATCCGCTCGGGCCGTCGCTTCGCCCCCGCGGTGCGCGCCTCGCGGGCCCAGACCCGCGCCCCCGTGCAGGGCCGCTGGTCGCTCGCGGCGCCGCTCTTTCAGCCGGCGTCCGATCCGGTTGCGCGCCGGCGGACGCTCGCCGAGCTGCTGCTCGAACGCTACGGCATCCTGACCCGCGAGCTGGTCCTCGCCGAGGGAATCCAGGGCGGCTTCGCCGCGCTCTATGACTCGCTCGCGCAGCTCGAGACGCTCGGGATCTGCCGGCGCGGCTACTTCATCGAGGGGCTCGGCGGCGCGCAGTTCGCCCTGCCGGGGGCCGTCGAGCGCCTGCGCGCGCAGCGCGACCTCGACAGCGCCGCGCCGCTCGTGCTCGCCGCCAGCGACCCGGCGCAGCCGTTCGGCGCCGCGCTGCCGTGGCCGACGGCGAAGGGCAGCGCCGGCGAGGGCCGGCGCGCGGCACGCGTCGCCGGCGCCCACGTCGTGCTCGTCGGCGCCGAGGTCGCCTGCTACGTCGAGGCCGGCGGCCGCGGCGTGCAGACCTTCGTCTCCGGCGAGCCGCTGCGGATCGCGCTGTCGGCGCTTGCCGACGCCGTGCGCGCCGGGCAGATTCGCAAGCTCGAGCTCGAGCGCGTCGACGGCGAGCCGGTGCTCGGGTCGGCGAGCGAGCCGCTGCTGGTGGAGCTCGGCTTCCGCAGCGGGCCGCGGCGGCTGACGCTGAGCGCCTGAGCGCCGCCGGTCGCCTCGGCGCTTGTGCCGCGCCGCCGCGCGCCCGGCTGACGCTCCCTTTACGATCGTCGGCGATGCCCGAGGGCGACACGATCCACCACGCGGCCAACCGGATCCGGCCGGTGCTCGAGGGCCGCGTTCCCGAGGAGATCCGCACGCCGCAGCGCCGCCACGCCGCCGACCGCTGGCCGCAGCGTCTCGCCGGCCGCGCGGTGACGCGCGTCGAGGCGCGCGGCAAGCACCTGCTGCTGCACTTCGACGGCGACCTCGTGCTGCATTCGCACCTGCGGATGACCGGCGCCTGGGAGGTGTGCGCCAACGGTGAGCGCTGGCGCCGCGCCCCGCGCCGGGCGTGGCTCGTGCTCGGCGCCGGCGGCCGCCAGGTCGTCCAGTTCGACGGCCCGCTGCTCGAGTTGCTCACCGCGGCGCGCTGCCGTACCGACCCGCAGCTCGCGGGTCTCGGCCAGGACGTGATCGGCGAGCGCCTCGATGAGGCGCTGCTGATCCGCCGGCTTCGCGAGGACGACCCGACGCGAGCGTTCGGCGACGCGCTGCTCGATCAGCGCACGATCGCCGGGATCGGAAACATCTGGAAGTCGGAGTCCTGCTTCGCGGCGGGCGCCGATCCGTGGAAGGAGCTCTCGCGCACCGCCGACGAGGTCGTGCTCGTGGCGGTGCGCTTCGCCCGCGAGCAGATGGCCCAGTCCGCGCGCGACGGCTACGCGCAGCGGCCGCGCGCCGTGTACGGCCGCGAGGGCGAGGCCTGCGTGCGCTGCGGCGAGCGGATCCGCGGCGCCGGGCAGGGCGAGCAGAACCGCACGACCTACTGGTGCCCCGGGTGTCAGCGCTGATCCGCGTCGGCCACAAGGGGGCCGATGCGATCGCGCCGGGGAACACGCTCGCGAGCTTCGACGCCGCGCTCGCGGCGGGCGTCGACATGATCGAGTTCGACGTCCTGGCCGCCGACCGCGACCCGGCCGGCGAGCTCTACGTCGCCCACGACCACGGGGTGCTGGACCGCGCGCGCCCGCTGACCCTGGCCGGGGCGCTCGATCACCTGAGCAGCCCGCCGTTTGACGGCGTCCGCCTGCAACTCGACCTCAAGCGCCGCGGCTGCGAGGAACGCGTGCTCGCCGCGCTCGAGCGGTCCGGGACCCGCCCGCGGGCGTTCATCAGCACCGGGCTGTGGAGCGTGCTCGAGCGCCTGCGGGTGCTGGCGCCGGATCTGGCGATCGGCTGGACGGTGCCGGAGATCCCGGGCGTCATCGGCACGCCGCTGCTGACGCCGACGGTCGGGCGGCTCTACCGCCGGTTGCTCCCGGGCCGCGCCGCCACGCGGATCCGGGCCGGCGCGATCGACGCGCTGGTTCCGCACTGGAGCGTGGTCACGCGGGAGCTGGTCGACGCGGTTCGCGGCGCGGGCGGCGAGCTCTACGCGTGGACGGTGGACGATCGCGCCGAGATCGCCCGGCTCGCGGCGCTCGGCGTCACCGGCGTGATCACCAACGACCCACGCCTCTTCGCCTGAATCCGGCAGGTCGTCGCGCTGAAGCCGGGCGGATCGGCCCCGGCCGCCGCAATGTGGCCGGCTCTCGTCCCGCGCACCGCCGAGGCGATCGTGCGGCCGTGCAGGCGCCACTCGAAGACGGCCACGCCACGGAGCAGGTAGCTGCCGGAGACGCGCGGCACGACCTGGAAGTCCTGCCCGGCCTGCCGCGTCAGCGACGCGCCGTTGCCGACCCGCACGAAGCCCGACGCCCCGGCGCCGCCGAGGTAGCGCCAGTGGCCGGGGGCGGTGCGGTACTCGACGCGGAAGCTCATGTACATCAGCTCGTGGGCGTCGGCGGTACCGGGCATCGAGCCGCGGATGCCGATCGTGTCCGGGTGCGCCGCGGAGTCGCACACGTCGATGGTGGCCCACAGCGACGGCGAGCCGGTGTTGGGCTTCGGCGCCGCGGCGAGCGCGATCGCCGGCGCGACCGCCAGCGCTGCGGTGGCCGCGACGAGGGCGGCGCAGGTTCGGGTCCCCACGGTCCCACGATAGCGCCGCGGTCGGCATGGGCCGACGCCGCGCTCCGCGATGCAGTGGAATACAGGCATGGTCGAAGGCGCGCCGCATGCACGGATTTCGCTCGCCCGCCGGGCGTGGCGGCGATGAGCGCCCGCCGCCGGTCCCCCGGCCGCGCGCCGGCCGGCGAGGACGGGCCACGGCGCGCCCGCGCCGTCGAGGAGGTCTCCGCCGGGGGCGTGGTGGTCAAGGGCGACGAGGTGCTCGTCGTCGTGCCGACCCGCCGCGCCGCCAACGGCTCGCGCGTGCTGGCGCTGCCCAAGGGCCACCTCGACGGCGATGAGACCGACGAGCAGGCGGCGGCCCGCGAGGTCCGCGAGGAGGGCGGGGTCGAGGCCGATCTGGTCGCTCCGCTCGGCGACGTGCGCTACCACTACCGGCGCAACGGGCGCCTGATCAGCAAGCGCGTGCGGTTCTTCCTGTTCGCCTTCAGGGCGGGGTCGCCCGACGATCACGACCACGAGATCGAGGACGCGCGCTGGGTTCCGCTGACGCAGGCGGCGAAGGAGCTGAGCTACCCGGGCGAGCGCGAGATGGTGCTCAGCGCTCTATCGAAAACCGGCGCGGACCGATAGCCTCCCAGCCGTGCAGGTCCTCAACTTCTACTCGACGATCTTCGCCGACCAGCTCAAACGCGGCCGCAAGACGGCGACGATCCGCCTGGGCGACAAGTCGCACAAGTACCGCAAGAACCAGGCCGTGCTGGTCACCATCGGCTACCAGTACTCGCCGCGCGAGAAGATCTTCGACGCCGTGATCGACCAGGTCGAGGTGACACGGCTGCGCGATCTCTCGCCGCGCGACATCGAGCACGACAACCCGGAGTTCCGCCGCCACGAGGACCTGGTCCACTTCCTCGAGCAGATCTACGGCCGGACGGTCACGCTCGACGACGTCGTCACGGTCGTGCGCTTCTCGCAGATCGTCGACAAGCCGGCCGGCATGACCGAGGCGATCAAGGGGTTCGGCGGCGCGCAGAACTGAGCTCCCGCGCCGCGCCAATGCGCCGCTCGGGCGACAGGAGTCGCGAAATGGTTGGCACTCGTCCCCCGAGAGTGCCAATTCTGCTTGACATTCGCGCAGAAAGCCATATATTCCAGGAGTGACTGGCACTCTCATAACGAGAGTGCCAAAGAGCTCGGTGGGCCTCCCTCCCGGAGCGCTCGCCGCGAGAAGCAGACACTCAACGGAGGTTTCAAGATGAAGCTCAAGCCCCTGGGCGATCGGCTGATCGTGCGGGCGATCGAGGAGGAGGAGACCACCGCGAGTGGCATCGTTCTTCCCGACACCGCGAAGGAGAAGCCGCAGAAGGGCAAGGTCCTGGCCGTCGGTGACGGCAAGCTCGACGACGACGGCAAGCGCATCCCGCTCGACGTCTCCGAGGGCGACGAGGTCCTGTACAGCAAGTACGGCGGGACCGAGATCAAGGTCGATGGCGAGGACCTGCTGGTCCTACGCGAGTCCGACGTCCTCGCACGCGTCGAGTCCTAAGGAGACTGAACAAGCATGGCTCACAAGGAACTGAAGTACTCAAGCGACGCGCGCAAGGCCCTCGAGGCCGGCGTCGACGCCGTCGCGAACGCCGTCAAGGTCACGCTCGGCCCCAAGGGCCGCTACGTCGTCCTCGACAAGAAGTTCGGTGCCCCGACGATCACCAACGATGGTGTGACCATCGCGCGTGAGATCGAGGTCCAGGATCCGTTCGAGAACCAGGGCGCACAGCTCGTGCGCGAGGTCGCAACGGCAACCAACGACGTCGCCGGCGACGGCACGACGACCGCGACCGTGCTGGCCCAGGCGATCGTTCGCCAGGGTCTCAAGAACGTCACGGCCGGCGCGAATCCGCTGGCTCTGAAGCGCGGCATCGAGCGCGCCGTGAACCAGGTCGTCGAGCACATCGGCACGCAGTCCAAGGAGGTCTCCGGCAAGGACCAGATCGCGCGCGTTGCGACGATCTCGGCCGGCGACGACGAGATCGGCGACGTCATCGCCGATGCCATCGAGCGGGTCGGCAAGGACGGCGTGGTCAACGTCGAGGAAGGCCAGACGTTCGGCATGGACCTCGAGTTCACCGAGGGCATGCAGTTCGACAAGGGCTACATCTCGCCCTACATGGTCACCGACCAGGATCGCATGGAAGCGGTTCTCGAAGACCCCTACATCCTGATCGCCAACCAGAAGATCGGCTCGGTTCGCGACGTGCTGCCGGTCCTCGAAGCGGTCATCCAGTCGGGCAAGCCGCTATTGATCATCGCCGAGGACGTCGAGGGTGAGTCCCTCGCGACGCTCGTCGTCAACAAGCTCCGTGGCACCTTCACCGGCGTCGCGGTCAAGGCCCCCGGCTTCGGCGATCGCCGCAAGCGGATGCTCGAGGACATCGCGATCCTCACCAACGCCGAGGTGATCACCGAGGAGATGGGCCTGAAGCTCGAGAACACGCAGATCTCGCAGCTCGGGCGCGCACGCCGTGTCGTCGTGGCGAAGGACACCACGACGATCGTCGACGGCGCCGGAGACGCGGCGGCGATCAAGGGACGGATCAACCAGATCAAGACCGAGATCGAGAACACCGACTCCGACTTCGATCGCGAGAAGCTCCAGGAGCGCCTCGCGAAGCTGTCGGGCGGCGTCGCCGTCGTCAAGGTCGGCGCAGCCACCGAGACCGAGATGAAGGAGAAGAAGCACCGCGTCGAGGACGCGCTGCAGGCCACCCGCGCAGCCCTCGAGGAGGGCATCGTGCCGGGCGGTGGCGTGGCGCTGCTCGAGGCGACCTCGGCGATCAAGCTCGAGGAAATCGAGGACGAGGACGAGAAGACGGGCGCCAAGATCGTGCTGCGCGCGCTCGAGGAGCCGCTTCGTCAGATCGCGGAGAACGCCGGGCTCGAGGGCTCGGTCGTCGTCAACGAGGTGCGCAAGGCCAAGAAGGGATACGGCCTCAACGCCGCGTCCAACGAGATCGTCGATCTCGTCGCGGCCGGCGTGATCGATCCGGCGATGGTCACGCGTTCGGCGCTGCAGAACGCCGCGTCGATCGCCAAGAACATCCTCACGACCGAGGCGATCGTCGCCGAGATGCCCGAGGAGCATGGCGCGGGCGGCGGCGGCGGAATGCCGGACATGAGCGGAATGATGTAAGGAGCTGCGACAGTCCGGCCTTCGGCCGGACTGTCCTCGCTCGTCGTAAGCACGGAAGGCCCGGCTCGATGCCGGGCCTTCCTGCGTTTGTGGGTTCCACGGGCGGCTTGGTGCGACGCTGCGCTCGCGATATTGAGACAACGGCTTGGACTGGGCCGACATCGCTTGGGCCTGGAGGTCCGCTGCGTCGCCGCGCCGTTGCTGCTAGCCGGGCGGCCCGCCTTTGATCCACACCGAGGCGTGGGTGGGTTGGACGGCGCGGTTGACGACATCGAGCAGGTCGGCGCGGATCGCGTCGATCTCGACCGCGTCACGCAACCGTGCGGTGAACGCGGCGACGGTCGCTTCGGCGTCATAGCGCGCGCGGTTGAAGCGGCGGTCCACCAGGTGCTGGATGCGCCTGCGCAGCGGGTTGAAGAGCGCCGCAGCGATCAGCGTCGAGGCGGCGACACCGACGCGGCTCGAGAACGCGAGCGTGTCGGTGCTGAGCGCGATCAGGCCGACGAACGCGCCGACCAGCAGCGCGGTGAGGATCGCGTAGGACAGCGTGCGGCTGATCAGCCGGTCGATCTCATACAACCGG
The DNA here is from genome assembly GCA_035535075.1 of Solirubrobacteraceae bacterium. Classification (GTDB taxonomy): domain Bacteria; phylum Actinomycetota; class Thermoleophilia; order Solirubrobacterales; family Solirubrobacteraceae; genus Palsa-513. The sequence continues at coordinate 56,689 of DATLQS010000002.1, forward strand.
TAGCGCAGGATGCCGACGCCCATGGCGAACGGCAACGCGGCCAGGCCGACCGCGAACGAGATGTTGCCGATGAATCCCGATCCGCCCCCGGTCGCCCCGTTGACGGCGAGGCAGAAGATCAGGGCGCCGGCGCCGGCGCCCAGGCACTTCAGCTGCTGGCGCCGCTCGCCGCTGGCACCACGATAGCTGAGCACCTGGTAGCCCGCCGCGGTGAGTGAGAGCACGGCGCACGCCGCAATGCCGATGCTCTGGACGGGGCCAAACCAGGCGGCGTCGCCGGCGAGGTTGCCGTTGGCGTCCAGCGGCTGGCGCAGGCCGAGGGCTGCGACGGCGACGGCCAGCGTGCCGGCGACGAAGACCACGCAGAGCGCGAGATAGGCCCGCAGCGGCCAACGCCAGCGGGCGCCAAGCCGGCCATCGGGGAACAGCAGGATGACGAGTGGCAGCAGCAGAAACGCGTATTCCCAGGCCCCACTGAGCAGGATCGCCATCTGACCCAGCGGCAGCGTTCCGTGATGCACGTGGTAGTCGAGGTAGGCGTAGGTGGGACCGATGCTCCCCGCCTGCACCGCAAGCGGTACGCCGATCAGCAGCCATCCCATCGGGTTGCGCGGCTCGTGTCGTGCCACGACGACTCCGACGGCTGTGAAGGCCAACACGAGCGCAACCCCTGCCAAGGATTCCGCGACGTTCGACGTCGAGCTGGAATGCTGGTCCGGGATCAGGCCCGAAAGCACGGGCAACGCCGCCAGCGATGCCAGCAGCAGGATGCCGAGCGCCACGGCCATCGCCGGCGAGGCCAGGCGAAACCGGCGGCCCGGCCCGGTCACGCTCCCGTCGATTGCTCCTCGGCTCATTGACGTCATCGGGTGGCTCGGGCCGCAATCTTGCCAGCGGCGCGTTCCGGGAACGTTACGAGCCGGCCGGCGAGCCCACGGCGTCGAGGCTGCGGGGCGGCTCGCCGACGTACTTCGCGCTGGGCCGGATCAGGCGCCCCTCACGCTTCTGCTCGAGGATGTGCGCCGACCAGCCGGCGGTGCGGGCGCAGGTGAACATCGGCGTGAACAGCTCGGCGGGGACCTGCGCGAAGTCGAGCACGACGGCCGACCAGAACTCGACGTTGGTGGCCAGCACGCGGTCGGGCTTGCGGGCGTGCAGCTCGGCGAGCGCCGCCTGCTCGAGCGCCTCGGCGACCGCCAGTCGCGGCGCACCGAGCTCGCGGGCGCAGCGGCGCAGCACGCGGGCCCGGGGGTCCTCGGCCCGGTACACGCGGTGCCCGAAGCCCATCAGCCGCTCACTGCGGTCCAGTGACTGCTTGACCCAGCGCTCGGCGTCGCCAAGCGCCTCGACCTCGTCGAGCATCTTCAGCACGCGCGAGGGTGCGCCGCCGTGCAACGGGCCCGACAGCGCTCCCACCGCCGCCGAGAGTGCCGCGGCGCAGTCGGCGCCCGTCGAGGCCACGACGCGCGCGGTGAACGTCGAGGCGTTCATCCCGTGCTCGGCGGCCGAGACCCAGTAGGCGTCGATCGCCCTGACGTGGAGCGGGTCGGCCTCGCCGCGCCAGCGCAGCAGGAAGTGCTCGGCGATCGACTGCGCCTCGTCGATCTGCGACTGCGGCACCGGCGGCGAGCTCGTGCCGCGCGCCGACTGCGCGACGAATGAGAGCGTCGCGGCCGAGGCCCGCGCGAGATCCCGGCGCGCCTGCGCGTCGTCGATGTCGATCAGCTGCCCGAGCTGCCAGTCGGCGGCGAGCATCGCCAGCGCCGCCTGCACGTCCACGCGCACCACGCCGCTGTGCACGGCCAGCGGGGGCGGTTGCGCCGCGGCCAGGCCGGGCTCGAAGCTGTCGTCCACCAGCAGGCCCCAGACGCGCTCGTAGGGGACCACACCGGCGAGCTCCTCGATATCGACGCCGCGGTAGCGCAGCGCGCCACCGTCCCGATCGGGCTCGGCGATCTGAGTGGCAAAGGCCACCACCCCCTCCAGGCCCGACTGGACTTCGCTCATCTGACCCACTTTCTGACGACGGTCACCAACGGTAAGCCTTGCAGCAATGGCCCGCCGATACGCTGCCAACACGATGAGCGACGGCTTGATGTTCCGGGCTCCGAGCGAGCTGGCGGCGCTGGTCCGCGCCGGCGAGCTCTCGGCGCGCGAGCTCGTGAGCGCCTCGCTCGAGCGGATCGAGGCGCTCGACCCCCGGATCGGCGCCTTCGTACAGGTCGATCACGACCGCGCGCTCGCCGCCGCCGACGCGATCGGCCCCGGCGACGGGCGCCCGTTCGCCGGCGTGCCGATCGCGATCAAGAACAACCGCGCGGTGACCGGCCTGCGGCTGACCCACGGCTGCGCGCTGATGCGCGACTTCGTCGCCCCCTACGACCACAGCGTGGTCGCGCGGATTCGCGCCGCGGGCTTCGTCATCGTCGGCACGACGAAGCTTCCGGAGTACGGGATCCTGCCGGTCACCGAGCCGCGCGTGCACGGCGCGGCCCGCAACCCGTGGGACACCGACCGCACCCCGGGCGGCTCATCGGGCGGATCCGCGGCGGCGGTGGCCGCCGGCATGGTGCCGCTCGCGCACGGCAACGACGGCGGCGGCTCGCTGCGCATTCCCGCGGCCTGCTGCGGGCTGGTCGGACTGAAGGCGCAGCGCCATCGCGTCTCCGCCGCCCCCGACCTCGGCGCCTCGCCGCTCGTGCTCGACGGCGTGCTGACGCGCACCGTCGCCGAGACCGCTGCGCTGCTCGACCTGCTCGCCGGCTACGTGGTCGGCGACGCCGCGTGGATCCCGGCGCCGCCCGAGCCGTTCGCGCAGACCGCAGGCCGCACGCCGCGCGGCCTGCGGATCGCCTTCACCAAGCAGCCGCCGATCCCGGACGCACCGCTCGACGGCCTGTGCGCCGACGCCGTCGATCGTGCCGCCGCGCTGGCTGAGAGCCTCGGGCACCGCGTCGAGGAGGTGACGCCCCCGTGGCAGAGCGGCGACCTCGTCGATCTGTTCCGCGACTACTTCGCCGCGCTGATCGCCGTCGGCATCCGCTACTCGGCGATCAGCGCCGGGCGGGCCGAGCCGACCGCGGCCGACATGGAGCCGATGAGCTGGGCGCTGTGGGAGCGCTGCCGCGGGATCGACGCGGTCCAGTTCCAGCTGCTGCAAACCGAGCTGCAGAGCCGCATGCGCGCGCTCGTCGGCTTCCTCGAGCCCTACGACGCGCTGCTGACCCCGGCGCTCGCGCAGCGCCCGCTGGCGCTCGGGTCACTCGACACCGCCGCGGCGGAGCCGCTCGACACCTTCCGGCGCTCCGGCTACTTCACGCCGTTCACGGCGATCTTCAACGCCAGCGGACAGCCGGCGATCGCGCTGCCGCTGTTCGACGGCGAGGACGGCCTGCCGCTCGCGGTGCAGCTCGTCGGGCGCCCGGCGGGCGAGGGGCCGCTGCTCGCGCTCGCCGGCGCCCTCGAGGCGGCGGCGGCGCGCCCGCCGCGCCGTCCCCCGGTCAGCTGACGCCGAGCACCGAGGCCATCGAGCGCGGCGCCACGCCGAGGCGCTCGACGTCCCTGGTGCCGGCGCCCGGCAGCATCGAGACCTCCATCAGCTCGGCCTCGTCCCAGGTCGCGAACGCGCGACGGCCCATCAGCCGCTCGGTCAGCCGCAGCGCCCGCGAGACGATCGGCGTCGGCACGTGCAGCAACGCGCGGCGCTTGTCGAGCGCGCGCAGCGCGAGGCGGACGATCTCCTCGTGCGTCATCACGTCGGGTCCGGCGAGCTCGTAGCGTGCGCTGCCGTGCGGCTCGGCGAGCGCGCGCATCACGCAGTCGGCGACGTCGGAGACCCAGATCGGCGCGAACTGCGCGCGGCCGCGGCCGGAGAACGGCATCACCCCCGGGAGCAGCGAGAGCCGCGCCAGCAGCGTCATGTAGGGGTCGTCGGGCGCGTAGATGATCGACGGCGCGAAGACGATCGAGTCGATCTCGCTCTCGCGCACCGCCTGCTCGGCCAGCGCCTTCGCGCGGAGCAGGCGCGCGCGGCTCTGCGTCCCGGCGCCGAGCGCGCTGAAGAAGACGAAGCGCTCGGCGCCCGCGCGGCGGGCCGCGTCGACGAGCCGCCAGGTCGCGATCCCCGAAAGCTCCTCGATCGAGCCCTGCGGCTGATCGCGGATCGTGGCCGCCAGGTGGATCACCGTGTCGACGCCGCGCAGCGCGTTGCGAAAGGACGGCGGGTCGGCGAGGTCGCCGAGCGCGATCTGCACGCGAACCCGGTCGTCGCCGAGCCGGCGGGGGTCGCGCACGAGGCAGCGGATGGGCACCTCGGCCGCGATCAGGCGCCGCCGCACGGCGCTCCCGACCAGGCCGCTGGCTCCGGTCAGCAGCAGCATCAGGGCAGACTACCCCGCGAGCGCTCGCGGCATTCCCGCCTGCCGCCGCGGTCACGCCGGCCACCGGCGGACGGCCGCGTCTACTTCAGATCGGCGCGGGCTGCTCCGGGACCGAACCGACGACCGCCGTGCAGAACGAGCAGCGGCGTGCCGCCTTGGGGATCTCCGAGAGGCACTCGGGGCAGGCACGAGTGTCCGAGTCGGGATCGGGAGCGCCGGCCGCGCGGCGCGCCGCCAGCACGTTCAGCGGCTTGACGACGAAGAAGAAGATCGCCGCGGCGACGGAGATGAACGCGATCAGCGCGTTGATGAAGTCGCCGTAGAGGAAGTGGCTGCTGTTGATCGTGAACGACAGCGCGCCGAAGTCGGGCTTGCCGAAGATCAGCGCGATGATCGGCGTCAGCAGGTCGCTGACGAGCGCCTTGACCACGGCGCCGAAGGCGATGCCGAGCACCACCGCCACGGCGAGGTCGACGATGTTCCCCCGCAGCAGGAACGCCTTGAAATCCTTCAACAGCCCGGGCACGGGCCAACGATACTCCGCCGATCGCCCGCCATGGGGTTTGTTTTGCGCGCCCGCGTCCGGCGCGAGTCAGCCGGCCATCGGCAACGCGATGCCGACCGGCGCGGTGCCGCGCGGCCGCGGCGGTGGCGCGAGCGCGATCAGCCCCCGGGCGGCGTGGCGGATCGCCTGCGCGGCCGGGTCGTCGGGGTCCTCGACGACGAGCGGCACGCCGGCGTCCGAGGCCGCTCGCAGCGGCATCGTGAGCGGGACACGGCCGAGCAGCGGGACGTCGAGCTCGTCGGCGAGCGCCTGCCCGCCGCCCTCGCCGAAGATCGCGTAGCGCTCGCCGTCCGGCGTGACGAAGCCGGCCATGTTCTCGATCACGCCGGAGACCTCCAGCGAGACCTTGTGCGCCATCTCGGCGGCGCGGCGGGCGACCCGCTGCGCGGCCGGCTGCGGCGTCGTGACGATCACGAAGGTCGCCTGCGGCAGCAGCTGGGCGAGGGTCATCGAGACGTCGCCCGTGCCCGGCGGCAGGTCGATCAGCAGGAAGTCCAGCGCGCCCCACGCGACGTCCTCCAGGAACTGCTTGAGCGCCTTGTGCAGCATCGGCCCGCGCCAGACGACGGCGGCATCCTCCTCGACGAAGAAGCCGATCGACATCACGCTGATGCCCGCCGCGTCGAGCGGGAGGATCTTGCGCTCGGCCGAGACCTCGGGGCGCTCCGCGCCCAGGCCGAGCATCCGGGGAATCGAATAGCCCCAGACATCCGCGTCGAGCACGCCGACGCGACGCCCCTCGGCTTGCAGCGCCGCCGCGAGGTTGGCGGTCAGCGTCGACTTGCCGACCCCGCCCTTGCCCGAGCCGACGCAGATGACGTTCTCAACGAGCGCCAACGCGCCCTCGGGCAGCTCGCTGCGGCCGAGCGTCTGCCGCAGCGTCGCCTTCTGCTGCTCGTCCATCACGTCGAAGTCGATGCTCACCGAGCGCACGCCGTCGAGCCCGATCACCGCGTCGCGGACCGCGCTCTGGAAGTGCCCGCGGATCGGGCAGCCCGCGGTCGTCAGCGTGACCGTCACGGCGACCTCGCCGTCGCCGCCGACGTCGATGCGCCGGACCATGTCCAGCTCGACGATCGAGCGGTGCAGCTCGGGGTCGATCACGACCTCGAGCGCCTTGCGGATCTCCTCAACGGTGGCCACGGACACCATTGTCGCAAAGCGGCCACGCGACGGTCGCCAGGACCGAGCGCCGCCGTAGGGGCGGCCACAGCAGCACAACGCGGCGCTGCTCAGGCCCCGCGGGTGATGTCGAGCTGCAGGCTCGACATCAGAGCGGCCTTTAAAGACCTCCGGGACGCCTCTTGCGAGACGCCCCGGAAGTCGAGGGAGGAGAGGGTCCTACCTGCCGGCGGGGTATGAGGCCGGCAGACCAACCCGGATCCGGTCTCTCCTAAACCGGGCGGGGGAAGCTGTTATGAGACTTTCGGCACGTGTGGGCGGATCCTTGAGGCGACCTTCGCATGCGGTGCTCCGAGGCGCCTGGCGGCCTGACGGACGCGCTCGATGCGCTGCTCGAGCGATACGTTCATGGCCCGCTCGACGACGCTGCGAGCGCGGGACTCGCGCGGCGTGTCGGTGGTGCTCTGCGGTCTGTCTGCGGACATCATCTCGGCCTCTTCGCCCTGCGGGTGACGACATGTTCCCACCCGCAACTTAATACCAGCTTAACAAACTATATCAAGCGAACATCTGTTTGTACAGATGCATCGCAACATTGTAACATCTCGGGCCGCCCCGGCCGGCGAAAGGCCGAATTGGCGGTGTCCCTAACGGGCTACTTTGTGACAAACGGAACAGCCGTTCGGGCGATCCAGGCCTCCGGATCGACCAGCTCGGCGAGCGTCGGCAGCGCGTGTGGCGCGCTCCACACGCGATTGAAGCCCTCGATGCCGACGCGCTCGACGACGGCGTCGCAGAAGCGCTTGCCGTCGCGGTACTGGCGCAGCTTCAGCTCGAACCCGAGCACCCGTTCGAGCAGCCGCATCGGCCCTGAGCGCGCCATCCGGCGCCGCTCGAGCGCGGCGCGCAACGTCGCTTGCGACGGGATCACCTCCGCGCCGACGGCGTCCATGACGTGCTCCGCGTGGCCCTCGATCACCGCCATCGTGGCCTGGATGCGGTCGACCAGCACGCGCCGTTCGCGGCCGATCACCAGCGTCACCAGCTCCCCCTTGCGCAGCGAGTCGATCAGCTCGCGCACATCGGAGGTGCTCGGCACGCGCAGCCCGCGCGAGGTGTCGATCCGGACGTCGAGCGTGTCGACCACCTCGCGCACGAGGGCCGCGAGGTGCAGCCGCAGCCAGGGCACCGAGCCGAACTGGACGGCGTGCGTCATCTCGTGCAGCGTCACCCAGTGCAGCAGCTGCTCGCCGTCGGCGTCGAGGCGCTGTGCCGCGGCGCCCAGGTTCGGGCCGACGAGCAGCAGTCGCGGCGCCCCGGTCGAGTCGAGCAGCGGCATGTCGTACTGGCCGAGCACCCGCTGCGCCAGGAAGCCCGTGAGCCCGCCGACCTGGGCCGAGAAGAGCGCCCGGGTGACGGCTCGCGTCGGTCGGCCGAGCACTCCCATGCCACCCCCGACGCGGGCCCCGACGCGGTCGAGCACGGGGCGCATCGAGCGCAGGTTGGACTCGATCCACTGCTGGCGTGACACCATCTCGGGGGTGGGCAGCTCGGCCATCGGCGACAGCTGCGTGTAGGCGAGGACGCGCCGCTGCGAGTCGCTGGCGATCGCGGCGAGATCGCCGCTCGGAGCGCTCACCGTCCCGCCCTGGCCGCCGATCGTTTCGGCGATGCGGCGTACGAGATTCCAATCGATCACTGCTGTGATGATGGCAGCGTTGCGAGCTCGGCGAGCCCGGCGGCCGTGCGCGCGGCCACCACCGGCGAACGCGAGCGGAGATCGAGCGGCAGGCCGAGCGGGTCGTCGTAGGCCGTGAACGCCACCAGACCGCCGCTCTCGCGGACGATCAGCTGCGCCGCCGCGACGTCGACCGAGCGGCAGTGCCACAGCGTCGCCATCCCGTCGATCCGGCCGGCGGCGAGCTGGCAGAGCGCGAAGGCGATCGAGCCGAACATCCGCAGCCGGTGCGCGACCGTGCTCAGCTCACGCCCGCTCTCGGCGATCCGTGCGGGATGGGCGGATTCGATCGCGACCAGCTCGAGGCGGCCGTCGCGGTTGCGGCGCTCGGTGTCGCCGACGGTCAGCGGCGCGCCGTCGAGCCACGCTCCGCCACCGCGGCTCGCCGTCCAGACCTCGCCCGAGCCGAGGTCGCCGACGAAGGCGAAGACGACGTCCGCCATCGTCGGCCCGTCGGCCACCGCGATCGACACGGCGTGGGGCGAGAGGCCGCGCTTGGCGTTCATCGAGCCGTCGATCGGGTCGATCACCACGCGCACCGGACCTCCGCCGAAGGCGACCTCGCCGCGCTCCTCGGAGATCGCCGTGAAGCTCGCGCCGGCCGCGTGCAGGCGTGCCAGCTCGGCGAAGATCAGCTCCTCGGCGGCCCGATCGATGACCAGCGTGCGGTCGCCGCCTTCGCCGCGACCGACGACCACGGCGCGCTCGCGGGTGCTCGGGTGAGCGGCCAGCATCACGCGCAGCTCGGCGGCGATGCGCCGGCACGCCGCGAGCCAGTCAGGCTCCGGTGCGGAGGCCTCCATGCCGCCATATCCTAGGTGGATGGCAAGCGCGCTCGATGGCCTGACCGATGCGCAGCGCGACGCGGTCGCACACCGGGGCTCGCCGCTGCTGGTGATCGGCGGGCCCGGGACCGGCAAGACCGAGGTCCTGGTTCGCCGCCTGGTCTGGCTGGCCGACGGCGGTCTGGCGCCGCACACGGTCCTCGTGCTGAGCTCGCAGGAGGGGCTGCGCGAGCGGATCGAGCTCGCCCTCGAGCGCCCCCACGAGGAGCTGGCGGTCTACAGCGTGGCGGAGTTCTGCGTCGCCCTGCTGGGCTCCGAGGCGCGACACGCCGGGATCGACCCGTTCGTCGACGTGCTCAGCGCGGCCGACCGGCTGGCGCTGCTCCGCGAGCGCACCGACGAGTTCGAGCTCGCCCACCACGACTTCCGCGGGCGGCCGCTGGCGCTGTTCGCGAGCTTCATACGGCGGATCGATCGCCTGAAGGCGGAGCTGATCGACGCTGAGGTCTACGCCGCGTGGGCCGCGGGCCTCGACGGCGACGCCGGCCGGCGTGAGCGCGAGTTCGCCGGCGTCCTCGCGACCCACGACCGGATCCTCGCCGAGCTCGGGGTATTCGACGAGGGTGGCGTGCTGGCGCGGAGCGTCGCCGCGCTGCGGAGCGACGCGGCGCTGCGCGGGCGGGTCGCGGCGCGCTTCCCGGAGGTGCTCGTCGACGACTGGCAGGACCGCTCCTACGGCGAGCGCGAGCTGGTCGCCGCGCTCGAGGCCGGCGGCAGCGCCCTGACCGCGGCGGGCGATGACGACCAGGCGGTCGGCCGTGCCCCCGGGGCCGGCGCCGCGAGCCTGCTGCGCTTCACCGAGCAGCGCTACGGCGCCTCGGTGGCGTCGTTGTCGCAGAGCTTCCGCTGCCCCCAGCGCGTGCTCGACGCCGCGCGCGCGGTCGTCGCCGGCGCGGTGCCGCGGATCGGCAAGGACCTGCGCGGCGGCGCCGGCGGCGAGGTCCGCTTCTGGCGCGCCGCGAACGAGCGCGCCCAGGCCCAGCGCGTGGCCGCCGAGCTCGAGCGGCTGATCGGGCGCGAGGGTGTGCCGCCGGAGCGCTGCGCGGTGCTGGTGCGCTCGGTCGGCGAGGAGGGGCAGGCCGTCGCGGTGGCGCTCGCCGAGCGCGCCGTGGCCTGCCGGATCGTCGGCGCCGACGCTTTCTTCGACCGCGCCGAGGTCCGCGACGTGCTCGCCTGGCTGCGCCTGCTCGTCGATCCGCGCGACGCGCCCGCGGTGGTGCGGGCGCTGGCGCGTCCGCCGATCGAGCTGCCGTCGGCGGACATCGCCCGCTGCGTGCAGATCGCGCGCCGGCGACGGATCGACATGGTCGCGGCGCTGGTCGCCGCGACCGAGTCGCCGCAGCTCGCGCCCGAGGCGCGCGAGCGGATCCAGCACTTCCTCGGGGTCGAGCGAGCCGCCGCCGACGCGCTCGAGAACACCCGTGCCGACCTCTTCGTCCATCGCCTGATCGAGCGCCTCGGCCTGCGTCGCCAGCAGCTCTTCACCGCGCAGCCCGACGTCGTCGAGCGACTGCTGAACCTGGCCAAGCTCGGCGACCTGGCGGGGGCGTTCGAACGCCGCATGCCCGGTGCCAGCGCGCGCGAGTTCGCGCGCCACATCGCCGTCCTCGCCGACGCCGGGCTGGGCGAGAAGGAGGCGGTGCCGCCGGCCCGCACGCGCGCCGTGGCGGTGATGTCGATCGAATCGGCGGCCGGGCTCCAGTTCGACCACGTGTTCGTCCTCGGGCTGCACGCCCCGCGGACCGGGGGCGGCGTGCCGAGCGGCCGGGCGGCGGCGCTCGAGCCGATCCCGGACGCCCTCGCCCCCGAGGCGCTGACCGAGCAGAGCGCCGACGAGCGCTCGCGGCGGTTGCTCTACGTCGCGATGACGCGCGCCCACCGCGGGCTCGTGCTCGCCTACGCCGCGAGCTCCGCGCGCGCCAGCGAGCGCGCGCCGTCGCGGCTCGCCGAAGAGGCACGGCTGGCGCTCGATGCGCAATGGGAGTCACGCGACGAGGAGCTGTTCGGCCCGGCCGAGGCGCTGCATTCGATCTTTCGCGAACGGCGGGACGAGCTGCTGGCCGGCGTGGCACGGCTCGGCACGCGGCTGGGAGAGCTGCGCTTCGACACCGACCTCGACATCGCCCACGGCGTCGTGCGCTACGCCGAGCTGGTCAAGCTCGCGTCGCTGTTGCAACGGCGCGACCCCGAGCCTGTCGCGGAGGCGCTCGATGACATCAACGCGCGGCTCGGGGCGGCGCTGACCCCGCTGCAGCGAGAGGTCCTGTCGAGCTCGCCGCTCGACGAGCTGCTGCTCGGCACCGCGAGCGATGCCCGCGCGCGTGGGGCCGCGATGGCCGCCCGCGAGGAGCCCTCGCTCGAGGCGTTCCTGCCGCGTCGCGGTGAGGGACTGGTGCTGTCGGCCTCCGACGTCGAGACCTATCTCTCCTGTCCGCTGCGCTACAAGTTCGCCCGGGTCCTGCGGATCCCGCGCGAGCCGACGCTCAACCAGCGCTTCGGCATCCTCGTGCACCAGGTGCTCGAGCGGTTTCACGGCACCGGCGGCGGTGGCTCCGAGGAGATGATGCGGCTGCTCGAGGTCGCCTGGCGCCGAGGCGGGTTCTCGGACTCCGACGAGGAGCGCCAGCTGCGCGAGAAGGCCCGCGTCGCGCTGACGCGCTACCACCAGCGGCTGGGCGCCGACGGCGGCGAGCCGCGCTGGTTCGAGCGCTCGTTCACCTTCCCGCTGGGACGCCATCACATTCGCGGACGGGTCGACCGCGTCGACGCGCTCGCCGGAGGCGGGTACGAGCTGATCGACTACAAGACCGGGGTGCCCAAGCGGGCCGAGCAGCTGCGCGAGGACGTCCAGCTCGCGCTGTACGCCGTCGCGGCGCGCGAGGCCTGGCAACTCGAGGCGACCGAGCGCACCTACTACTACGTGCTCGACGACGCGCGCGTGCGGCTTGGGATCGACGACGGGGCGCCGGAGCGGATCGAGGAGACCGTGGCCGAGGTCGCCGGCGGGATCATGGCGCAGGCCTTCGAGCCGACGCCGTCATTCGCGGTGTGCGCGATGTGCGAGTACCGGATCGCCTGTCCCGCCGCCGAGAAATGACCGGCCCACCCATTTGTCGGACGGGTGCATGCACCCGTCCGCGGGGCGGCGCATGCGCCGCCCCGAACGGCAGCCGGCTCGGCTAGTGCTCGCCGGTGTCGCCGCGCTGGCGCAGGAAGCGCTGGAACTCGCGGGCGATGCGATCACCCGACGGGATGTCCTCGTCGGCGTCGCCGCGCTCGTCCTGGGCGAGCTGCTCGAGGCGCTCGACGAAGGCCTGGACGTCCGGGTCGCTCTGCACCGCGAGCCCGACCTGGCGCTCGTAGTCGATCGCGGCCGCCTCCAGCTCGCTGCCGTCGACGGAAACGCCGACCAGGCCCTCGAGCTTGCGCACCAGCGCCAGCGCGGCCTTGGGGTTCGGCGCCGCGGCGACGTAGTGCGGGACGCTCGCCCACAGGCTCGCCGACGGGATCCCGCGCGCCTGGCACGACGCGTGCAGCACGCCGACGATCCCCGTCGGGCCCTCGTAGCCGGTCGGGTGCAGCCCGAGCCGCTCGGTCAGCGCCGGGTCGGAGGCCGAGCCGCTGATGTGCACCGGCAGGCTGTGCGGGACGTCGGCGAGCAGCGCGCCGAGCGACACCACCATCTGCACGCCGAGCGCCTCGGCGAGGTCGGTGATCAGCGTCGTGAAGGTGCGCCAGCGCATCGACGGCTCGGGGCCGCCGAGCAGCACCAGGTCGCGCGGCGCGCGGGGCACGCGGGCGACGAACAGCTCGACGGCCGGCCAGACGATCTCGCGGGTCTCGCCCTCGATGAGCCTGACCTTCGGGCGCACGCTCTGGAAGTCGTAGTAGTCCTCGGGATCGATCTGCGCGAAGCGCGTCGCGCCGAGCGAGCTGCCGAGGAACGAGAGCGCCGAGGACGCGGCGTCGCCCGCGTCGTTCCAGCCGGTGAAGGCGCAGATCATGGCCGGGGCGCGCAGGCCGTCGGGCCGGTGCTCCCAAATCAGTGGCTGCATCCGCTTCACCGTACATCATGGAGCGATGCCGCTCCCCATCCTCACCGCCGTACCGCGTGACGGCACGCTCGGCGCCCTGCGTCCGGGCGACGGCGTCGACGGGGTCTTCGTCTGCACGCGCAAGGAGCGCCTGACGGCGCGCACCGGCGCTCCGTACCTCGCGCTCGAGCTGCGCGATCGCAGCGGATCGCTGCCCGCGCGCCTGTTCCGCGACGCCGATCTGCAGGGCGGGCGCTTCGACGCCGGCGAGCTGGTGCGCGTCTCGGGACGGGTCGTGCGCTTTCGCGAGCAGACCCAGATCGAGCTGACACAGATCGCGCGCGAGGCCGACGGGACGGTCGACCCGACCGAGTTCCTGCCCGTCGCCTACCGCGACCTCGACGAGCTCGACGGCTTCCTCGAGCACCTGGCCCGCGAGGTCAACGACCCGGGGTACCGGCGGCTGCTGGACGACCTGCTGGCCGACCGCCGCTTCCGCGTCGAGTTCTGCGCCGCCGCGTGCACGCGCGCCGGGCACCACGCCTACCTCGGCGGGCTGCTCGAGCATTCCGTCGCCGTCGCGACGCTGGCCCAGGAGCTCGCGCTCGGACATCCGCGGCTGGACAGCGACCTGCTGATCTGCGCCGCGATCGTCCACGACATCGGCAAGACGCGGGAGTTCACCTACGGCGCCTCGATCGAGCTGAGCGAGGAGGGCCGGCTGCTCGGCCACGTGCAGATCGGCCTGCGGCTGCTGCGCCAGCGCGCCGAGGGCGTGCTCGACGAGCCGCGGATGCTCGCGCTCGAGCACTGCGTGCTCTGCCACCACGGCGCCGACGCGGCCCCCGGCGGGCGCTTCGCGAGCGTCGAGGCGCTCGCGCTGCACCGGCTCAACCTGCTCGACACGAGCGTCAAGGGCGCGCTCGAGCACGGCCTCGATCCGCGGCGCCCCGCACGCTGAGCCGCCGCGGCGGCGGCGACGCGTGGCGTGGCCGTGTCAGTCGCGCCCGAGGGTGAACTCGCCGTGCGCGACGATCACCGCGGCGCCGCCGACCTCGACCTGGTCGACATGCGACGGCGAGCCCTCGACGCGCGCGTGGAGAATCGACGGCCGCCCGATCTCCGCGCCCTGGGCGATCTCGATCTCCTCGCCGAAGTCGATCGCGCCGTGGCGCGCGAGGTGCAGGGCCAGCGGACCGGCCGCCGACCCGGTCGCCGGGTCCTCGGTGACGCCGAGCGCCGGCGCGAACATCCGCGTCTTCCAGCGCCGGCCGCCCCCCGCGAAGCAGCTCACGTTGAGCGCGCCGAGCGCGGCGAGCGCGTGGTGGTCGGGCGCCAGCGCGGCGACGGCATCCTCGTTCTCGAGCATCACGAGCACGTTGTGGGGCCCGTTGAGGTAGGACTCGATCGGCAGCACCGAGCGTGCCACCCCGAGGGCGTCGAGCAGCTCGGGGCCGTGCTCGAACACCTCGATCGCCGGGATCGGCTGGTGCATGCGCCCGAAGACGATGCGCTCGCCGTCTCGCTCGAGCGCGACCGGCACGGTTCCCAAGCCGGTCTCCAGGCGGATCACGTCGCGGTCGCCGCCGAGCACGAAGGCCGCGCCGAGCACCGGGTGGCCGGCGAACGGCAGCTCGGTTCCCGGCGTGAAGATCCGGATCCGCGCGTCGCCCCCCTGCTCCGGGGCGAGCGTGAAGACGGTCTCCGAGAGGTTCATCTCGCGCGCGAGGCGCGCCATCGTGCCCTCGTCGACGCCGGTCGCCTGGGTGAAGACGGCAAGGCCGTTGCCCTCGAGCGGCGTGTCGGTGAAGACGTCGGCGATGACGTAGCGGTAGGGGTTCATCCGAGGACTCGACGTGCGGGTTCCCGGCTGGACTCTACGGGTCCGGCGGGCCCCGGTCACGGCGCCTCGCGCTCGGCGCGCAGGCCGCCGAGGATCGTCTCGAGTCCGGCGCGGAAGTTCGCCTCGCTCGGCTCGCTGGCGATCCGGCGGCTGAGCGAGCGGATCACCGGGAACGGCTCCTCGGGGCGGACGTCGATCGCGAAGCCGGTGATCTCGGCGAGCGCGTAGCCGCGGGCGTAGGTGGCGACCAGGCGGTAGGCGAAGATCGCCCGCGCCGGCGTGAAGCCGCCGCGGCGCAGGCCGCTGAGCACGTCCTCGATCGGCCCGAGCATGCTCGGCGTGTTCAGCGTCCGCGCCCCGACCAGCGCGAAGGCCGCGGGGTGGCGCCGCGCGATCGCCCGCAGATCGACGGCGAAGGCGCGCAGCGCCTCCGCCCAGTCGCCGATCTGCTCGCGGGGCTCGATCTCGGCGGCCAGGCGGTCGGCGAGGCCCTCGAGCAGCGCCGCCCGGTCGGCCACGTGGCGGTACAGCGACATCGCCTCGACCCCGAGCTGCCCGGCGACGCGGCGCATCGTCAGCGCCTCGGCCCCCTCGCGGTCGAGCAGCGCGAGGGCGGCCGACAGGATCGCCTCCCGCGAGAGCTTGGCGGGCCGCCCGCGTCCGCGGGCCGGGAGCGTTGCGGCGCGTCTGGATCCGCTCGAGCTGGCTTCGTTCACGTTGGCGACCTCTCTGCCGTCCGGCTGCGTCCGCAGCCGCACACCGTAGCGTCCGACGCGTGTAGGAAGCTGATCGGTCCCATGACGATCGTGATGCTGATCCTCGGAGTGCTGCTCGGCGCCGCCGCCGCGAGCGGGCTGCTGCTCGGGCGCGTCCGGGCCGAGCGCCAGCTCCGCGATGCGGCGCTGGCGAGCCACGCGAGCCAGCTCGAGCTGCTGGAGGCGAGCCGCACGCAGCTGCGCGACGAGATGAAGGGGATCTCGGCGGACGTGCTGGCCAAGACCGCCGAGTCGCTGACCCGCGAGCTGACCGCCCAGCGGCGGATCGACGGCGAGCGCGCGGCCGGCGAGATGGGCAAGCGGGCGGCCGAGCTGCGTGGCCTGGTCGAGCCGATGAAGGACAAGCTCGGCCGGGTCGAGAGCCAGATCGAGTCGCTCGAGCGCGAGCGGCGCGAGGCGCAGGGCGAGATGGGCCAGCTGTTCAAGGCGCTCAACGAGGGGATCTCCGGGCTGCGCGCCGAGACCGGCAGCCTCGTCGGCGCGCTGAAGCGGCCGGCCACGCGCGGCTCCTGGGGCGAGATCCAGCTCCGCAACGTGATCGAGATGGCGGGCATGGTGGCCCACTGCGACTTCACCGAGCAGACGACGATCGACACCGACGACGGCCGGCTGCGCCCCGACGTGCTCGTGCGGCTGCCGGGCGGGAAGCTGATCGTCGTCGACTCCAAGGTCCCGCTCGACGCCTACCTCTCGGCGATGGAGGCCACGACGGATCAGGAGCGCGGCCTGCACCTGGCCCGTCACGCCCGTCAGACCCGCGACCACATCACCAAGCTGGCCTCGAAGGGCTACCAGGCGCAGTTCGACGCGAGCCCCGAGCTGGTCGTGATGTTCGTGCCCTCCGACGGCATCTACCACGCCGCGCTCAGCGAGGACCCGGCGCTGATCGAGTACGGCGTCGACCAGCAGGTTCTGCTGGCGACGCCGACCACCCTGATCGGGCTGCTGCGTGCCGTGCACTACGGCTGGAAGCAGGAGCTGATCGCCGCCTCGGCGCGCGAGATCGCCGAGACCGCCCGCGAGCTGCACAAGCGAATCGCCCGCTTCGTCGACCCGCTCGCGCGGGTCGGCCGTCAGCTCGGATCGGCGGTCACGGCCTACAACGAGGCGGTCGGCTCGTTCGAGTCTCGCGTGATTCCGCAGCTACGGCGGATCGAGGCGGCCGGAGCGACGTCCGGGCGCTCGGTCGAGCTGGCCGGCGTGGAGGAACTGCCGCGCGCGGTCACGGCGCAGATCACCGAGCCCGAGCCGGAGCGCGGGCCGCTGGCCGAGCTCGGCGCAGCGGACGACGAAGTCCACGCGGCGTCCCTGCTGCGCTAGCGGGCGCTCAGCCGGCGGTGGGCGAGGGCGCGGGTGCGTCCTCGACCGCGGCGGCCGGCGCAACCGTCGGCGGTGCCGGCGGTGCGACGCTCGCGGGCTCCGGGGCCGGGGGCGCGGCGACCGGGGGAGCGGCCGGCGGGGCCGAGGTCAGCGAAGTCTGCTGCTGCTGCGGGCTGTCGCCGCTGATCGAGTCCTTGAACCCGCGCATGCCCTCGCCGAGCGAGCGCCCGATCTCCGGCAGTCGCTTGGCGCCGAAGACGAGCAGGACGACCACCAGCAGAATGAGGATGTGGAGGGGATTGTCGAGACCCATCGACGCAGAATAGCGCAGGGCGGCTGTCGCGGGTCGCGTTTTCATTTCGGAGCGCAATACTTGGAGCATGAGGGCGCAGCTCGCGATCGCCGAGCTCCTTGAGCCGCTGCGCGCCGACCCGGCGCGCTCGGCCGTGCTGCTCGACATCGACGGGACACTGGCGCCGATCGTGCGCCATGCCTCCGACGCCAATGTCCCCGAGGCGACCCGGCTTCGGCTGATCGAGCTGGCGAAGCGCTACGGCCTGGTCGCGTGCGTCAGCGGCCGCTCCGCTTCGGTGGCGCGCCAGATGGTGTCGATCGGCTCGATCGCCTACCTCGGCAACCACGGCAGCGAGCTGCTGCTTCCGGGCGCGAGCGAGGTGATCGTCGATCCGGCGGTCGCCGCGTGGACCGATCGCGTGCACGCCTTCGCCGATCGCGTCGACACGACGGCGCTGCAGCAGCTGCGCGTCCGGCGCGAGGACAAGGGCGCGATCGTCGCCTTCCACTGGCGCGGCGCCCCCGACGAGGGCAGCGCGCTGGTGGCGGTCGCCGCGCTCGAGCTGGCCGCGCTCGAGGCGGGGCTCGAGCCGCGGCGCGGCCGCAAGGTGCTCGAGATCCGCCCGCCGGTACCGATCGACAAGGGGCGCGGCATCCGCTGGGTGCTCGCCGACGATCCGCCGGTGGCCGCGCTGTGCGTCGGCGACGACCTCACCGACGTCGACGCCTTCGCCGGGCTGCGCTCGGTGGTGGGCGAGGACGCGGTGTGCGTCGGCGTGCGCTCGGAGGAGACGCCGGCGGAGCTCGAGGCGGCAGCCGATGCGATGGTCGACGGCCCGCACGGCGTCCGCGAGCTGCTCGACCTCCTGCTGCGCTAGCAGTGGGCCTGGACCGCTAGATGCCGTTTGCCGATTTCGTCAAGGCCACCGTCGTGCTGTCCGCCGCCGCGGCGACGACGCTCGCCGCGGTCACCCTGCTGAGCGCCCGCGCCGCCGGTGAGCCCGGCACGGCGACGATCGCGGTCGGCTGGTGGGC
>DATLQS010000003.1:0-3030 GCA_035535075.1 Solirubrobacteraceae bacterium
GCGGCCGCGCTGGAGAAGGCGAACGTCAGCCCGGCGATCGCAAGGACCGTCGAGAGCACCACGCGGGCCCCGAGCAACGCGCTCGGTCGCGGGGACGCATCACCAGTTCGCTGACGGCCGAATTTCACGGGCTGCATCCTGGCAGCCAACGAGCTCGGCGCAACGCGAAGATGTTCCGCCCGGCCGCCATCTTTTTCCGGCGATGTGGGGAGATTTCTGATCAGCATGTCCGCTGGTGGGTGAACCCGCCGGTCGCCGACGCCGAAGCGGTCTGCTGAGCGATACTGGGGCGATGAGCGAACGCAACGTGCTTGGCGGCGAACTCGAGCTGTGCAGCAGCGACCCGCTGACCGGTTTCTTTCGCGACGGCTGCTGCCACACCGGCCCGGAGGACCGCGGCAGTCACACGATCTGCGCAGTGGTGACGCCGCAGTTCCTCGAGCACCAGCGGAGCATCGGAAACGACCTGATCACGCCGATGCCGCCCTATGGCTTCCCCGGGCTCGTGCCGGGCGACCGCTGGTGCGTGACCGCCGTCAACTGGCTGCGCGCACACGAGGATGGCGCCGCCGCCTACGTCGTCCTGGCGTCGACCCACGAACGCGCGCTTGAGATCGTGCCGCTCGAGGCGCTCCAGGAGCACGCCGTGGACGTTCCCGCCGATCCCGGCGCGCTGGCCGACTGAGGCCCGCGGTCACCGCCGCGAACGGCGTCAGCGACGTGCGCAGGTGCTGCCGACCCCCGGACGGCGGCCCAACTCGAGGTAAAGGAGACTAGCGAGCATCTCCTTTACCTCGCCTACCGTCGGTCGCGGCTGGGGTGATCGCGGCGCGGTCGGCCGGCCGCGGCTCTACGATCGTGCTGCCGTGCCACCGATTGTCAGACGAGTTCTGCGCCGCCCCGACCGCGAGGCGCAGCGCGTCGAGTGGGCGCGCTTCACGCGGCGCTGGTACTGCCTGATCCTCGTGATCAGCGCGGCCGCGCTGGCGCTGATGGCCGCCTCGCGTCCCGCCTGGTGGGTCTGGGCGATCGTCGGCGTCTCGGCCCTGTTCGCCGTGCGCCGGATCGTCCGGCTGACGCTGTGGCTGCGACGGGAATCCGACGCCTCCTAGCGGCCGCGGAGCAGCTGCGGTGGTGCGGCGGCGAGTTTCGGGCCGACGAGCGCGCCCGGGACGACGGTGGCCGGGGTGGGGGCGCAGTAGCGGACGAGGGTGAACTCGGGGGCGCGCGGCGCGCCGGCGGGCTCGTGCTCGAGGGCCCGCGTGCTTTGCGATGCTTCCGGCGTGGCCGTGAGCGGGGGCCCGACCGTGAGGGGAGCGCCGATGTTGCCGGGACTGATGCAGGATGACTTTCAGCTGAGCCTGCAGTACGTGCTGCGGCGCATGCGCAGCTTCCCGGACGCCGGCGAGGTCGTGACGCTGACCGACGACGGCGTCACCCGCGCGAGCCACGGGGAGACGGTGGCGCGCATCGACCGGCTGGCGCGGGCGCTCGCCACGCTCGGCGTGGTGCGGGGCGACCGCGTCGGCACGTTCGCGTGGAACTCCCAGCGCCACTTCGAGTGCTACCTGGCGATCCCCTGTTCCGGAGCGGTGCTGCACACGATCAACCTGCGGCTGCCCGCGGAGCAGATCGCCTACGTGATCAACCATGCCGAGGATCGCATCGTGTTCGTCGACGACTCGCTCGCGCCGTTGCTCGCCGCACTGGCGCCGGCGCTCGAGCACGTCGAGCACTTCGTGGTGATGGGCGACGGGCCGACCGGCGATCTGCCGCGGGTGCTGCGCTACGAGGAGCTGCTCGCGGCGGCGGGCGAGGGCGTGCCGGAGTACCCGGAGCTCGACGAGCGCGAGGCGGCCGCGCTCTGTTACACCTCGGGCACGACCGGCAACCCCAAGGGCGTGCTCTACTCGCACCGCTCGACGACCCTGCATTCGGCGGGGGTGCTGATGTCGGGGTCGCTCGGGGTCGGCTCCGACGACCGGATCCTGCTCGTCGTGCCGATGTTCCACGTCAACGCGTGGGGGCTGCCGTACGCGGCGGCGCTCGGCGGCTCGACGCTCGTGCTGCCCGGGCGCAACCTCAGCGCCGAGCCGCTGGCGAAGCTGATCGAGGGCGAGCGCTGCACGACGATGGCGTGCGTGCCGACGATCTACGCCGACCTGCTGCGCTACGCCGACGCGCAGCGGCCGGACCTGAGCTCGCTGCAGCGCGCGATCTGCGGCGGCGCGACGATGCCGCTGGCGCTCGCGCAGGCGTTCCAGGAACGCCACGGCGTGCCGCTGCTGCACGCCTGGGGGATGACCGAGACGAGCCCGATCGCCACCGTTGCGCGCGTGGGCGAGGACGTCGACGAGGAGCGCTCGTGGGCGCTGCGCGCGACGCAGGGGATGCCGGTCCCGTTCGTCGACCTGCGCCTGGTTGACGACGAGGGCGCCGAGGTGCCCTGGGACGGGGCCTCGACCGGGGAGATCGAGGTGCGCGGCCCGTGGATCGCCCGCGCCTACTACCGCGACGACGACACGGCGCGCTTCCACGACGGCTGGCTGCGCACCGGCGACATCGCGCGCGTGGACCCCGAGGGTCGGGTGGCGATCTCGGACCGCGCGAAGGACGTGATCAAGTCGGGCGGCGAGTGGATCTCCTCGGTCGAGCTGGAGAACCAGCTGATGACCCATCCCCAGGTCCGCGAGGCGGCGGTGATCGCGGTCGCCGACGAGCGCTGGACCGAGCGCCCGCTCGCCTGCGTCGTGCTCGCCGAGGGCGCGCAGGTCGGCGCCGACGAGCTGCGCGAGCACCTGCGCGACCGCGTCGCCCGCTGGTGGCTGCCGGAGGAATTCGCGTTCATCGCCGAGGTGCCGAAGACGAGCGTCGGCAAGTTCGACAAGAAGGCGCTGCGCGCGCAGCTCGAGGCGGGGCGCCTCGAGGGACGCGTGCGAGTGCAGTAGGAGGCCGTGCGGACGGGTGCATGCACCCGTCCGGCGACCGGCACATGTGCCGGTCGCAAACATGGGGATCCCTGCGGTACCT
>DATLQS010000004.1:0-9750 GCA_035535075.1 Solirubrobacteraceae bacterium
CCGGTGTTGCCCGAGGTCGGCTCGAGGATCGTCTGGCCGGGCGAGATCGCGCCCTTCTCCTCGGCGTCCTCGATCATCGAGCGCGCCACGCGGTCCTTGACCGACCCGGTCGGGTTGCGCGACTCGAGCTTGGCCCACAGCCGCACGCCGGGCTTTGGCGAGAACCGCTTCAGCTCGACCAGCGGCGTGTTGCCGATCGAGTCGACGATGTCGCTGTAGCGTCCCCCGCAGGGGCGGTTGGTGGTCCCGGGGATGCTCATCGCTTCAGCTGAGGATAGCGAGGCGGTGCGGGCTCAACGCCGGCCTCCCGCCATCGCCGGGAGGATGACCAGCACATCGCCCTCGCCGACCGCCGTGCCGAGGCCGTCGAGGACGCGCACGTCCTCGTCATTGAGATAGACGTTGACGTAGCGGTTGAGCTCGCCGTCGCCGCCGAACAGCTGCGTCTGGGTCGCAGGATGCGCCTGCACGAGCCCGCGCAGGACCTCCCCGACACTCGCGCCCGGGGCGCTCACCTCGCGCTCACCGCCGACTGACGCCCGCAGCACCGGTGGGATCTTGATTGTGGCCATCGGTCGCGAACCCTAGCCTGCGGCGGCGCAGAACGCCTCATAGTCGGGGAACACGCCCATCTCCGCGTCGGTGATCGAGCCGGGGTCGCGCGAGCAGACCGCACACTCCGGATCACGGCGAACCTTGACCTCGGTCAGCGTCGCGGCGAGTGCGTCGTAGAGCAGCAGCCGGCCGATGGCCGGATCGCCGGCGCCGACGATCAGCTTGATCACCTCGGTCGCCTGCAGCAGCCCCATCGTTCCCGGCAGCACGCCGAGGACGCCGTTGGCACCGCAGGACGGCGCCAGCTCCGCGGGCGGGGGGACCGGGAACAGGCACCGGTAGCACGGGCCGTCGTAGGGCTTGAACACCGAAAGCTGGCCGTCGAAGCCGAGGATCGACGCCGAGACCACCGGGATCTGAAGGCGGACCGATGCGTCGTTGAGCAGGTAGCGGGTGGGGAAGTTGTCGACGCCGTCGACGATGATGTCCCAGCCGCTGATGATCTCCATGATGTTCGAGGCGTCCAGCCGGGTCTCGTACTTGACGACCTCGACGTCAGGGTTCAAGGCCTTGATCGTCGCCTCGGCCGAGTCGACCTTCGGCACACCGATCCGTTCGGTGTTGTGAATCACCTGGCGCTGGAGGTTCGAGAGATCGACGACGTCGTTGTCAACGAGGCCGATCGTGCCAACGCCGGCCGCCGCGAGGTACAGCGCGGTGGGCGAGCCGAGGCCGCCGGCGCCCAGCAGCAGGACACGCGCCTCGAGCAGTTTGCGCTGGCCGCTCTCGCCGATCTCGGGGATCAGGATGTGGCGCGAGTAGCGGTCGCGCTGCTCGGCGCTCATCGTCTTGGGAACCTCGACCTCGTAGCCGCGGTCCTTCCACAGCGTGATGCCGCCGGTCATCGACTCGACGTGCTCGTAGCCGAGGTCGTTGCCGAGCGTGTGGGCCGCCAGCGCGCTGCGGATCCCGGAGGCGCAGTACAGGACGACGCGCTGCGCGCGATCGGGGACGATCCCCTCGATGCGCGACTCGAGATAGCTGCGGGGTACGTGCCTGGCGCCCGGGAGGTGGCCGGCCGCGAACTCCTCGGTCTCGCGCACATCGACGATCGCCACCCCGTTGCCGACCAGCTCGTGCACGATGCTGGGGTCGGTCTCGGTTATCTGGGTCTTGATCTGGCGGATGAATTCGGCACCCGACGGGCTCATCTCAAACTCCTGAACTCTTGTCTGGTTTTTGTGCTTTACAAAGTATAGCGCCTCGTGGCAGGGCCGTCCACGTAACTATGGCGAAGCGGCGCAGCGGCGGCGCTCGCCGCGATCGGCCAGAGCGGGCGGGCGTCGACGCCTGATACCCTACCGCTGAGGTAGGCTTTAAACGATGATGTTCTCCACAAAGGCCGAGTACGGCGTACGCGTGATGGTCGACCTGGCACGGCGCGGTGGCGCCGAGCCGGTCGCGCTGGCCGAGATCGCCGAGGCCGAGGGACTGCCGCTCGCCTACCTCGAGCACCTCGTCGCACGCCTGCGCCGCGCCGGACTCGTCGAGAGTCGACGCGGAGCGCACGGCGGGTATCTGCTGGCCCGCGAGCCGGCGCAGATCACGATGGCCGAGGTCGTCGAGGCGCTAGAGGGACGGATCGCGCCGATCGAGTGCATCTCGAGCTCGCCCGACGGGACGATCAGCTGCGTGCGCGAGTCCGACCCCGCCCACATCTGCACGACGAAGGTTCTCTGGACGCGCGTGCGCGCCGCGATCGTGCAGACGCTCCAGGAGACCACGCTGGCCGAACTGATCCCCGCGACCCCAAAGAAGGCGGTAGCCGCATAGTGCCAAGTCAACTCGAGATCCGAAACCTCCACGTTCGCACCGAGGAACGCGAGATCCTGCGCGGCGTCGACCTCGTCGTGCGCCACGGCGAGCTGCACGCGCTGATGGGCCCCAACGGATCCGGCAAATCGACGCTGGCCAACACCGTCATGGGCCACCCCGACTACGAGGTCACCGACGGCGAGATCCTCTTCGACGGTGAGAACATCACCGAGCTGGCCGCTCACGAGCGAGCCAAGCTCGGCCTGTTCCTGGCCTTCCAGTACCCCGTCGCGATCCCGGGCGTGTCGGTCGCGAACTTCCTGCGCCTGGCGATCAACGCCCAGCGCGAGGAGCCGATCAAGGTCAAGGAGTTCGGCGCGCAGCTGCGACACGCGGTGGAGTTGCTCGATGTCGAGGACGCGTTCACCTCGCGCCATCTCAACGACGGCTTCTCCGGCGGTGAGAAGAAGCGCGCCGAGGTCCTGCAGATGGCGATGCTGCGCCCGCAGATCGCGGTGCTCGACGAAACCGACTCGGGTCTCGACATCGACGCCCTGCGGACGGTCGCCGAGGGCGTCCAGAAGCTTCACGACGACCAGCATCTCGGTGTGCTGATCATCACCCACTACCAGCGCATCCTCGACTACGTCCGGCCCGAGTTCGTGCACATCATGCTGGACGGGCGGATTGTCATGAACGGCGGGAACGAGCTGGTCGAGCGGCTCGAGAAAGAGGGCTACGACCGGATCCGCGAGGAGGTTGCCGCCCGTGCCTGAAGCCGCCGCCCCCAAGCCCGGAGCCGCCCGCGAAGCGACGCTGAACGCGACGCTCGGCGGCCGGGGCGCGGGCGGCGCTCCGCTGGGCGTGCTGCGCGAACGCGCCCGCATCGCCTACGACGCGCAGGAGCTGCCGCGGTGGCGCCGGTCGGGGTTCTGGCAGACCTCGTTCGAGGATCTCGACCTCGATTCGCTCGAGCCTCGCAGCCACGCGCCCGACCCGACGCTGCCCGCGATCCTGACGGGTCAGCGCAGCGCCGGCGTGCTCGTGCAGCGCGACGCGTCGGTCGTCCACGTCGAGCTCGACCCGGAGCTGGCGGCGCGCGGGGTGATCCTCTGCTCGCTCGAGGCCGCTGCGAACGAGCACGGCGAGCTGTTCGAGCGCTACTACATGCGACGGCTGCTGCTCGACCGCCACAAGCTCGAGGCGGCGAGTGCCGCGTTCTGGAGCGGCGGCGCGTTCCTCTACGTCCCGCCCGGCCTGCAGATCGCCGAGCCGTTCCAGATCGTCTATGAGATCTCCGCCGCCGGCAGCGCCCAGTACGCGCACACGCTGGCGATCGGCGACCGCGGCTGCGAGCTGCGTCTGCGCGAGTACGACCTGGCGAGCGGCGAGATCGCCGGCGACGCGCTCCACGCGGGCCAGTTCGAGCTCTACCTCGAGGATGGCGCGCGCTGCCGCCTGGCGCAGCTGACCGACTGGGGCGAGGGCGCGGTCAGCGATGCCTCGACCGCCGTGGTCGAGGTCGGCCGCGACGCCTACTGCCACTGGCTGCCGGCTCTGCTCGGCGGCCGTCTGATCCGTCACCACGACGAGCTCGTGGTCGCCGGACCGGGCGGCGACATGGCCTTCCGCGGACTGTTCTTCAGCCAGGGACAGGAGCACCTCGACGTGTTCGCGGTCGACCTGCACGAAACCGGACCGTCCGGCGGTGACGTCCACTGGCGAGGGGCCGCCACCGGCTCGAGCCAGGCCAGCTTCGAGGGGCTGATCCAGATCAACCCGGGCGCGCAGCAGACCCACACCTACCTGCAGTTTCACTCGATGATGCTCTCCGACACCGCCAAGCTCGACGCGATCCCCTCGGTGCTCGTCAGCGCCGATGACGTCTCGGCCTCCCACGGCGGCACGGTCGGAGCGTTGGACGAGTCGCTGATCTTCTACATGCAGACGCGCGGCCTGACCCGGCCGCAGGCCGTCCGCGTGATCGTCGACGGATTCTTCGAGCCGCTGATCATCCAGCTCGACGACCCGCCGCTCGAGCAGCAGATCCGCGAGCGGATCGGGGCCAAGCTCACCGCGGCGGCCGAGGACATCGAACGCTACGCGCTCGCGCGATGACGGTGAGCGCGCCGAGCACCGTCGCCCTCGACCTGCGCGCCGACTTTCCGATCCTCGGCCGCGAGATCAACGGTGCTCGCCTGGTCTATCTCGACTCCTCCTCGACGTCGCAGAAGCCGGCCAGTGTGCTGGCCGCCCTCGACGACTACTACCGCAACCACAACGCGAACATCCACCGCGGCGTGTACGTCCTCGCACAGGAGGCCGACGCGCTGTTCGAGGGCGCCCGCGCGCGGATCGCCGCCTTCCTGCGCTGGCCGGCGGCGAGCACGATCTTCACGCGCAACGTCACCGAGGCGATCAACCTCGTCGCGTACTCCTGGGCCCGCACGAACCTGCGTCCCGGCGACGCGGTGCTGATCAGCGAGATGGAGCACCACTCGAACATCGTCCCGTGGCAGCTCGCGACGCAGGCAACCGGTGCCGCGCTCCGCTACCTCGAGGTGTCCGAGGACGGCACGCTGTCGCTCGACCAGCTCGACCGCGAGCTCGCCCGCGGCGACGTCGCGCTGGTCGCGCTGACCCACGTGTCGAACGTTCTCGGCACGATCAACCCCGTCGCCGAGATCGTCCGTCGCGCCCACGGCGCCGGCGCGCTCGCGCTGATCGACGGCGCGCAGGCGGTGCCGCAGCTGGCGGTCGACCTGAGCGAGATCGACGCCGACTTCTACGCCTGGACCGGTCACAAGGCGCTCGGGCCGACCGGCGTCGGGGTCCTGCACGCCCGCGCCGAGCTGCTCGAGCAGATGCCGCCGTTCCTCGCCGGCGGCGACATGATCGCCACCGTCGAGGCGCAGCATTCGACGTGGAACGAACTGCCCTGGAAGTTCGAGGCCGGCACCTCGATGATCGCTCAGGCGATCGGGCTCGGCGCGGCGATCGATTACCTCGATGGGCTCGGGATGGCGCGGGTGCGCTCGCACGAGCACGCGCTCACCGCCTACGCGCTCGAGCGTCTGCGGGCGCTCCCCGGGGTCAGCGTGTTCGGACCGCCAAGCGCCGACGAGCGTGGTGGGGTCATCTCCTTTGCGCTGGCGGGCATCCACCCCCACGACGTGGCCGAGCTGCTCAGCCGCACGAACGTCTGCATCCGCGCCAGCCACCACTGCGCGCAGCCGCTGATGCGTCGTCTCGGCGTCAACGCCACCGCGCGGGCCAGCTTCGGTCCCTACAACGTCGCGGCCGACGTCGACGCGCTGCTCGACGCGGTCGCCGACGCTCAGGAGGTCTTCGCCGGCTGATGGACGACCTCTACCGCGACTTCATCCTCGAGCACTACAAGCGCCCGCGCAACTTCGGCGAGCTCAACGGCCACGACCACGAGGCCCACGAGGTCAACCCGCTGTGCGGCGACGAGCTCGGTGTCCAGATCGAGGTCAAGGACGGGCGGATCGCCGACCTGCGCTTCCAGGGCCACGGCTGCGCGATCTCCCAGGCCGCCGCGTCGATGGCCTCCGAGGAGCTGATCGGCATGGAGATCGACGAGGCTACGGGACTCGACGCGGGGTGGATGCTCGAACTGCTCGGGATCCCCGTCTCGGCGACCCGGCGCAAATGCGCGTTGCTCTCGCTGAAGGTCGTGCGCCACGCGCTGACCGGCGACGGGAGCTGGCCCGCAGATCCGGCCTGAGCATCCCGACCGCTATACTAGGCTTTATGGCAACGACCGCTTCCCACGTACCCGCAAAGAGCCCGATCGTCGAGAACGACAACGGTGAACTGGTCGCCGTGCGAGGCGTTTCCCGTGAGGTGATCCAGGAGCTCTCTCGGATCAAGGGCGAGCCGGACTGGATGGCCGCGATGCGGCTCAAGTCGTTCGAGATCTTCGAGCGCAAGCCGATGCCGAAATGGGGCTGCGACCTCTCGGAGCTCGACTTCGACGAGCTCGTGCTGTACTCGCCGCCGACCACCGGTCGCTTCGACTCCTGGGACGACGTGCCTGCCGAGATGAAGGAGACCTACGAGGCCCTGGGCATCCCGCAGGCCGAGCGCGAGCACCTCGCCGGCGTGGTCGGGGTCTGGCGCCAGGAGCCCGTCTACGAGGGCCTCAAGGAGGAGTACGCCAAGCTCGGCATCCTGTTCTGCTCGATGGACACGGCGGTGCGCGAGTACCCCGACCTGGTGCAGAAGTACTTCATGACCAAATGCGTGCCGCCGCAGGACAACAAGTTCTCGGCGCTGCACGGCGCGGTCTGGTCGGGCGGGGCGTTCGTCTACATCCCGCCGGGTGTCAAGTGCGATCTCCCGCTACAGGCCTACTTCCGCATGGAGGGAGCCGGCGAGGGCACCTTCGAGCACACCCTGATCATCGCCGACGAGGGCTCCGAGGTGAACTACATCGAGGGCTGCACGGCGCAGACCTACAGCGTGAACTCGATGCACTCCGCGGTCGTCGAGATCTTCGTCCACGAGGGCGCCAAGGCGCGCTACACGACCGTGCAGAACTGGTCCAAGGACGTCTACAACCTGAACACCAAGCGCGCCGTCGTCGACGCCCACGGGACGGTCGAGTGGGTCGGCGGGTCGATGGGCGCGAAGTTCGTGATGCTCTACCCGGGCTCGTTCCTGCAGGGCGAGGGCGCGCGCGCCGACCATCTCAACGTCGGCGTGGCCGGCAAGGGCGTGCACAAGGACACCGGCGCCAAGGTCGTCCACCTCGCGCCGAACACGACCTCCAACATCCTCGCCAAGTCGATCTCCAAGGACGGCGGGATCATGGGCTACCGAGGGCTCGTGCGAATGGGCAAGCACTCGCAGGGCTCGAAGTGCCGCGTGCAGTGCGACGGTCTGATGATGGACGGCATCTCGCGCTCGGACACCTGGCCCGACATCCAGATCCAGAACCCCAACGTCACGGTCGCTCATGAGGCCACCGTCGGGCGGATCTCAGCGGACCAGCTGTTCTACATGGGCTCGCGCGGCTTCACCGAGGACGAAGCGGCGGCGATGATCGTCAACGGATTCATCGAGCCGGTGACCAAAGAGCTGCCGATGGAGTACGCGGTCGAGCTGAACCGCCTGATCCAGCTCGAGATGGTCGGCAGCATCGGCTGAGGACTCCTCGGCGAGAGCTGCGCTCTCGCCTGCGTCGTCCGCGTGAGTTCCCGTGCGGCCGCCGATTGACAGCATCTACGCGCCGCCCTTCCCGACCGGTGCCGCCTGGGTCAACTCGCCGGCGCTGACCATGGAGGAGCTGCGTGGGCGCGTCGTCCTGATCGAGTTCTGGGACTTCTGCCGGCCCAACTCGCTGCGGACCCTGCCCTATCTCAAGGAGTGGCACCGCCGCTACGGCGTCGACGGGAGCCTGGTCGTCGTGTCCGTGCACTCGCCCGGGTTTCGCGCGAGCGCGGACGCCGCGGCGACGGCGGGAGCGGTGTCGCGGCTGGGGATCGAGCACGCCGTGCTGCTCGACACCGATTTTGCGCTGTGGCGCGACTACGAGAACGCCGGCTGGCCGGGCCGCTACCTGTGGGGACCGGCGGGCACGCTGGTCGACTACCACTACGGCGAGGGCGCCTACGCCGAGTGCGAGCGGGCGATCTGCGATCAGCTGGGCATCGAATGCGAGCCGCTCGCACCGCTTCGGCCGGAGGACGCTCCGGACGCCGAGCTCGTCGTGCCCTCGGAGGACCGGCTCGTGGAGCCGTTCTCCGGTTCCTATGAGGCCGGCGCCGCGTGGGGGGTGCTCGACCCCCGGGGGCCGGGCGCCGTGGTTCGCGCCAACGGTCGCCAGATCGCCGTCGAGCATCCCGGCGCGTTCGTGCTGGTCGAGCACGAGCGCCACGCGGCGGGCGAGCTCGTGCTCGAACTCGGCCGCGACGTTCGCTGCGACGGTGTCTGCTTCACGCCGGGCCTGGCTGCCGCGGGGGCGTGAAGGCGGCCGCTCAGCGGCGCCACTTGATCGAGCAGCCCACGGGCTTCGTCTCAGCTCGCCCCACGCGTCGCTGGGCCAGCACATCGTCGAGCGCGTCGCGCAGCCAGCCGGCCGCCAGGGACTCCTCGCCGTAGTCGGCGTCCGGTGCGCCGTGGTAAGCGAGCCGGCCCTCGCCGTCGAGCACGTAGACATCCGGGGTCACCGCCGCGCCCCACGCGCGCGCAACCTCCTGGGTGTCGTCGCGCAGGTACGGACCGGCGAACTCCCCGGCGCTGACGCGAGCGGCCATCGACGCCGGCGAATCGCTCGGGTAGCGTGCCGCGTCGTTGGCGTTGATCTGGAGCGTGCGCACGCCACGCGCGTGATAGTCGCGCGCGACCCCCTGCAGGCGCTCGTGCCAGGCCAGGGCGTACGGGCAGTGGTTGCAGGTGAACACCACGACCGTCGCAGCGCTCGCTCCGTTGTGCAGCGATGTCGACGACCCGTCGGTGTCCGGGAGCGTGAAGGCGGGCGCCGCGGCTCCGATCGCCAGTGACACCGTCACGCCTCCTGCGCGGCGTCCGCCAGGAGTCGGTGCAGCGCCTCGCGCAGATCGGCTTGGTCCGGCGTCGGCGAGTAGCGACCGTCGCGGAGCCGGTACACCCGGCAGCTGAGGCCCGTGGGCTCGCCGGCCGGCGGTGGCACCGGATCGACGCCGCCGACCCGCACGGTCGGGGAGCCGATGAAATCTCGCTCCGCCGCCTGCTGCTCGGTGGCGATCTCGACCAGTGTCACCGCAATCTCGGGGTGTCCGAGCTCGTCAAGCGCCGCGCGCAGATCGGCGAGCGCCTTCGGGTGCGACGGACACCCATCCCAATACAGAAGCTCGACGTCAGGCACGAAACACAGGATAGGTGGGCGGCAAAGCCGCGGCGTGTCTAGGCCACCGCCGGGAGAAGTCGTGGCGGTGGCCTACCCTGAGAGGGATGCTTCGCAAATGCGCGAGCGGGGGCGCGACGCTGCGACGCGCGTTCGCCACCGCAGGGCGGCTCGTGGTGAGCATCGCGGCGGCGGTGCTCGTGATGCCGGCCGCCGCCGCGGACGCCGCGGTGTCGGTCCCGTTGGTCTCCACGGCGACAAGCGTTTCCGCCGGCGCTGCGGTGACCGGTGGGACGACGCTGACGGTGACCTACAACGAGCCGCCGGTGCTGGCGGACTCCTACAGCCTGACACTCACGGATGGCACCGATGTCGGCACGCTCAGCACCACGGCGGGGACCTTGAGCGGCGTGGTGGTCGGCGGGTCGAGCGTCGTGTTCACGGTGCACGGCGCGCCGGCGATGTCGGTCGGGAGCGCGCTGTCGCTGTCGGTTCCGCTCGAGATCCTGGAGACGACCGGCGTCAGCGAC
>DATLQS010000005.1:0-7128 GCA_035535075.1 Solirubrobacteraceae bacterium
CGGGTCGAGGGCGCTGCCGAGCGCGATCGCGAGGATCGCGGCAGGTCCCGTGATCCGGTTGGGGATCACGTGGTGGTCGAGGTCGATCAACGCGACCGGCACCAGGACCAGCACGGCGAGGACCCCGAGTGAGATCCCGCCCGCGCTCGAGCGGGCGAGCACCACACCGGCGCACAGCGCCGCGGTCGCGGCCTCGACGAGCGGGTAGCGCGGCGAGATCGCCGCGCGGCACGCGCGGCAGCGACCGTGCAGCCACATCCACCCGAGCACCGGCACGTTGTCATACGGTTTCACCGCCGCGCTGCACGAGGTGCAGTGCGACCCGGGTGAAAGGAGTGACTCGCCTCGCGGCAGCCGGTAGACGACCACGTTCAGGAACGAGCCGAGCATGGCGCCGGCCAGGGCGGCGAAGATGACTTCAGTCGCAAGCATGCGCTGCCACGGTTATCGGCAGTCCGACCGCGCACGTTGACCGCGAACAAAAAGCGGGGCGGCCGAATCGGCCGCCCCGCTGTCGCTGCTACACGTCGTGCTGGTGCTACCAGGTGTTGTTGACGCAGGCCGTGTTGGTGGACGGAATGTTCGCGCAGCTGCGCGTGACCGTGCCGTCCGCGGCACGGACGATGCTGTAGGTGTCACCGGTCGTCGAGGTCGCCGTCACCGTGTAGGTCGTGGCGGTACCGATGGCCCCACCGGCGGTGTTGACGTTCGCGATGTAAGCGTTGTTGTTGCCGGCGCCGACCTGGATCGTCGACTCATAGGTGTGCAGCAGCGCCGGGGTCACGAGCGCATAGGAGCCGCCGTTGTCGGTCCCGATGGTCTCAGCGGCGACCTGCGCGCTGTGCGCAAGCTCCTTCGCCGCGGCATCAGACGCCTTGGTCTTCTGATTCAAAAACGACGGGATCGCGATCGCGGCAAGAATGCCGATGATCAGGATCACGACCAGCAATTCGATGAGGGTAAACCCTCGTTCATCCTTTGCGCGCTGGCGCAGTTTGAACAGCATTGAATCCTCCTGGATCCGAGTGGTATGTACCGGCGCCAGCGCCACACACGACGACAGCCACCCTTCGGTGCTGGCCTTCCTTGCCTCTCGTATCGACGAGGCTCGCGAGAACCTTGAGCCGATGCAGGAAAACTTCAGCGCCGCAATTCAGGCCACTCTGTTACAAGGCGGCAGCATCCGCGACCGCTCGCCAGTGCGCCTGGGCGTCGTGCTCGGGGAGGGTGACGCCGCCGCCGTCACACCACGGACAGGCGAGCTCTTGCGGCTCGCCGCCGAGGTTGGAGATCACCACGCCGCTGCCGCGACACGCGCTGCAGGGTTGGGGGGCGATCGGTTCGACGGCTTCAGTCGTCACGCCGACGAGCCTAGTCGTTTGCGGGCTCCCGGCGCGTCGCGATCGCCGCGTGCGATCATGCGAGTCCTCGTGGCCGTGGCAGCAACAGCAACGCGGTCGCGCGCTCCGCGCCCCTCGCCGGAGTTCGTGGCGATCGCGGCGATCGCCGTGCTCGCCGGTGCGCTGCGCCTGTGGTCGCTGGCCGGGGTACCCGGCGACCCGTTCTACGACGCCGCAGTGCGCAGCATGCCGCTCTCGCTGCACAACTTCCTGCTGGGGGCCTACGACCCGGGCGGCGGCCTCGCCGTCGACAAGCCGCCGCTGGACCTGTGGATGCAGGTCCTCAGCACGCAGCTGTTCGGCTTCGGATCGGTCACCCTCAAGCTGCCACCCGCCTTGGCCGGGACCGCCGCGGTGGTGGTGCTCTACGACGCGGTTCGGCGCGTGCTCGGCTCGGTCGCCGGCTTGGCCAGCGCGATCGCCCTGACGGTCCTGCCGATCGCGCTGCTGACCGCTCGCAGCGACACGATGGACGCCGTCGCGATGCTGCTCAGCGTCATCGCGCTGTGGTTCCTCGTTCGCTTCGCCGACGACGGGCGGGCGCGCTGGTGCTACCTCGCGGCGGCGATGATGGGGCTCGCGTTCAACGTCAAGCTGTTCGAGGGGCTCGTCGGGCTGCCGGCGCTCGCCCTGTTCGGCCTGCTGGTCTGCCGCGAGCGGAGGGTTCTCCGCGCGGTGGCGAGTGCCGCCGTGTTTCTCGCTGTCGCGCTGTCATGGCTGACGATGACGCTGTTCTTCCCTGCCTCGGATCGGCCGTTTGCCATCGGCTCCACAGACGGCAGCGCCTGGAACGCGACCTTCGTCTTCAACGGCTATGACCGAATCGCCGGCACCGCGACGCAGTCGACGCTGAACGCGGCGTTGACGCCCAGCCAACGCCGTCCCGCCAACAACAGCGAGCTCGCGCGCGCAGCGGTCCCGATCCAGCCACCGGCGCTGCTGCGACTGTTCGCCCATGACGGCCCGCTCGGCGGCCTGCGGCTCGGCTTCGTTCTGCTTGTCGCGCTGGCCCTCGGGGTGCCTGCCCTGCTCGCCTCGATCGCTCGCCCGCGAGCACCCGACGCAGGCCTCGAACGCGCCTTCGGCGCCTCGCTGCTGCTCTGGCTGGCGATCGGCCTCGTGCTCTACAGCGCGATGGCACGGCTCCATCCGCGCTACACCGAGGGCTTCACGCCGGCCGTCGCCGCGGTCGCCGGCGTGGGCGTCGCGTGGGCGCTGCGCGACGGGCTCTGGCAGCGCCTGCTCGCGGTGGCCGCGGCGCTCGCGCTGGTCCTCTACGCGCGCCACCTGCTCGACGGATCGAGCGCCGTGTGGCGCCTCACCGCGATCGGCGCGATCGTCACCGCGGCAGCGCAGCTGATCCGGAGAGACCGGCTCCGGGTGCCGCTGCTCGCCGGCGGTCTCGCGGTCGCGACGCTGGCGCTGCCGCTGCAGGTCGATGCCAGCCTGATCTCCAACCACGAGTTCGACAGCGGGCGTACCGGGGCGATGGGCGCCGGCGAGGTCGATGCGATCAGCGGCTACATTCGCGCGCACGCTGCGGGCGCCCGCTACGAGTTCGTCGCCGCGGACCCGACCGAGGTCGCCTCGCTGATCATCCACGACCGCCGCCCGATTCTCTCGCTGACCTCCTACGGCGCCCGCGAGCTGCTCCCGGTCGCGCGGCTTGCCTCACTCGTGGCGAGCGGCCAGGTGCGCTTCGCCGTGCTCAACGGCGCCTGCGGCTCGCGCGCCTCCCGCCAGACCGGCGCCTGCTCACGGGGGGCCGCCTGGGTCCGCGCCCACGGCACCGACGTTTCTGCCGTCGCCCGGCTGCCGCACCGGCACGTCCTGTACCAGCTCGGAACGCGCTAGCGTCAGCAGCATGCACGCACCGGGCTCACCGTCGCTCTCGATCCTCGTCGTCGACGACGAGATCTCGCTGCGCGACACCCTCACCCATTCGTTCACGCGCGAAGGGCATCGCGTCCAGTCCGTCGCCGACGGGAACGCTGCGATCGAGCTCGCCGGCAACGAGCACTTCGACGTCGTCCTGCTCGACGTCGCGCTCGGGCCCGGGCCCAACGGCTACGACGTCTGCCGCACGCTGCGAGCGCGCCGCAACGTCGTGCCGATCATCATGCTGACCGCGCTTGACAGCGAAGCTGACGCCGTTCAGGGGCTCGAAGCGGGCGCCGACGACTATGTCACCAAGCCGTTCGGGCTGGCCGAGTTGCGCAGCCGCGTCCGCGCCGTGCTGCGCCGCGCGGGACCCCGGTCGCTCGGTGGCGACAAGCTCGCGGTCGGGCCGGTGACGCTCGACCGCGGCCAGCGCGAGGTGACGCTGGCCGGCGTGGCGGTGCGTCTGACCTTCTCGGAGTTCGAGCTGCTCGCCTGTCTGATGAACGAGCCGGGACGGCTGTTCAACCGCCAGGAGCTGCTGCGCGCGATCTGGGGCGATTCCGCCTACCGCGACCCGCGGGCGATCGACGTGCACATCCGCCACCTGCGCGAGAAGCTCGAGACGACTCCTGAGGAGCCGCGCCTGATCGTCACCGTCCGCGGAGCCGGATACCGCTTTGCGGAGGGGTAGCGAGTCCGCAGGGGCCCGTCCGCCGGTCCGGTTCGGCCTGCGACCGCGGCTGCTGGCGGCGCTCGTGCTCACCGCGGCGGTCACGCTCGCGACAGCGGCGCTCGCGCTGCTTGCCCCGCTGGAATCGCAGCTGAAGAAGAGCAGCGTCAGCCTCATCGAGGCGGTGATCAGCGGCGCCAGGACGCAGCTCGGGGTGCTCCCGCTGCTCGCGAACGGGCAGCCGAACAAGGCGCTGATCCAGCGCAAGGCGGACAGGCTCGACGATGTCAACTCGCTGACCACGCTGATCATCTGGACGCACCGCCACGGCCGGGTGGTCGCCTTCGTCGACACCGACCGGCGCCGCGATGCTCGGATCGCGCCGACCCTGGCGAAGCGAGCGTTCCGGAAGCCCGGAACGCCGCTGTATGTCGAGGCCAACGGCGTGCTGGACGTCGCGGTGCGCTACACGATGCCGCCCGCCGGGTCAACCCATTACGTCGTCGAGATGTTCAAGCCACTCGACTACGTCGGCCAGGCCACAGGCGTCGTCCGCTCGGCATTCCTCGAAGCCGCGCTGGTCGGCCTGGTCGTCGCGATCGTCCTGGGGATCGGCTTCTCCTCGCGCCTGCTGCGCCGCCTGCGCCTGCTGCAGGATGCGAGCCGAACCCTCGACGAGCGCGATCTGAGCACGCTCGTGGTACCGCAGGACACCGTGTCGGATGAGATCGGCGACCTGGCGCGCGGCTTTGCGACGATGCACGCGCGGCTGCGCCAGCAGGAGGACGCGCGACGCGCGTTCGTCGCCACCGCATCACACGAGCTGCGCACGCCGCTGGCCTCGCTCGACGGCATGCTCGAGTTGCTGGCCGACGACCTGGAGCGCGAGCCGATCGACCTCGCCGACGCGCGCGAGCGCGTCGCCCGGGCGCAGCAGCAGTCCCGCCGGCTCGCGTCGCTCGCCTCGGACCTGCTCGATCTGAGCCGAATCGATGCGCTGGTCGACCTGCGCAGCGAGCCGGTTGAGCTGGCCGAGACGGCACGTGCCGTCGCGGCCGAGTTCGACTCGCGCGCACGGGAGCGCGACGTCACCCTCGCGCTGGACCAGGCGAATGGTCAAACATGGGCGCAGGCCGACCCCGGCAGCGTCGCGCGGATCGTGCGCATCCTGCTCGACAATGCGCTGCGGGTGGCACCGGCGCAGACGACGATCGAGATCCGCATCGACGGCGCGAGCGACGCGCCGACGATCGAGGTGGCCGACGCCGGCCCCGGCGTGCCCGACGACGAGCGCGACCTGATCTTCAAGCGGTTCGAGCGCGGCCGCGGCCGCAGCGACGCGGGCGGCTTCGGGCTGGGCCTGGCGATCGGCTCCGAGCTCGCGGACCGGATGGGCGGCACGCTCGAGCTGACCGACGCCCGACCGGGAGCGACGTTCCGGCTGCGGCTTTCGCAGGTGGCACGCTGATGCCGCTCACCGCGTTCAGCACGCGTGCGCGCGCCGCTGAGCGATTCGGCATCGACACCGAGTTCGTCGGCGAGGGCCGCTACCGCACGCTGCTGTGCGTGATTCAGCTCGTGGTCAGCGACGCCGAGGGACTCGAGGTCGTGGTGCTCGACGCGCTCGATGAGAGCACCGATCTGGCCCCGCTGGCAGCGCTGCTCGCCGATCCGCAGATCGAGGTCGTCGTCCACGCCGGCCGCCAGGACGTCGCGCTGCTGCGGCGCTGCGCGCGCACCGAGGTGACGCGGATCTTCGACACCCAGATCGCCGCGGGGTTCGCCGGCCTCTCGGCCCAGGCCGGCTACGACACGCTGCTGCGCGAGGTCCTCGGCGTCCGCGTGCAGAAGACCGCGAGCTACACGCGCTGGGACCGGCGCCCGCTCGACGCCGAGCAGCTCGCGTACGCGCGCGAGGATGTGCTGCATCTGCTCGATCTCGCCGCCGAGCTCGAGCGACGCCTGGCCGCCGACGGCCGTCTGGACTGGGCGCTCGAGGAGTGCCGCTACCTCGAGGGGGTCAGCGACATCCGCGATCCCGACAACGTGTTCGCCCGTCTGCCGCGGGTCAACTCGCTGGCGCCGAACGCCCGCGCCATCGCCCGCGAGCTCGTCGGCTGGCGAGAGCAGCTCGCCGAGCGTCAGGATCGCCCGATCACCACGGTGCTCAACGACGCCGCGCTGGTCGAACTGGCCAAGCGCGCGCCACGCACTCCGGAGCAGCTCGAGCAGGTGCGCGGCGTCAACCCGGGGAGCCTGCGGCGCCGTGGCGCCGATCTGCTGGCGACGATCGCGCGCGGCGCGGCGCTGCCGCCGATCCCCGTCGAGGTCGAACGTCACGAGCAGAGCACGCCGCTCGACGGGCCTCAGATCGCCCTCGCCGAGGCGCTGGTCCGAGCGCGAGCGCTCGAAGCCGGGCTCGCCTACGAGCTGATCGCGGCGCGCGCCGACCTCTCGGCGATCGTCTCCGCCGTGCGCGTCGGGCACCGCGAGCCCGACGTACGCACGCTCACCGGCTGGCGTCGCGCGGTGGTCGGCGACGAGCTGCTCGCGCTGCTGCGCGGAGAGCGGACCGTCGCGGTCGGTGACGGCGGCCGTCTGGCCATCGGCGAGCAATCCGCGGCCGCGAAGTCCTGACCGCACCGGGCACGCCGTGCGCCGTGACCCCGCACCATCCGGGCCTGCCCAGCGGGCGGCGACGGCCAGCGTCAGTGAATCGAGTTGTAGACCTTGAACAGCGGGAGGTACATCGCGATCACGATGAAACCGACCATCCCGCCGATGAAGACGATCATCACCGGCTCGATGATCGAGGTCAGCGCCTTGACCGCCGAGGCGACGCGCTCCTCGTAGAAATCCGCGATCTTGGCCAGCATCGAGTCGAGCTCACCGGTCGATTCACCGACCGCCACCATGTGACTGACCATCATCGGGAACACCGGGCTTTCCTTCAGCGGCTCGGCGATCGTGCCGCCGCGCTTGACCGAGTCGACGACGTCGGCCATCGCCCGCGCCACGACCTCGTTGCCGGCGCTCAGGCCGGTGATGTCGAGCGCCTCGAGCAGCGGCACGCCGGCTGCCGTCAGGGCGGAGAAGGTGCGCGCCCAGCGGGCGATCGCGATCTTCTGCACGATGTCGCCGATCTTGAACGGGAGCTTCAGGCGGAGCATGTCCCAC
>DATLQS010000006.1:0-24901 GCA_035535075.1 Solirubrobacteraceae bacterium
GCCCCTGATATAACGGGTCTCGCGCCGCCGACACGACCAGGCGAACACTGGACATACTCCCAAAATCTGCTACGATCACACTTAGATTTCTATGCAGCCCGATCGCTTCACCATCCGCGCCCAGGAGGCACTCGCCGAGGCCGTGCGCCTCGCGCAGGGCGCCGGCAACCCACAGGTCACCCCGGCACACGTGCTCGAGGCGCTGCTCGCCGACCCTGACGGCATCGCGCTCTCGCTGCTGCGCAAGCTCGGTGGCGACGTCGCCTCGATCCGCGGGCCCCTGACCGCCTCGCTCGAGGCGCTCCCGGTGCTCGGCAGCGCCGCCAGCGAGGCGCCACCGATCGCCTCGGAGCTCGCCGCGGTGCTCAACGGCGCCGACGGCGAGGCGCGGCGCCTGTCCGACGACTACGTCTCGACCGAGCACCTGCTGCTGGCGCTGAGCGCCCACCCGGGACGCGCCGGCGATGCCCTGCGCGCCGCCGGCGTCACCCACGAGCGCCTGCTCGCGGCGCTCGAGGAGGTGCGCGGCTCCCACCGCGTCACCGACCAGAACCCCGAGGAGCGCTACCAGGCGCTCGAGCGCTTCGGGCGCGACCTGACCGCCGAGGCCCAGGAGGGCAAGCTCGACCCGGTGATCGGGCGCGACGCCGCGATCCGTCGTGTCGTGCAGATCCTCGCCCGGCGGACCAAGAACAACCCCGTGCTGATCGGCGAGCCCGGCGTCGGCAAGACCGCGATCGTCGAGGGCCTCGCCCAGCGGATCGTCTCCGGCGATGTGCCCGAGACGCTGCGCGACCGCCGCGTCGTCGCGCTGGATCTTGGCTCGCTGCTCGCCGGCGCCAAGTACCGCGGCGAGTTCGAGGATCGCCTGAAGGCGGTGCTCAAGGAGATCGCCGACGCCGCCGGCCAGGTGATCCTGTTCATCGACGAGCTGCACACGATCGTCGGCGCGGGCGCCGCCGAGGGCGCCGTCGACGCCGCCAACCTGCTGAAGCCGATGCTCGCGCGCGGCGAGCTGCGCGCCGTCGGCGCCACCACCCTCGACGAGTACCGCAAGCACATCGAGAAGGACGCCGCGCTCGAACGCCGCTTCCAGCCGGTGCTGGTCGAGGAGCCGAGCGTCGAGGACACCATCGCGATCCTGCGCGGCCTCAAGGAGCGCTACGAGAACCATCACGGCGTGCGCATCCAGGACAGCGCGCTGATCGCCGCCGCCGAGCTCTCCGACCGCTACATCGCCGACCGCTTCCTGCCGGACAAGGCGATCGACCTCGTCGACGAGGCCGCCTCGCGGCTGCGGATCGAGATCGACTCGCTGCCGACCGAGATCGATCAGGTCGACCGGCGCGTGATGCAGCTCGAGATCGAGCTGACCTCGCTGGCCAAGGAGACCGACGAGGCCTCGGCGCAGCGGCGCGCCGCGCTCGAGCGCGAGCTCGCCGAGCAGCGCGAGCGCTCCTCGGCGATGAAGGCCCAGTGGCAGTCCGAGAAGGACGCGATCAGCGCGATCTCCGAGTGCAAGAAGCAGCTCGAGGCCGCCCGCAGCGAGGTCGAGCGCGCCGAACGCGCCGCCGACCTGCAGCGCGCCGCCGAGCTTCGCTACGGGATCATCCCCGAGCTCGAGAAGCAGCTGGCGGCGCTCGAGGAGGCCGTCGCGGAGCCCGGCGAGACCGTCTTCCTCAAGGAGGAGGTCGACGCCGACGACGTCGCCGAGGTCGTCGCGACCTGGACCGGGATCCCGGTGACGCGGCTGCTCGAGGGCGAGGTCGAGAAGCTCGTGCGGATGGAGGATCGCCTGCACGAGCGGGTGATCGGCCAGGAGGAGGCGGTCGAGGCGGTGGCCACCGCGATCCGCCGCTCGCGCGCCGGGCTCGCCGACCCCGACCGGCCGATCGGCTCGTTCCTGTTCCTCGGCCCGACCGGCGTCGGCAAGACCGAGCTGGCCCGCGCGCTCGCCGAGTTCCTGTTCGACACCCAGGACGCGATCGTGCGGATCGACATGTCGGAGTACATGGAGCGCCACAGCGTCTCGCGCCTGGTCGGTGCGCCGCCCGGCTACGTCGGCTACGACGAGGGCGGCCAGCTGACCGAGGCGGTGCGCCGGCGCCCCTACTGCGTGGTGCTGCTCGACGAGATCGAGAAGGCCCACCCCGACGTCTTCAACACGCTGCTCGCGGTGCTCGACGACGGCCGGCTGACCGACGGCCAGGGCCGCACCGTCGACTTCAAGAACGTCGTGCTGATCATGACCTCGAACATCCGCCCGACCGGCGGCGAGCTGCGCGAGGCGCTGCTCGAGCACTTCAAGCCCGAGTTCATCAACCGTCTCGACGACATCGTCGAGTTCGCCTCGCTCTCGCGCGAGGAGCTGTCGGAGATCGTCACGCTGCAGCTGCGCCGCGTGATCGAGCGACTGGCCACCCGCGGCGTCACGCTCGAGATCTCAGACGACGCCCGGGCGCTGGTCGGCGACCTCGGCTACGACCCCGTCTACGGCGCGCGGCCGCTCAAGCGGGTCGTGCAGAAGCAGATCGTCGACCGCCTCGCGATCGGCCTGCTCGACGGATCGATCCGCGAGGGCGACGTGGTCGGCATCGACGCCCTCGACGGTGAGATCGTGATGCGCACCGTCGGAGCGCCGGCGGCCAGCGCCGCCTGAGCGCCACTCGCCCGTCCCGTCCCGGCCGCGCGCTCAACCGCCCGCGCCACTGTGGCCCGGTGTTCGACACCGGGGGGGGGCAACTTGACGTTAACGTAAACTGCGTGTAGCCTGTGGGGACGGCATGAGCACCCACGCACAGCCAACCGTCGGCGTGCGGCGCCGCGTCGGCGTCGAGGCCTCCTCCTCCAGCTATCGCTGGTGGGCGCTGTCGTGCACGAGCCTCGGGATGCTCCTCGCGGCGACCAACTCGGGCACGCTGATCATCGCCCTGCCCGCGCTCGAGCGCAGCCTGCACACGAGCATTCTGTCGCTGGTCTGGGTGATCCTCGCCTACATGATCGCCTCCACCGTCCTGGTGCTCTCGGCCGGGCGGATGTCCGACCTGTTCGGCCGCAAGAACGCGTATGTCGCCGGCTTCGTCCTGTTCGCGGCGGCCTCGCTGGGCGCCGGTTTCGCCGCCAACGGCAGCCAGCTGATCCTCTGGCGGATCGCCCAGGGGGTCGGCTCCGCGTTCCTGTTCGCCAACGCGGCGGCGCTCGTCACCGACGCCTTTCCGCGCGAGCAGCTGGGCGTGGCGATGGGCGCGAACACGATGGTCGCGGCGATCGGCCTGGTCCTTGGCCCCGTGCTCGGCGGCGCCCTGGTCGGCATCTCCTGGCACTGGGTGTTCTGGTTCAACGTTCCGCTCGCGCTCGCCGGCGCGGCGTGGGGCGCGCTCGTGCTGCACGAGCTGGCCAAGCCCGACTCCGTCCGCGGCTTCGACCTCGGCGGCACGGCGACCTTCGTGCTCGGGCTGACCGCGCTCGTGTTCGCCGTCTCGCGCGGCGGCCTCTCAGGGTGGAACGACCCGGTCGTCCTCGGCGGCTTCGCGATCGCCGCCGTGCTGCTGCCGGTCTGGGTCCTGATCGAGCGCCGCGGACGCGCGCCGATGCTCGACCTGAGCATCTTCCGCGACCGCCTGTTCGCCGCCGCCAGCGTCGCGACGTTCATCAACGGCCTGGTGCGCTTCGCGTTGATGTTCATCTTCGTCTTCTACTTCCAGGGCGCGCAGGGCGACTCGCCGATCACCGCCGGCATCAAGCTGATGCCGCTGGCCATCGGCATGCTGATCGCCTCGCCGATCGCCGGGCGCTACTCCGATCGTCACGGTTCGCGCGCGCTCGCCGCGAGCGGGATGGTCGTCACCGCGGTCGGCCTGGCGCTGATGACGATGCTCCAGGTCAGCAGCTCGTTCGTGTTCAGCGCGGTGACGCTGGCCATCGTCGGCGTCGGCTCGGGCATGTTCATGAGCCCCAACACCGCGGCGATGATGGGCGCGGTCCCCGCCCACCGCCGCGGCATCGCGGCCGGCGCCCGCGTGGTGCTCATGAACACCGGCGCGGTGCTATCGATCGCCTTCGTCCTGGCCGTCGTCACCGCGGCGATCCCCAAGCCGACGCTGCTGCGCATCTTCTCGGGGCTCGCCCACGGGCTGAGCGCCGCCAAGCTTGCGCCGTTCATCAACAACATGCACGCCGCGCTGTGGGCGATGGCGGTCGCCGCGGTCGTCGGCGCCCTGGTCAGCCTGATGCGCCCCACGCACCGATCGCCGGCGTGAGCACGACGATCCCCGCCCCGGCGCTGCGGATCGGCGAGCTCGCGCGCCGCGTCGGCACGACGCCGCGGACGATCCGTTACTACGAGGAGCGCGGCCTGCTCGGCGGGCCGCCCGGCCGGCCGGCGGGCGGGCATCGCGCCTACACCGAGGCCGACGTCACCCGCCTGCGCGAGCTGCTCAGCCTGCGCGAGCTGCTCGGACTGTCGCTCGAGGAGCTCGGCCGCGTGATCGAGGCCGAGAGCGCGCGCGCCCTGGTGCGCGCCGAGATCGAGGCCGGCGTCGAGGATCCGGCGCGCCTGCG
Source organism: Solirubrobacteraceae bacterium (assembly GCA_035535075.1). Lineage (GTDB taxonomy): Bacteria > Actinomycetota > Thermoleophilia > Solirubrobacterales > Solirubrobacteraceae > Palsa-513. Next base: position 4,561 of record DATLQS010000006.1, read on the forward strand.
CGAGATCGTCACCGAGGCGCTCGGCCACCTCGACCTGCAGCTCTCGCTCGTGCATCGCCGCCAGGCGGAGCTTGCGGCGCTCGAAGACGACCTCCAGCAGCGGCGCCAGCGGGCCCTTGGGCGGCTCGCCGGGATCGCCGACGCGACGGCTGGCGGCGACTGACCGGACCAGGTTGCGTTGCCGGGGGACGTCATCGGGGCGCCCGATCGGCTGCGCGCTTGTAGCGACCGGCGACGTACTCGTCGACCCAGGCGCGTGTGCTGTGCCAGCTGCCGTCGGCCGCTTTCGAGGCATTCAGCCGTCCACGGGTGGCTGCCACGCGAAGCGCGTCGGCACTGAGCTGGGGTGTCGCAAGCGCCGGTAGCGGCACGAGGCGCGCGGGCCCGGCAATGGCGGGCACGACGAACCTGTGCAGGTTGCCGAGGATCGCTCGGGCGAGGAGCTCGCCGAGCGGACCGTGGTCGCCCTCGTCGGCGTGCCGGAGCGCGGCGAGGTAGCGCGCGCGATCTCCTTTGTAGATGATCACGGGGGGATAGCCGAGACGGACCAGAAGCAGGTTGAGCACGAGCCGGCCGGCGCGGCCGTTGCCGTCGAGGAATGGGTGAATCTGCTCAAAGCGTGCGTGCAACCGTGCGAGGTCCTCTGGTTCCACGTGTGTCGGCCGCTCGCGCAACGCCTGCGTATCGGCGATCCAGTCGGCGATCAGCGGGGGCACGTCGGTCCACGCCGGCGGCTGCATGCCGCTCGGAAACGGCTGGATGTCGTGCTCGCGGAACGACCCTGGGCGCTCGGCGTCGGTGGCGTCGCCGTGCGGTGCGACGTCCCAGACGGGGGTGAGCGCCACGCGATGGATGTGTCGAAGCTCGGTCAGCGACAGCAGTTCGCCGCTCGACCACTCGCCGCCGTCGATCGCCTGACCGTACACCCAGCTCGCGGCGTCGGCGTAGCCGCGTACCTCGGTGTACTCGCGCAGCGCCTTGTTGCCGACTGCGCGACCCTCAGCCAGCAGTTGTTCGACCTGTTTGAGGACGAGGGTGTTGCCCTCGATCGCGGTCGAGTGGTGGGCCTCCTCGAGCCAGATCCCGCGCCAGATGCTCTCCGCCTCAGGTGGCGATGGCAGGCCGCCCAGGCGATCCCCGAGCTCGCCGATCTGGACCCGCAGGCGTTCGTATACCGTCCGTCGCGGGGGCCGGCCGCGACGCGATCCGGGTACTTTGTTCGGCTGGGGCACGATCGAATTGTACCGAACACTTTCAGAGTAGTGCGGTTACGCTCGTATCAACCGCACCGAACACATTTTGCGACCGCGACCCCCCCGGCATCGGTGAGCCGGCGCCTCAGACGGCGACCGGCGTCGTCGCGGCGCTCGTGTCCGCGGCGATGAAATCGGAGCGGCGCACGAGCACCAGGCCGCCGATCGCGCCGGCCACCGCGACCGCCGCGGCGATCAGCAGGATCTCGTTCAGCGCGCCCGCGAACGCCGCGTGGAACGCGCCGACCAGGGCGTGGCGGAGGGTCGGCGGCAGCGCCTGCGCGAGCCGGCCGGTGCTGCCGGAGGCGAAGGTGCTCTGCAACTGCCCGTGCGTGCCGCGCACGACCGCGGCGAGCTGGCCGCTCCTCGCCAGCGTGGCCAGCGTGCGCGTCGAGACCTCGTGCTGGAAGATCGCGCCGTAGGCGGCGATCCCGGTGGCGATGCCGACCTGGCGGAAGGTGTTGTTGATTCCCGAGGCCATTCCGGAGCGGCTGTGGGGCACCACGGCGACGGCCGTCGAGGCGATCGCCGGGTTGACGACCCCGACGCCGATCCCGCCGACGATGAACCCGGGCAACAGATGCGTGAAGCCGGAGCTGCCGTTCAGGCCGCTCATCAGCACGAGCCCGCCCGCGACGAGCACGAGCCCCACTCCGAGGATCAGGCGGACCGGCATGCGGACCGTGGCGCGGCCGGCGATCGGCGCGACGAGCAGCACCGGCACGGTCAGCGGCAGAAAGCGCAGTCCGGCCTGGAACGGTCCGTAGCCGATGACGTTCTGGATGAACAGCGTGAGGAACAGGAACAGCGCGAACAGCGAACCGGACATCGTGAAGGCGACGAGCGAAACCCCGGCGAAGGCCGGGCGCCGCAGCAGCGTCAGGTCGAACATCGGGCGCTGCTGGCGCAGCTCGGCGACCAGGAATGCGGCGAGCAGAACGGCGGCACCGGCGAGACAGCCGAGGATCTCGGTGCTCCCCCAGCCCTTGTCGTTGCCCTCGATCAGCGCGTAGACGAACAGGAACAGCGCGCCCGAGAACGTCGTCAGGCCGAGCCAGTCGACGCCGGTGGCGTCGGGGTCACGCGACTCCGCGACATTCGAGAGGGTCAGCACGGCGGCGCCGATCCCGATCGGCACGTTGACGAAGAAGATCCAGCGCCAGCCGATGCCCGAGGTGAGTGCGCCGCCGACGAGCGGCCCGATGGCGACCGCCGCTCCGATCACCGCGCCGTAGGCGGCGAACGCCGCCCCGCGGTCCGGGCCGCGGAACGCGTGGGCGATCAGCGCGAGCGAGGTCGCGAGCATGATCGCGCCGCCGACGCCCTGGACGGCGCGGGCGAGGTTGAGGGTCAGCGCGGTGCCCGAGAGCCCGCAGACCAGCGAGGCCGCGGTGAACAGCATCAGGCCGATCGCGAAGACCCGCTTGCGCCCGACGAGGTCGGCGATCGAGCCGGCGGTCAGCAGCAGCGCGGCGAGGGTCAGCGCGTAGGCGTTGACCACCCACTGCAGATCGCTGAAGCTCGAATGCAGCGAGCGCTGGATCTGGGGCAACGCGACGTTGACGACGGTGATGTCGATCAGCAGCATGAAGATGCCGACGCACACCGCGATCAGGGTCCACCACTTCTGCTCCATGCCGCGCCTCTGCTCGCTCGATTGCCGCGGCGCCCGCGACGCCGTCCCCGCCACACCGCATCCTACGCACCGCGCCCCCGCGGCCGCCCGTCCGCGTCAGCCGGGTGGCGCCGCGAGGAGCAGCGCGATCAGCGCCGTGCGTGCCACCAGCGAGTCGAGCACGATGTGCTCGTCCTCGGCGTGGGCGCCGCCGCCGTCGGGGCCGAGGCCGTCGAGCACCGCCATGCCGTGGTGGGCCAGCAGGTTGGCGTCGCTCGTGCCGCCGACCGCGCCCTCGCCGAGCTCGAGCCCGAGCAGCGCGGCGAGCGCGCGGGCGTGCTCGAAGGCCGCGGCGATCGCCGGCGTGCGCTCCATCGCCGGACGCACGTGCAGGCGTTCGAGCGTGAGCTCCGCGCCGGCGCGGCGGGGGGCGAGCGCCGCGAGCCCGCGATCGACGCGCTGCTGCTCGGCCGCGACGCGCGCCCGCAGGTCAACCAGCGCGTGGGCCTCGGCCGCGACGATGTTGGCCAGCGCGCCGCCGGCGATCACGCCGACGTTGATCGTCGTGCCGCGCCCGGGGTCGGCCAGCGCCCGCGCCGCGACGAGCGCGTCGCACAGCTCATCGATCGCGTTGACGCCCCGCTCGGGCTCGATCCCGGCGTGGGCGGCGCGGCCGTGCGCGGCGAGCCGGTAGGCGGCCCAGCCGCTGCGCGCCGTCTTCAGCCGCCCGCCGGGAAGCGGCGGCTCGAGCACCAGCACGCAGCGGGCGCCGCGGCCGAGCTCGTCGATCCGCGCCAGCGAGCTGGCGCTGCCGGTCTCCTCGTCCGGGGTCAGCAGGACGACGGTGCGGCAGGCCAGGCGCTCGGCCCCGAGCAGCCGCAGCGCCGTCAGGGCCGCCGCGATGCCGCCGCGCATGTCGAACACCCCGGGGCCGCTGATCGCAGCGCCGTCCTCCCGCGCCGGCCGCCGCGCCGCGGTTCCCGCCGGCCACACCGTGTCGTAGTGGCCGAGCACCAGCACGTGCGGCCCCTCGCCGTCGCCGAGCTCGAGCTCGAGCAGCTCGCCCGCCGGCCCGGGGGTCCGCCTCAGCCGGCCGTCCGGTGTCGAGGCGAGCTCGTGCGCGAGCTGTTCGGCGGCGGGCGCCAGCGCCTCGGCGCCGGCGCCGCTCGGGGCATCGAGCGCGGCCAGCGAGAGCACGAGCTCGACGAGGCGCGGGCGCTGCTCGCGGGCACCGCGTGCCAGTTCGTCGGCGAGCGCCTGCAGCGGTGCCGACGCCGGCGTCACACCGCGGCGGCGGCGGCCAGCGCCTCGCTCACGCAGCGGCGCGTGAGGACGCGCACGAGCTGGCGCTTGTAGAGGACCGAGCCGTTGGAGTCGGCGACCGGCTCGGCCTCCTGTGCCGCGGCCTCGCCGCAGGCCTCGAGCTGGCCCGGGCTCGGCGCCAGCGCGTCGGTCCCGATCAGCGCCTGCTCGGCGCCCGGCGCCCGCTTCGGCGTCACGCCGACCGATCCAATCGCCAGCCGCGCGTCGCGGACCGTGCCGTCGGCCACCGTGACGTTGGCGGCGACGGTGATCGCCGGGCGCTCGTGAAAGGACATCTTGCGATGGGCGAGCGCCGAGCCGGGCGCCGGCGCCGGCACGTGGACGCCGACCAGCAGCTCGCCCTCCTCGAGCGCGGTCTCATACGGCCCGCGGCCGAACTCCTCGACCGCGACGTGCCGCAGCGGCGCGCCGCCGCGGCGCATGCTGACCGAGCCGCCGGCCGCGATCAGGTAGGTCGCGGGGTCGGAGTGCGGATCGGCGAAGCACAGGTTGCCGCCGATCGTGCCGACGTTGCGCACGCGCAGGTTGCCGACGCCGCGCTCCATCGCGGCCAGCGAGGGCCAGCGCTCGCGGACCAGCGCCGAGCGCTCGATCTGGCGGTGCGTGGTGCTCGCGCCGATCCGCAGCTCGCCGTTGCCCGAAAGGCCGCTGAGCTCCTCGATCGACTTGACGTCGACCAGGTCGCTGAAGTCGGTCAGCCCGAACTTGGCCACGAGCAGCAGCTCGGTGCCGCCGCAGTAGAGCAGCGCGTCGGGCCCCAGCTCGTCGAGCAGCGCGCTGGCCGCCTCGACGGTCGTCGGCCGGTGCAGGCGAAACGGCGTCAGCCTCACGCCGGCGCCTCGCCGAGGACGTCCATCACCGCCTGGGCGCCGGCGCCCAGGTCGACGGCGACGCCGAGATCGGCCAGCCCGCGGCCGAACGCGGCGACGGCCACCAGCGGGTACAGCGAGCGGCTGGCCGGGCCCATGTGGCCGAGCCGCACGACCTCCGTCTTCAGCTCCCCGTAGCCGCCGGAGAGCATCACCCCGTAGCGCTCGCGCACGTGCGAGAGCAGCTCGGGCACCGCCACTCCGGCCGGGGCGCGCACGGCGGTCACGCAGTTGGCGGCGTAGGCGTCGCTGCGCGGCCACAGCTCCAGCCCGAGCCCCCGCACGCCGGCGCGGGTCGCGCGCGCCGCACGGGCGTGGCGCTCCACCGACGCATCGACGCCGTCGTCGAGCAGCTCGCCGAGGGCGGCGTGCACGCCGTTGACGTCGCTCACCGACGGGGTGTAGGGAAACGCCACGCGCCCGCCGTCGATCCACTTGTCCTTCCAGTCCAGCAGCGAGAGGAAGGAACCGCGGGGGGCGGCGGGGTTGGCCTCGATGGCCTCCCAGGCCCGGGGGCTCACGGTGACCAGCGACATTCCGGGCGGGCCGGCCAGGCACTTCTGCGGGCCGGCGACGGCGAGGTCGACCTTCCATTCGTCGATCTCGAGCGCGGTGCCGCCCAGCGACGAGACGACGTCGGCGAGCATCAGCGCGCCGTGCGCGTGCGCGAGCGGCCCGATCGCCGCCAGCGGGTTCTCGATCCCCGACGGGGTTTCCGAATGCACGATCGAGACCAGCTCGAAGGGGCCGTCGTCGGCGAGCGCGCGTTCGACGGCGGCGGGGTCGAGCGCCTCGTCGTAGGGGACGCGGAGCTCGCTGACCTCGGCCCCGTACTCGCGCAGCCAGTCACCGAACCATGCTGCGTAGACCCCTGAGACCAGGTTCAGGCAGCGCATTCCGGGGGTCACCAGCCCGCGCGCCGCGGCCTCGAGGCCGAGCACCGCCTCGCCCTGCATCAGCACGACGTCGTTGGTCGTCCGGTAGGCCTCGGCGAGCAGCCGCTCGGTGTCGCGGAAGCGCTCGAGGAAGACGGGGTCGTAGTCGAAGATCACCGGCGAGCCGAGCGCCGCGAGCACGCGGGGCGAGGCCATCGTCGGTCCGGCGGTGAGCGTGAACTCTGGCGCACGCATGACGGGCCTCCTGGTCACGGGCGGGATGTGTCCGGCGCCGCGGCCTGGGGGCGTCCGTGTCGCAGGCGATGCCACAGCGCGCGCAGAAGCAGGCGCAGGCCGCCGATCGGCGGCGCCGGGGCCGGCGCGCGCTCGCCGCCGGATGGCGGTCCCGCGTCCGGGGGCTCGCCGGACGCGCCGGGCGTCAGCAGCGCCTCGAGGCGGGTGGCCATGTCGGCCACCAGGCGCCCGGCGACGTCCTCGACGATGCCGGCCCCCATCTGCGCGGCGCGGCCGCTCAGCTCGACCGCGGTGTTGGCCTGGACGTGCGCCCCGGGGCCGTGGTCGGTGACCGACATCGTCATCCGCGCGTGGGCGTTGCCCTGTCCGCGCACCTCGCGCACGTCGGCGACGAGCGTCGCGGTTCGCGCGGCCTCGGCATGGTCCACGACGCGCACGGTGCCGCGGTAGGTGAGGCGCATCGGCCCGAGCCGTACCGCGATCTCCGCGGGATGGGCGCCGTCGGGGCCCGCCGGCCCGACGCTCGCCCCGGGGATGCACGGACCGACGCGCTCGAGGTCGAGCAGCGCCGCGTAGACCTCGGCCGGGGCGGCTCCGACGGTGAACTCGCTGGCGATCTCCATCAGCCGTAGGTCTCCATCGTGAACGAGTACCCGGCGTTGTCGTGCCCGCAGGGGATCGCCGGATCCTCCTGGCTGGTCAGCAGCCGCCCACCGCGGAACACCGAGCAGTAGGCCTGGATGTGGGGGTCACCGAAGTTGACGTTGCAGCGGACGATCGGCACGCCGCCGAAGCGCTTGCCGCTGCGCACGCAGGCCACCCAGTGGTAGGTCGCGTGCTGCGCGTCCAGGCGTGCGACGAGCGCGCGATGGAAGGTCGCGATGCTTGCGGTCGTGATCCTCCCCGCCGCGGGCGCGGCCGGGGCCGCGGCGGGGGTGCTCGACGATGTCGAGAGCAGCACGATGACCAGGGCAACTGCCGCAAGGCCGGCTCCGGCCAGCCACAATCGGGCGCGCAGCGGCACGCCGAGGGAGGCCCGCGAGGGCCCGCGGTTCGGGCCCCGCTGCCGGGATCCGCCGGGCTCCCCGTCGGCCACCGATTGCAAATCCATCGGCGTCATACTATCGTCCACGACCAATTGTTGACAGTTGGCAGTACACAGCCAGAGCCCCGTCGCGCAGTGTCGTGACCGGCCCCTGGCCGCAGAGTTTGGTTATCCCCTAGGAGGAGGCAGCACATGCAGACAACGTTCAGGCGAGTGGGCTCGGGCGTCGCCGGGCTCGCACTCGTCGCGGGGCTCGCGGTCGGCGGATTGTCCGCCAGCGCCGCCAGCAAACCGCTCACCACGGTGGCCATCGCCACCCCTGCCAAGACGAGCGACTACGGCTGGAACTCGCAGGGCGTCGCCGGCCTCCAGGCCGCCGCGAAGGCCACCGGGATCAAGACCGTCAAGGTCGTCCAGAACATCGGCTACAACAACACACCCTCGGTGCTGCGCCAGCTCGCCCAGAGCGGAGCCGGCCTGATCATCGCCCACGCCAGCGGCTATGACGCGCAGGCCAAGCAGATCGCCCATCAGTTCAAGATTCCGACGATCACCTACGACGATCCGACGCTGCTCGAGAAGGGCGACCTCTCGAACATCACGACCTCGAGCCAGCAGGGCGCCTACCTGGCGGGGATCCTCGCCGCCAAGACGACCAAGACCGGCCACATCGGCGTGATCCTCTCGGCCCAGGACACCAACTGGTACGAGATGGAGGGCGGCTATGCCGCGGGCGCGCACAGCGTGAACCCCAAGCTCACGATCACGACCGCCACGATCAGCGCCGCCGGGTATGACGATTCCGCGGGCGGCAAGCGCGTCTCGACGAGCGTGATCGCCACGGGAGCCGACGTCATCTTCGCGATGGGCGACAACGCGTCGTTCGGCTACCTGTCGGGGATCAGCGCCGCCAAGACCGCCGGCAAGAAGGTCTGGTACATCGGCGACATCGGCAACATCACGCCGATCGACACCGCCCACGTGCTGCTCTCGTCAGTGCTGTGGAACTTCGCCAACGTCGACAAGGCGATCATCAAGGACGTCAAGGCCGGAACCTTCGGGACGCACGGCTACAACCTGACGCTGGGCAACGGCGGCATCTCGCTGCTGCGCAGCAAGTACATCTCGTCGAGCCTGTGGAACCAGATCATGACCGCGCAGAGGGGCATCATCGCGGGCAGGATCAAGGTCCCGGTCGCGACGACCGACGCGGCGGCCAAGAAGCTGCTGAAGGCCGCCTGATCCACAGCCGGTGAACGACCAGCCCGTGCCGCAATCCGCCCGATCGGAGCCTGCGGAGCTCGCCGCCGCGTCTGACCAGACGCCGGCGGTCGAGCTGCTGGGCATCGGCAAGTCCTTCCCCGGCGTGGTGGCCAACGACGACATCTCGTTGGTGCTGCGCCGGGGCGAGGTCCACTGCCTGCTGGGCGAGAACGGCGCCGGCAAGTCGACGCTGATGGCGATCCTCGCGGGCATGCAGCAGCCCGACAGCGGCCGCATCCGCGTGGCCGGCGAGGACGTCCGGATCAGCTCGCCGCGGGCGGCGCTGGCGCTGGGGATCGGGACGGTCTACCAGCACTCGACGCTGATCGGCGCGCTGAGCGTGATCGAGAACCTGCTGCTGGGCGACAGCCGGGCCCTGCGACTGGACGTCGCCGGAGCCCGGCAGCGCCTGGCGGAGTTCAGCGCGATCCTCGGCGTCCAGGTCGATCCCGACACGCGGGCGCGTGACCTCGCGCTCGGCGGACAGCAGCAGGTCGAGATCATCAAGGCGCTGTGGCGCGGATCGCGGGTCCTGATCCTCGACGAGCCCACCTCGATGCTGACGCCCCAGGCCGTCCACGAGCTCCAGAGCGTGCTCGAGCGGCTGACCCAGCACGGGCTGGCGGTCGTCTTCATCACCCACAAGCTTCACGAGGCCGTCGCGCTCGGCGACCGCATCTCGGTGCTGCGTGCCGGTCGCCTGACCGGCGCGATCGACCGTGAGCAGATCAAGGCGAGCACCCCGGAGCAGCTCGAGGCCGCGATCGTGCGGCTGATGTTCGGCGACGCGCTGGACACCGACGAGGAGATCGCCGAGCTGCAGCTCGGCGTCGAGGGGCACCGGCGCACGCGTCAGGCCGACGCCGAGGTCGCGCTCTCGCTCGAGCACGCCCACGCACGCGGGGACGGCTCGCAGCCGGGCATCGAGGACGTGTCGCTGACGCTGCACCTGGGCGAGGTCCTGGGGATCGCCGGCGTCGACGGCAACGGGCAGCGCGCGCTCGCCGAGGTGATCAGCGGGCAGCGGCGGCTGACCCACGGCGAGATCCGCTTCCTCGGTGCGCCGGTCGGCTCGCTGAGCATCGCGGCGCGCGAGAAGCTCGGGCTGCGCTACGTGACCGACGACCGGCTCGGCGAGGGGATCGTCGGCGCGATGCCGGTCTCGCTGAACCTCGTGCTCAAGCGGATCGGCCAGGCGCCGTACTGGCGGCACGGGCGCATCCGCCGCGACGCGATCGATCGCGACGCGCGCGCCCTCGTCGAGCGCTTCGACATCCGCACGCCCGGCATCCACGCCCGCGCCGCGACGCTGTCGGGCGGGAACATCCAGAAGGTCCTGCTGGCGCGCGAGCTGTCCTTCGACGCCAAGGTCGTCGCCTTCCACAAGCCGACCTACGGCCTCGACGTGCGGACCACGCGCACCGTCCGGCGGATGATCGGCGAGCTGCGCAACGGCCGCGCGGCGCTGGTCATCTCGACCGACCTCGACGAGCTGCTCGAGGTCTCCGACCGCATCGCCGTGCTTTCGCGCGGGCGGATTGTCGGCGAGGTCGAGAACGGCCCGGGCGCCGCCGAGCAGGTCGGGCGGCTGATGATCAGCGACGTCAGCCTCGGCGCGGCGCCGCTCCCCGAGCCGCTGGCGGGCCGCGTATGACCGAGTCGCTGTCGTTGGCCGCGGAGGCCGCCGGCGTGCTCGACGCCCAGCCGGACCGCCCGGGCGGCGGGAGCCCGCGTTCGCGCCGCGTGAACGCGCTGCGCGACGCCATGATGCGCTCGCTGGTGCCGGTCCTGCTGGCCCTGGTCGCGGGCGGCGTGCTGCTGCTGGTGCTCGGCGACAACCCGTTCGCCTTCTACGGGAACATCTGGCAGTACGGGATCTCCCAGGGCTCGTGGGAGGACAGCGCGATGCGCGCCGCGCCGCTGCTGCTGATCGCCGTCGGGCTGATCGTCGTGTTCCGCGCGAACATCTGGAACCTCGGCTACGACGGGCAGTTCCTGCTCGGGGCGGCGCTGATCACCGGCGTCGCGCCGCACCTCGAGCGGCTGCCCAACGCGCTCAGCCTGGTGATCCTCTTCGCGGTCGCGATGGCGGCCGGCGGAGCGTGGACGATCATCCCGGCGCTGCTCAAGGCGCGCTACCAGACCAACGAGATCATCACGACGCTGATGATGTCGTTCATCGGCATCGGCGTGGCCAACATCCTGGTCAAGGGCCCGTTCCAGGACCCCACGGTCAACATCCCGCAGACGCGCGTGATCCCCTTCGACCACATGCTGCCGCCGATCCCCGGCACGCGCATCCACGCCGGCGTGCTGGTCGCGCTCGGGGTCGCCCTGCTCGCCCATTACGTGCTCACCCGCACCTCGTTCGGCCTGCGCCTGCACGTCCTCGGCGCCAACCCCCGGGCCGCGGCGCACATGGGCGTCGACGTGCGCGGCCTGATCGTGCGCGCGTTCCTGATCAGCGGCGCGCTGGTCGGCGCGGCGGCGGCCGCGGACATCCTCGGCGTGTGGGGCTATGTGCGGGCGAACTGGAACCCGGCCTACGGCGACACGGTGATCCCGTTCGTCTTCCTCGCGCGGCTCAATCCGCTCGCCGTGATCCCCTTCATCATCTTCTTCGCCGTGCTCTCGACGGGCGGCGACCTCGCCGCGGCGCAGGCCAACCTCTCGACCGACTTCCTGCTCGTGCTCGTCGCGCTGATCCTGCTGTTCATGACGGTGATCGAGTTCCTCGGCCGCCGCCGTGACCTCGGCGGCAGCTACCTGACGCCCGGGCTGCGCGCGGCGCTGCGCCAGCCGCTGGTGCGCCGCCGCGCGGGCGCCGCGTCGAGCAACGAGGCCAGCCGATGACCGGCATTCTCGCGGCGAGCTCCGGGATCTTCAGCAAGGCGGTCCTGACCTCGCTGGTCGCCGGCGGGATCGTCGCCGGGCTGCCGCTGATGTTCACCGCGCTCGGCGAGACGATCTCCGAACGCGCCGGCGTGCTCAACCTCGGGCTCGAGGGGATGATGCTGCTCGGCGCGTACCTCGGCTTCATCGGCGCCTACTACGGCCACTCGTCGTGGCTGGGGTTCGCGCTCGGCGCGGTCGGCGGCATGCTCGGCGCCTCGCTGATGGTCTCGCTGTGCGTCTGGCTGGGCCTCGATCAGATCGTCGTCGGCATCGCCATCACCCTCGCCGGGGAGGGGATCACCAGCGTGCTGCAGGGCGCCGAGTTCGGCAGCACCTACCCGCGTCTGGGGTCGCCATCGGCGGTGGCCATCCCGCTGCTCGACAAGATCCCGGTGCTCGGCGCCAGCGTCTTCACCCAGCCGCTGCTCGCCTACCTCGGCATCGCCTTCGCGGGAGCGCTGGTGTGGGTCTTCCGCCGCACCAACGTCGGGCTGAACCTGCGCGCGGCCGGCGAGAAGCCCGAGGCCCTCGACGCCGCCGGGATCAGCGTGCTGGCGACGCGCAGCTGGGCGGTGCTCAGCACGGGGGCCCTGGCCGGGCTCGGCGGGGCCTATCTGTCGATCGTCGCCGCCGGCGTCTTCACGCCGTTCATGACCCAGGGGCAGGGCTACATGGCGATCGTCATCGCGATGCTCTGCCGCGGGCGGCCGCTGTGGGTCGTCGTCGGGTCGATCCTGTTCGGGATCTCGCTGTCGATCACCACGGCGCTGCAGATCGCCGGAATCAACATCTCCAACGACCTCGTCCAGATGCTCCCGTTCATCGCGATCATCGTCTCGCTGATGGCCTTCGGCCGGCGCTCCTACCTGCCGCCGGCGCTCTGCATCCCCTACGTCCGCGGTGCCCGATGAGCGCGAGCGACCCCGTCCGCGACGCTCCGCTCGACAACCGCACGCTGCGCGAGCAGGTCTTCGACCATCTGCGCGAGGAGATCCTCTCGAGCCGCCTGGAGCCCGGAACCGAGCTCAGCGAGGTGGCGCTCGCGCGCTCGCTGGGGATCAGCCGCGGGCCGCTGCGCGAGGCCCTCGGCCAGCTCACCGCGGCGGGGCTGGTGACCATCGTGCCGCGCCGCGGCGCCGTCGTCACGCGGCTGACCCGCCAGGAGTTCATCGACGCCTACCAGGTGCGCGAGGCGCTCGAGTCGCTGGCCCTGCGGCTCGCCGTGCCGCGCCTCAGCGTGGCCGAGAAGGCCGAGCTTCACGCGATGTGCGAGGCGATGGAGCGCGAGGCCGCGGCGGGCAACACGACGCGCTTCTTCGAGATCAACCGCGACTTCCACAGCCTGTTCGTGCACGCCTCGGGCAATCGCAAGCTCGAGGCGGTGCACGCCCAGCTGATCGCGCAGATGGGGCGGCTGATGAGCAAGTCCGCCGAGCTGCGCGGCGGGCTCCAGCAGTCCGCGGCCGAGCACCGGGCGATCCTCGAAGCCATCGACGCGGGCGACGCGGAGCTTGCCGCGCGCCTGCTCGAGGAGCACATCGAGGTGCCCCAGCGCGTCCTGCACCAGCCCAGCGCACGTTCGATCTTCGAGGACCAGGACGACACCGACCAACCCCCAGACGAGGAGTGGCGCGCCGATGGCTGACACCACCGTAGATCCGCCGACGCAGTTCGGCGTCAACCTGAACAACCGCGAGCCGCTGATCGCCCCCGACTACGACCTCACGGCGCTGCTCGACCTCTCCCACCGCGTCGAGGAGCTCGGCTTCGACTCGGTGTGGGTCGGCGACAGCCTGTTCTCCAAGCCCCGCTACGAGGCGATGGCGCTGCTCTCGGCGATCTCGCAGCGCACCGAGCGCGTCCGCTTGGGCACCGCCTGCCTGGTCAGCTCGATGCGCAACCCGCTGTACCTGGCGCTCGAGTGGGCGACGCTCGATGTGATCTCCGGCGGACGCACGATCCTCGGGCCGTGCATGGGCAACCCCGAGCAGGGCGTGCGGCGCGAGTTCGAGGCGCTCGGGCTGCCCTTCGCCGACCGCGCGAGCGTGTTCGAGGAGGGCCTCGAGGTGCTCAACGAGCTGTTCCGCACGGGCAGCACGAGCTTCAAGGGCACCTACTACAACTACGACGAGGTCGCCTTCCACTCGGGCACCGAGATGGCCCCGCTGCGCCCGCTGCAGATGCCGCCGCCGATCTGGATCGTCTCCAACCCGCGACTGGTCGGCGACAAGCCGACCGACAAGATGCGCGCGATCATGGAGCGCGCCTGCGACCGCATCATCCGCCTCGGCGACGGCTGGATGACGTGCTGTCGCGCCGAGCACCCCGAGGAGCTGACCGAGCAGATCGGCTACCTCCAGGCCGCCGCCGAGCGCCACGGCCGCAACTTCGACGACTACACCGTGGCCTACCAGGTGACGATGAACATCGGCGACTCCGCGGACGAGGCCCGCGCCGCGTTCGGCGACTACATCTCGAAGTACTACCCCGAGCTCTCGCAGGCGATGGACCTCTCCAACTGGGGTCCGGTCGGCACACCCGACGACATCGCGACCTGGATCCGCGAGTTCCAGCGCCGCGGGGTGAGCCATTTCATCTGCCGCTTCGGCGCCATTGACCAGTTCGGGCAGGTCGAGCGCTTCGCGCGCGAGGTCCTGCCGCAGTTCCAGACCCAGGAGGTGAGGTGAACATGCCCGACACGGAAGCGATCCGCAAGGACGCCGAGCTGGTCGTCGACGTCTGCATGTCGGTCGAGGCCGACGACGTCGTGACGATCATCACCGACGACGAGCACCAGGACGAGGCGCACGTCGTGGCCGAGGTGTGCGTGGACCGCGGCGCCTGGCCGGTGATCATGAACAACGAGATGCAGGTCCGGCGCGGGCGCGCCGACACGCACTTCCCGATGGTCCCCCCGCGCAACCTGCACGAGGCGATGGTCAACTCGGACGAGATCATCATCATCACCAACCTCGAGTGGGCCAACCGCTTCGCCCACGTCCCCGCGGTCAAGGCGTCGTGTGAGAACAACGCCAAGATCGCCTCGGTCGAGCCGGGAATGGGCTCGTGGGGGCTGACCGTCGAGAAGCTGCAGCTCGCCCAGCAGCGCGCGCTTGACGCGATGGCGGCGCTCGAGGGCGTCGAGCAGCTGCGCGTGACCTCGGCCAAGGGCACCGACTTCACCGTCACGATCAAGGACCGCCCGGCGCTCGAGGTGACCTCGATCAAGCGCCGCGGCCAGATGATGGGACCGCTGCCCCTGTGGGCCGAGGTCGCCTACGCCGCCGTCGAGGACGGCACCAACGGGACCGTGGTGGTCGACGGCGTGATGCTCGGGATCGGGCTGCCCGGCCAGGTGACCGAGCCGATCACCTGGACCGTCAAGGACGGCAAGGCGGTGGCGATCGAGGGTGGCGACGACGCGCGCCGGCTGCGCGAGGTCATCGAGGGCGTCGAGAACGCGACGGTGATCGGCGAGTTCGCCTTCGGCGTCAGCGAGGTCGCCCCGTTCGGGACGCCCTCGGAGAAGGGCCGGGTGGGCACCGTCCACTGCGCGCTCGGCGACAACCACAACGCCTATCCCGGCGGCCAGAACGTGTGCATGCTGCACCTCGACGGGGTCGTCCTGGACGCCTCGATGCAGATCGTCGACAGCGGACGCTGGATCCTCAAAGACGGCGCGTGGGTGCTGTGAGGCGCGAAAGGAGGCACCCATGAGTGCGGTCACGGTGGTCGGGCTGAGCGACGTCGAGCCGATCGAGCTGCCCGGCGGCAGCTGGAGCCGGATGGTCCTCAACGAGCGCTCGCTGTCGGGCAACACGGCCTCGCTCGGCTACTCGGTGTTCACGCCCGGTTGCGTGACGGCGATGGTCTGCCACGAGACCGAGGAGGTCGCCTACGTGCTCTCCGGCGAGGGCGAGCTGCGCCTCGAGGGCGAGACGGTGGCGTTCGCCGGCGGGCAGGGCCTGTTCATCCCGGCGGGCATCTGGCACGCGGTCGCCAACACGGGGAGCGAGGATGTCGCGATGGTCTTCGGCTTTCCCCATCCGGACTATCCGCCCACCCAGCGGAGGGAGACGTGACACTCGAAGCCGATCAGGCGGCCAGCGCGCCGCCCCGTCCCGACGCCGCGGCGATGGCCCTGGAGGTGGCGTGGGCCAGCCGGATCCTCGCGATGCACGGCTACGAGGACCTGACCCTCGGCCACGTCAGCGCCCGCGGCGCCGACGACCGCACGATCTACATCAAGCGCAAGGGCGTCGCGCTCGGCGAGGTGACGCCGGCCGACGTGGTCGCCGTCGACCTCGACGCCGACCACGACAACGTCGTCGCCGGGATGCACCTCGAGACGGTCCTGCACACCGAGGTCTACAAGCGCCGCCCCGATGTCCGCAGCGTGGTGCACGGGCACCCGCCGTATGCCACGGCGTTCGGCGCGACCGACGCCGAGTTCGCCCACCTGACCCACGACAGCGTGCTGTTCGTCGGCGGGATCTCGACCTATGACGGCGTGCCCGACCTGATCATGGACGCCCGCCAGGGGGCGCTCGTCGCCGAGGCGCTGGGGGACGGCAGCGGCCTGTTGCTGCGCAACCACGGCGTGCTCGTCGCCGAGCGCGACCTGCGCTGGACGGTGCTCGCCAGCGTGCTGCTCGAGCGGGCCGTGCGCCTGCAGATGATCGCCTCCTCGCTCGGCCCGCTGCACCCGATCCCCCAGGACCTGCTGGCCGCCATCCACTCGGTCAAGTACCAGCCGGGGTTCGCCGCCGAGTACTGGGACGCGTGGGTCCGCGAGCTGCGCCGCAGCGGGCGCGCCTTCGACATGCCGGGGGAGGCCGCTTGATCCCCGCCGACCCAGCGTCCCGCGCGATGGACATCGAGCTGGTCGTCAACGGCGACCCGGTGCGCGCGAGCGTCGAGCCGCAGGAGCTGCTGCTGGACTTCCTGCGCGAGCGGCTCGGGCTGACCGGCGCCAAGCGCTCGTGCGACGTGCAGGTCTGCGGCACCTGCACGGTGCTCGTCGACGGCGGCTGTGTCAGCGCCTGCACCTACCTGGCGGTCGAGGCGCACGGCCGCGAGGTGCTGACGATCGAGGGCTTCGCCCAGACCGCCGAGTTCGCCGAGTTCGAGGCGGCCTTCATCGGCCACGCCGCGCTGCAGTGCGGCTACTGCACCCCGGGGCTGCTGCTGACGCTGAAGAGCCTGCGCGACGCGGGCGAGCTCGAGACCGAGGAGGACATCCGCCACGGCCTCGACGGCAACCTCTGCCGGTGCACGGGCTACGTCGCGATCCTCGAGGCGGCGCGCGAACTGGCCGGGATCGCCGGATGATCGTCGAGACGCAGGTCGCGACGCGCGAGGAGGTCGGCGTCTCCCGGCCGCGCAAGGACGCGCGCGAGAAGCTCAGCGGGCAGGCCCAGTACGTCGGCGACATGGAGATGGCCGGGATGCTCCACGGCAGCGTCCTGCGCAGCCCCTTCGCCCACGCCAAGATCACCTCGATCGACGTCTCGGCGGCGCTCGCGATGGACGGCGTCGCGGCGATCCTCACCGCCGCCGACCTCGACGACATCGAGCCCTACTACGGGCACGCGATCAAGGATCGCCCGATCGTCGCGATCGACCGCGTGCGCTTCGCCGGCGAGCCGGTCGCCGCCGTGGCGGCCGTCGACGAGGCGACGGCGCAGGCCGCGGTGCGCGCCATCGAGGTCTCCTACGAGCCGCTGCCGGTGCTCGGCACGCTCGAGCAGGCGCTCGCCCCCGACGCCCCGCGGCTGCACCAGCGGGTCCCCAAGATCGGCCTGTTCCACGGCCTCGGCGACCTCGGCGAGCAGCAGGGCAACGTCTGCTACCGCCACCGGATCGAGGCCGGCGACGTCGAGGCGGCGCGCGAGCAGGCGGCGTTCACCGTCGAGGGCACCTACACCTTCCCGGCCGTCTACCAGTACGCGATGGAGACGCACGCCACGATCGCCCACTACCACGGCGACGGCGTGACGCTGTGGGCGAACTGCCAGCACCCGTTCCTCGTGCAGGCCGAGCTCGCCGACCTGTTCGGGCTGCCGATCGGCTCGGTGCGGATCGTCGTCGGCTACCTCGGCGGCGGCTTCGGCTCGAAGTCCTACACCAAGATGGAGCCGCTGACCGTGGCCCTGGCGCGCAAGGCCGGGCGCCCGGTGCGCATCGTCAACCGGGTCGAGGAGTCGATGGTCACCTCGCGCCGCCACGGCATGCGCGCCTGGATGCGCACGACGGCCAACGCCGCCGGCGAGCTGCTGACGCGCGAGGTGCGCTTCTGGATGGACACCGGCGCCTACGCCGACAACGGCCCGCGGGTCGTGGCCACGGGCGCCGACGCCGCGGCCGGCCCCTACCGCTTCGCGGCGGTCTCGGTGCAGGCCGAGTGCGTCTACTGCAACACGCCGCCGTCGGGGTCCTACCGCGCGTTCGGCGCGACCCACATGCAGTGGATCGGCGAGTCCCAGCTCGAGGAGCTCGCGCGCCAGGCGGGCGTCGATCCGCTCGAGCTGCGCCGCCGCTGCCTGGTGGTGCCCGGCGAGCCGGTGCGCCCGGACGGCACCGGCAAGCCGCTGGACGCCGACCTCGTCGGCGACGTCGAGCGTGTCGCCGAGGCGGTCGGCTGGGACGAGCCGCGCCGGCCGTGGGTCGGCCGCGGCGTCAGCGTGGGCCTGTTGGCCGCCGGCGCGCACCCCGTCTCGCGCGCCTCGGTGCGCCTGTGCTCCGACGGCTCGGCCGACGTCTACGTCGGCACGACCGAGATGGGCCAGGGTCCGCGCACGGTGATGGCGCAGATCGCCGCCGAGGAGCTCTGCCTCTCGAGCGAGCTGGTGCGCGTGCACGGCGCCGACACGCGCTTCACCCCCTACGACCGCTCGACCGGCGCGAGCCGCTCGACCACCGTCGCGGGGCTGGCGGTCAAACGCGCCGCCGAGGCCGTCGCCGAGCGCCTGCGCGAGACCGCCGCCGAGCTGTGGGACACCGACGGCGAGCTCGTCGAGCTGCGCGACGGCCGCGCCTCCTACGCCGGCGAGGAGATCAGCTTCCCCGACCTGATCGCCAAGCGCTTCGGCTTCCGCGGCGGCGAGATCATCGAGGGCGGCGAGGTCCGCCCGAGCGGCGGCGACACCGGCTCCTACGCCGAGGGCCCGCACTTCTGGGAGGTCTGCGTCGCCGGCGCCGAGCTGGCCGTCGACCCCGACACCGGCGTGATCACGGTGCTGCGCACCGCCACCGTCGCCGACGTCGGCACGGCGATCAACCCGCAGCTCGTGGCGCGCCAGGACGAGGGCGCCACGATGCAGGGGATCGGCAACGCGCTGTTCGAGGAGATGCGGCTCGTCGACGGCGAGGTGGCCAACGACAACCTGCTCGAGTACCGCGTCCCGCGGATCGCCGACCTGCCGGGGTCGATGACCTCGATCATCGTCGAGAACGCCGACGGTCCCGGGCCCTATGGGGCCAAGGGCTGCGGCGAGGGAGCGCTCGCGGCGGTCCCGGCGGCGATCGTCTGCGCGCTCGCCGACGCCGGGGTCCCGATGACCGAGCTGCCGTTGACCCCCGAGCGTGTCTGGCGCCAGATCCAGGAGCAGCGCCCGAGCACAGCAAGCGACCACGACGAAGGAAGGCCGACATGAGTGAACTGAACCGAGCGACGATCCTGGGCACCGGCACGATGGGCCCGGGGATGGGGGCGGTGCTCGCCCGGGCCGGCCTGCAGGTGACGCTGTTCGACGTCAACCCCGAGGCGCTCGAGCGGGCCGCGACGATGGTCGGGATGGTCGAGGGCGTGCTCGAGCGCCTCGAGGTGCCCCTGCACGAGGGCGGCGCGGTGCGCTACGAGTCAGACCAGGCGACCGCGCTGAGCGGCGCCGAGATCGTCGTCGAGGCGATTCCCGAGAAGCTCGAGCTCAAGCAGCAGGTGCTGGCCGGCGTCGAGCCGCAGATCTCCGCGCAGACGATCATCGCCTCGAACACCTCGGGGATCCCGATCACCAAGATCGCCGCCGAGCTCGAGCATCCGGAGCGCGTGATCGGCTGGCACTGGTCCAACCCGCCGCATCTGATCCCGATGAACGAGGTGATCAACGGCGAGCGCACCGCGCCCGAGGTCACCGCGGCGGTGCAGGAGCTGACGCGGCGGATCGGCTACCACCCGGTGACGCTGAAGAAGGAGGTCCCCGGCTTCGTCGAGAACCGCGTGCTCTACGCGATCATGCGCGAGTGCCTGGCGCTCGTCGACGAGGGCGTGATCGACGTCGAGGGGCTCGATCTGTGCGTCAAGTGGGGCATCGGCTACAAGCTCGCGGTGGTCCCGCCGATCCAGCTGCTCGACATGGCCGGCCTTGACATCTACACGGCGGTCGCCGGCTTCCTCAACGCCGACCTCTCCAACGAGACCGGCATCTCGAGCACCGCCACCGACCTGCGCGACGCCGGGCGCCTGGGCATCAAGACCGGCGGCGGCTTCTTCGACTACACCCCCGAACGGACCAAGGAGCTCCAGCAGCAGCGCGGCGCCGCGCTGGTGGCGCTACGAAAGGTGATGGCTGAGCATGGCTAAGGCAACACGGGTGCGGCTGCTCGACAGCGGGACGCTGGTCATCGACCAGTCGCACATCACCTGGAACATCGGCTGCGGCACGCCGGTGCGCTTCCCCGTCTACAGCGTGCTGATCGAGCACGCCGACGGGCTGTTCATGTTCGACTCGGGCTATGACCTCGACCTCGTCAACGAGGTGCTGCCGTTCGAGCTGCCCGAGCAGAGCGCGGAGCAGACCGTGCCCGGTCAGCTCGCCAAGTGCGGCTTCAAGCCGCAGGACGTCGACGCGCTGATCAACTCGCACCTGCACTTCGACCACTGCGGCGGCAACAAGCACCTGAGCGCCGCGACGACCTACCTGCACCGCGACGAGCTGCGCCAGGCGCGG
>DATLQS010000007.1:0-43329 GCA_035535075.1 Solirubrobacteraceae bacterium
GGGACGACGCGGCGGTTCGTCAACCCGTCGCACTCGTAGGTCCGCAGCTGCTCCGGCCGGGTGATCAGCTGGTCCGGTGCGAGCACCGCCTCGAGCTCGCGCACAACGGCCGGATCGAGAGCCGGGGAGGGCATCGAGTGAGCAGTCTAGCCATCGCCCGCGGGCGCGAAACGCAGCGGTTAGACGTGCGCCAGTCCTACGTGTAGGCTTGTCGCAGCGCTTCACGTGGGCGCTGCCGCTCTGGCCGGCCTGTGCCAGCATAGGAAAGGGGCCCATGGTCCTGGCAGAGACGACCGGGCCTGGCGGTATCAGCGATAACGCCGGCCGGGAGCCAAGGGGGGCCGCAGCGGCCGGCGGAACCGGCTCACGAGTCAACTTCTGGACCGAAGCCCTGGCTCCGTACGCGCGACCGAGCATGTCGCGCAGCATCGGCGGCCTCTTGACCTCGGTGGTGCCCTACCTCGGGTTGCTGGTCGCGATGTACTACTCGCTGCGGGTCTCCTACCTGGTGACGCTGGCGATCGGCGTCCTCGCCGCCGGATTCCTGCTGCGCACCTACATCGTCTTCCACGACTGTTCGCACGGCTCGTATCTGCCGACCAAGCGGGGCAACCTGTGGCTCGGCAGCATCCTCGGGGTCCTCGTCTTCGCGCCGTTTGCCAACTGGCGTCACAACCACGCCGTCCATCACGCCACCGCCGCCGACCTCGACCGCCGCGGGCAGGGCGATGTGCCGACGCTGACGATCGCCGAGTACAACGCCAAGCCGTGGCGCGCACGGCTCGGCTACCGCCTGTTCCGCAATCCCCTCGTGATGTTCGGCCTGGGACCGCTGTTCGCGATGATCCTCGCGCCCCGCATCATGCCCCGCTCGCCGCGCCCGCGGATCCGCCGCAGCGTGCACGGGACGAACCTCGCGCTGGCCGTGCTGATCATCGGCGGCTGCCTGCTGGTTGGCTGGCGCAACTTCCTGCTGATCCAGGCACCCCCGGCGCTGCTCGCCGGCTCGGCGGGGATCTGGCTGTTCTACGTGCAGCACCAGTTCGAGGACACCTTCTGGGAGCGCAACACCGAGTGGACCTACGCCGACGCGGCGCTCCGCGGCAGCTCCTACCTGAAGCTGCCCAAGGTGCTGCAGTTCTTCACCGGCAACATCGGCCTGCATCACGTGCACCATCTGAACTCGCGGATTCCCAACTACAACCTGCAGGCCGCCCACGACGCCAATCCGATCTTCCATGACGTGCCGACGCTGTCGCTGTGGGACGGGTTGCGCGCCGTGCGGCTGAAGCTGTGGGACGAGGACGCGCGCCGCCTGGTGACCTTCGCCGGCGCCCGCGCCGCCACCGCGGCGCGGCTTTCCGTGCGCGCCTCCTCCGCCCAGGCCTAGCCGGACCCGAACACGCGGGGAGCGCCTCCGCGTGCCCGCTCGACTGCCGCTCAGCTGAGCCGATCCGCACCCGTCGTCCCGGCGCTGCGGTGGCACTCGGTGGCGTGCCAACCTGTCACTTACAGCACAATGCTCCCCATGGTCGCCACGATCAGCGAGCCGACGGCATCCGCGATCGCGCCGCTGCTGCGCGTCGAGGCGCTCAGCGTCCGCTACGCGGCGTTCAACGCGCTCGACGCCATCGACCTCGACATCCGCCACGGCGAGATCGTCGCAATCGCCGGTGAGAACGGCGCCGGCAAGTCGACGCTGGTGCGCTGCATCGGCGGCGACATGCTCCCGACGAGCGGCCGCATCCTCATCGACGGCGAACGGATCGGATCGTCGCCGGCCGCCGCGGCACGCCGCGGCGTCACCGTCGTGTGGCAGAACCTCGCGCTCTGCGACAACCTCGACATCGCCTCGAACCTGCTCCTCGGCAGTGAAGGGCCTGAGCTGATGCGATCGGCGCCCCGCTTTCACCAGGCCGCCAGGCGACTCCTCGCGGACCTCGAGATCGGCCTGACCGACACGACACGCACCGTTGCGTCGCTCTCCGCGGGTGAGCGCCAACTCGTCGCGGTCGCCCGGGCGATGGCCGCCCGGCCAAAGCTGCTCGTGCTCGACGAGCCGACAACGGCACTCGGTGTGAACGAATCGGCCCGGGTCGACCAGATCGTGGCCGGGGTGCGCCAGCGGGGCACCGCGGTGGTGCTGGTCTCGCACGACATCGAGCAGATCTTCCGGCTTGCCGACCGCATCGTGGTCCTCCGCCACGGACGGATCGTCGCCGATGTCGATCCCGCCGACTCGCACCCCGAGGACATCATCGCCTTCATCTCCGGCCAGGCGACCGACTCCTCGGCGCGACGGCAGCTCGGCCGTCTACATCGCCTCGCCGATCGGCTGGCCTCGGCCGACCCGTCGTCGAGCCTGCCGCTGATCCTGTCGGCGCTGGGTGACGCCCTCGGGACGCCGCAGCTGTGCCTGCATCTCGTCGAGGGCGGGCGGCTGCGCGTCGCGATCGCGCTCGGCCTCCCGAACGCTCTCACCGACGCGTGGTCGGACCTGCCGCTTGACGTTGCCGGCGGACCGGTCGGCGCCGCCGCCAAATCGGGCGAAACGATGATCGATTTCGACATCCGCTCGAGCCCCGGCTGGGCCCCCTGGCTACCGCTCGCGGCCAACGCGACCGTGCGCAGCTCGTGGTCGGTCCCGGTGGTCGGGACCGACCGCCTGCTCGGGGTGATCACGGTCTTTCGCGAGGCACCCGGCCACCCCCCACAGCACGAGCTGCGACTCGTGAACCTCTACGCGGGCTACATTGCCAGCGCGGTCGAGCGCGAACAACTGCTCGGCGAGGTCACGGCACGCAACCGGGTGCTCGAAACGATTCGCGACGTGCTCGAGACGCTCGCGGGCCCAGTGCCGCTGGCCCCCGGCCTGACCGTCGTGCTGCACTCGCTGTGCCGGGGCCTCCAGGCCGAGCGTGTGGCGCTGGTCACCCGCGACGTCGCCGGAGAGGACGCCGAGCGCTGGCTCACAGTGGACTCCTCCGGCCAGGAGGTGGGCGCTTCCGCGGGCCTGATCGAAGCGGCCGGGGTGCGACGCACCGACGGCGCGCCCGACGGCCGGTCGACGAGCATCGTGCCGACGGACGGCGAGGCGTGCATGGCCGTGAGCTTCTCGGCTCCCCGAGGAGGCGGCATCCTGCTCGCCCAGTGGCGCGCGGCGAGGACCCCCATCGACGGCGTGGCGCTGATGGAGGACGCGGCCAACTCGCTGCGCCTGGCGCTCGAGCGCCAGGAGTCCGAGCGCGCGCGCGAGGAAGCGAGCGCGCTGCGACGCTCGCGCGAGCTGCAGCGAGGCTTTCTCTCGCGCCTCAGCCACGAGCTGCGCACGCCGCTGACCGCGATCGGCGGTTATGCCTCGAGTCTGATGGCGCCCGACGTCACCTGGGACGGCGCGTCGCAGAAGCGCTTCCTGACCCGAATCGGCGCCGAATCGGCCCGCCTCAGCCGCCTCGTCGTCGACCTGCTCGACTTCTCGGCCATCGAATCCTCGACGATGCGGATGCTGCCGGACTGGTGCGAGCTGCCGCCCGTCCTCGATGCCGCAATCGCGTGCCTGCCGCCGGCACAGGCGGCGGTCATCGAGCTCGACTGCCAGACCGACCTGCCGGCCGTCTGGGCCGACCACGACCGGCTCGAGCAGGTCTTCCTGAACCTGCTCGAGAACGCACTGCGGCACAATCCCGACGGGACCAGGGTGTGGGTCAGGGCAACCGGGGATGAGGAGCACGGGGTGGCGATCAGCGTGACCGACGACGGTGGCGGCCTGCCCGACGAGGTCGCGCTCGCGATGTTCGAGCCGCGAAGCGGCGGCGTCGGTCCTGCGGCCGGAGCCGGGCTCGGACTGTCGATCGCCAAGGGCATCGTCGATGCCCATCTCGGCGAGATCGACCTCGAGACACTCGAGCACGGCACGCGGTTCTCCGTGAGGCTGCCGATCGGCGGCCCCGACCCCTCGCTCCGATACACGGAGGATCGTGAGCTTTCCGACGTCTGAGGCACCGCCGGCCACGAAGATCCTCGTGGTCGAGGACGATCCGAACATCGTCGACCTGATCCGCTCGAACCTCGCCGTGCGGGGTTTCGAAACGCTCGTCTCGACCGACGGCAATCGTGTGTTGCAAACGCTCGAGACGGAGCAGCCGGACCTGATCCTGCTCGACCTGATGCTGCCCTCGGTCGACGGGTTCGAGCTCTGCAAGCAGGTCCGTGAGCGCTCCAGTGTCGGCGTCATCGTCGTCTCGGCGCGTGGCGGCGACCACGACAAGGTCGCTGCCCTCAACCTCGGCGCCGACGACTACCTGACGAAGCCGTTCAGCATCGACGAGCTGCTTGCGCGGATCTCGGCGACGCTGCGACGGACGCGTCTCGCGCCGGTCGAGATGCCGAGCACCCTGATCGCACTCACCGACCACCTCGAGATGGACCTCGCAAACCGCCAGGTGACGCGTGACGGCACGGAGCTTCACCTGACCCCGACCGAGTTCGCGCTGTTGCGCGAACTCGTGGTCAATCGCGGCAAGCTGCTGACCCACGCGCAGCTGCTGCGGCGCGTCTGGGGGCCAGGCTATGAAACCGAAATCGAATATGTGCGCGTCTATGTGCGCCGCCTGCGCGCAAAGCTGGAGCCCGAGGACGGTCCGCCGCTGATCCTCACCCAGCCGCGCGTCGGCTACCGGCTGGCCCCGGAGTGAACAAGACGTAAACACGTTCACGACTTGTTCCAGAAACGCCTGGAACGTTGACGTTGCGTTTACGCGGCAGCGTCTAGATTCTTGCGGTTCCTCGTGATTGCCACGGTTGGGCGCGTTGCGCCCGGTCGCTGCAATCACCGTAATGAGATCGAGAGAGAGGGAAGAGAATGTCTCTGCTGAAGAGCAGACGCGTGTTCGTCGCCATCGTGGCGGTGGCTCTCACCGGCACGCTGTTTGCGACTGAGAGCTTTGCGGCCAAGCCTGCGGTTACCTACAAGAACCTCACCTCGGCGGACTTCACTAATTCGTTTTCGGCGATGAAGGCCCTGGTGCCGCTGGCCAAGAAGGGCAAGGGGAAGGTTGCGGTGATCCTTCCGGACACCGTGTCGTCGACCCGCTGGACCGAGTTCGATGCGCCGTACCTCAAGAAGGCGCTGCTGGCCGCCGGTCTCAAGTCGAACCAGATCATCATCCAGAACGCTGCCGGCAGCGACGCCACGTTCATCACCGACGCCCAGGCGGACATCACGGCTGGGGCCAAGGTGATCATGACCACCCCGGTGGACGCCGCAACCGGCGACCAGGTCGAGAAGCTCGACCTCGCGGCCGGCGTCAAGACGATCGACTACGACCGGCTCACGCTCGGCGGTGCCACCACCGACAAGTACTACGTCAGCTTCAACAACGTCGCGGTCGGCAAGCTCGAAGGCTCGGGACTCGTCTCCTGCGTCAAGGCGTGGGGCGTCAAGAACCCGAAGGTCATCGTGAACCACGGCGCGGCGACCGACAACAACGCCACGCAGTTCGCGCAGGGTTACTTCAGCGTCCTCACACCGCTGTTCACCAATGGTGGATGGACCGATCTCGAGGGTGCCGCACCTGCGACCCTGGCAGGAACATGGGATCCGCCGACAGCTGAGACCCAGTTCCAGCAGGCGTTCACCGCCAACCCGACGGCCAATGCGACGCTGACGGCAAACGACGCCACGGCCGGGGCGATCATCACCTACCTGCAGCAGCAGGGAGTCAAGCCGAACACGTTCCCGACGACCGGCCAGGACGCCTCGCTCGGCGGACTGCAGAACATCATCAGCGGCTACCAGTGCGGAACGGTCTACAAGGCCGTCTTCCTGGAGGCCCAGGCTGCGACCGCGCTCGCGATGTACCTGCGGGCAGGGGTGAAGCCGCCGAAGACGCTGATCAACGGCTCGACCACGGACAGCGTGGCGAACGTCCAGATCCCGTCGGTGCTCGAGACCCCGAAGTGGGTGACGGCGGCGACGATCGAGTCGACGGTCGTCAAGGACAAGTTCGTCCCGGCATCGCAGATCTGCGCCGGTGGGCCGCCGTCAGGCCCGTCCTACGCGACGGATTGCAAGAAGTTCAAGATCAAGTAGTGATGAAGCGAGCCGTGATCTATAGGCTGCGGGCCAATGACGGCCGATTCGACAGCCGCGGCTAGCGAACCGCAGGAAGGGACAGTCTCCCGGTCCGCCTCGGCGGGCCGGGAGGCCAACCCCGGCGCAGACGGTCAAGCGGACGGCGGGCCGGCCTCCGACGTGCTGCTTTCCCTGCGCGGGATCTCCAAGCACTTCGGTCCCGTCACCGCGCTCGACGGCGTCAACCTCGACGTCCCGCCGGGACGCGTCACCGCGCTGATCGGCGACAACGGCGCCGGCAAGTCGACACTGATCAAGGTGATCGCCGGAATCCACCAGGCCGATCAGGGCGAGATCTACTGGCGCGGCAAGCGCACCGATATTCGCACCCCCCACGACGCCACCGAGCTCGGCGTGGCCACCGTGTACCAGGATCTGGCGCTGTGCGACAACCTGGACATCGTCGCCAACATGTACCTGGGCGTCGAGGCCCGCCGGCACGGCATGCTGGACGAGACGCCGATGGAGCTGAAGGCCAAGGAGACGCTTGCCGGTCTGTCAGTCACCTCCGTGCGCTCGATCCGCCAACCGGTCGGATCGCTATCGGGTGGGCAGCGCCAGAGCGTCGCCGTGGCCCGGGCCGTCATGGGCGATGCAAAGCTGGTGATCATGGACGAGCCGACCGCCGCGCTCGGCGTATCGCAGACCGCGATGGTGCTCGAGCTGATCAAGGGGCTCGCTGCCAACGGGATCGCCGTGGTCGTGATCTCGCACAACCTGATCGACGTTTTCTCGGTCGCCGACCGCGTGGCGATCCTCTATCTCGGTCGGCTCGTCTCCGCCGGCCCCGCGTCGGACTACGACCGCCAGAGCGCCGTCGAGATCATGACGACCGGAGGGTTGAGCGAACGCGAGAACGCCAACAACGACGCCCGGGCGGCGAGCTGAAATGCCGATCAACGAGGAGCCGGCGGCGGGCACGATCACCGCACCCCGCGCGATCGAACAGGAGACCGCAGCCGACCAGGCGACGCTCGACCGCAGCCTGATGGCGCTGCCGCCGGACGCAAGCCTCAACGAGTACTTGGCGGCATGGTTCAAGCGCGTCCGCAGCGGTGAAAGCGGAGTGCTGCCCGTCATCGCCGGCCTGGTGGTGATCATCATCGTCTTCCAGATCGAGCGCTCGCGCTTCCTCTCCGCGCTGAACCTCGTCAACCTCCTGCAGCAGTCGGCCCAGTTCATCGTGCTCGGCATGGCCGAGATCTTCGTGCTGCTCCTCGGCGAGATCGATCTCTCGCTCGGCTACTCCGGCGCCGTCGGAGCAGCGGTGATGACGATTCTCGCCTACCCACCGATCAACCTCGGATGGGGTTTCGCGATCCTCGCCGGACTGGCGACGACCGCCGGGATCGGCTTCATCCAGGGTCAGATCATTTCCCGGCTGCGGCTTCCGCCATTCGTTGTCACGCTCGCCGGCCTGCTGTTCTGGGAGGGCTTCCTGATCTGGCTGATCAACAACCAGAGTCCATCCAACGGCGGCTCGATCCGGATCGACAACCCCACGATCTACAACATCGTCAATGGCACCCTGAGCATCACGGCTGGCTGGATCGTGCTCGCCGTCGGTCTGGTGCTGTTCGCTGTCGGGAGCGTGTCGCGCGATCGCCGGCGAAGAGCGAGCGGCCTGGTCGCGCCGCCGCTCAGCCTGACCCTGGCGAAGGTCGCTGGCGTTTCGGTCGCGGGCGTCGTGCTCGTGGCGATCTGCAGCGTCAACCGCGCGGCCTTTACCGGCTCGACGGTCGAAGGCGTCCCGTGGGTTGTGCCGATCGTGATCGTGCTGGTCGTGGCGTGGACGTTCCTCCTGGGTCGCACGCGCTTTGGCCGCTACGTGTATGCGATCGGTGGCAACCGTGAGGCCGCACGGCGCGCCGGCATCAACGTGCACCGGGTTCGCGTGCTCGCCTACACGCTCGCCGGCCTCACGGCCGCCATGGCGATCATCATCCTCGACTCGCGGACCGGCGGTGCGAACACCGACATCGACGGCGGCCAGACGGTGCTCTACGGCGTTGCCGCCGCCGTGATCGGCGGCACGAGCCTCCTCGGTGGTCGCGGCAAGATGGTTCACGCCCTGCTCGGCGGCCTGGTCATCGCGACGATCTACAACGGCATGGGCCTGCTCAGCCTGTCGGCGGACATCCAGTTCATGATCACGGCGCTGGTGCTGCTCGCCGCGGTGATCGTGGACGCGGTCTCGCGTCGCGGCCGCAGCGCGTAAGCGGCGTCAGGCGCCCGCGGCTGCGCGTGTCCCAGCGCGTCGTGGGCCAGGAGCCATGCGAGCCCCGCGGCCACCGCGGCCTGTACCGCCGGCCACAGCGCGGCGCGCAACCGCCGGCGCGCTGCGGAAGCCTGATCGCGCCACGCCAGCTGGACGCCGCGCAGGTCGGGCGATCGCGAGCGGCGGACGTCGAGCACTACAGCGTCACGGTCCGGTGCTCCCGCGCCGAGGCGTAGAGCGCCTCGATGGCGCGCGCCTGGCCGAGCGCGTCCTCGCGTCCGAGCAGCGGCGCGGCGGTTCCGCGGATCGCCGCCGAGAGGTTCTCGAGCTCGAGCGCGTAGGAGTTCACGGTCGGGGTCTTGATCAGCTCGGACCCGCCGGGGCGGCGCAGCTCGATCCCGGGCGTGCGGCAGTGCCAGGGGTCGGCCAGATGCAGGCTGCCCTGCTCGCCGAGCACGACCAGCTCGTCGCGCGAGCTGAGCACCAGGCCGCAGTCGAAATGGGCGAGCACCTCGTCGGCGAAGCCGAGCACGCCGGCCAGCGCGACGTCGACGCCGTCGCCGCCGAGCAACAGCTCGGCCTGAGCGCGCACCGGCTCGCCGCACAACAGCCGCGCCGCGTTGACGCAGTAGCAGCCGACGTCCATCAGCCCGCCGCCCTCGAGCTCGCCACGCATCCGCACGTTGGTCAGATCGTCGAGATAGAAGCCGAAGCTCGCGCGGACGAGCCGCAAACGGCCGATCGCGCCCTCGGCGACCAGCTCGACCAGGCGCGCGGTCTGCGGGTTGTGGCGGTACATGAACGCCTCCATCAGCAGCCGCCCGCAACCCTCCGCGACGTCGAACGCGCGCGCGGCGTCGTCCGCGCGGCGGCTGAGCGGCTTCTCGCAGAGCACGTGCTTGCCCGCCTCGAGCGCACGAATCGCCCACTCGACATGCAGCGCGTTGGGCAGCGAGATGTAGACGGCCTCGACCTCGGGATCGGCGAGCAGCGCCTGATAGGAGCCGTAGGCACGCTCGATGCCGTGCTCGCGCGCGTAGGCCTCGGCGGTCGCGCGCTCACGGCTCGCCACGGCCAGCACCTCGACGTGGTCGCTGGTGCGCGCTCCGGCGAGCACCAGCTCGTTGATCCGCGCCGTCGAGACGACCCCCCATCGCAGCGGCTCGCTCATCGCCAGGCCTCGCGCACCCGGCCAATGCTATTGCCGTTCGGATCGGCGCATGCGCCGATCCGCGAGCGGGTGCATGCACCCGCTCGTCGATGAATGCAGCTATACCTCTGGCATGCCG
Organism: Solirubrobacteraceae bacterium; assembly: GCA_035535075.1. Lineage (GTDB taxonomy): Bacteria > Actinomycetota > Thermoleophilia > Solirubrobacterales > Solirubrobacteraceae > Palsa-513. The sequence continues at coordinate 9,641 of DATLQS010000007.1, forward strand.
TCCTCGCCGCCGCCGCCGCCCGATCCGCCGCCCGCCGCCGAGCCCCCCGAGCGCTTCGGTCCGCTGATCCTCAGGCGCCTGGTCAAGGACGACGGCCGCGCGCTGATCCGCTTCGACCGTGCCGAGGACGGCGGCGAGCGGTGAGCCTGCGGCGCTTCAACGAACTGCGCGCCGAGGAGGTCGTCTACGCGGTCCAGCGCCAGGACCGCACGTTCCTGCCCGCCGAGGACCACTGCCCGCTGTGCCCGACGCGGCCGGGCCAGTCGCCGACCGAGATCCCCTTCCCGTCGTATGAGATCGTCGTGTTCGACAACCTGTTCCCGTCGTTCGAGGCGCCCGAGGGGGCGGCCGAGGTCGTCGTCTACACCGACGACCATCGCGGCTCCTTCGCGGAGCTCGCGCCGGAGCGCGCGCAGGCGCTGATGTGGGTCTGGCGCCAGCGCTACGAGGAGCTCGGCGCGCGGCCGGACATCGCCTACGTGCTGATCTTCGAGAACCGCGGCGTCGAGGTCGGCACCACGCTGCACCACCCGCACGGCCAGATCTACGGCTTCCCGTTCATGCCGCCGGTCCCGGCGCTCGAGGCAGCGGCCGACGCCCGCCTCGGGGGCTGCGCGATGTGCACGCTGCTCGGGCGCGAGCTCGCGACGGGCGAGCGCGTCGTGCACTCAGGCGACGCCGTCGTCGCCTACGTGCCCTACGCCGCCCGCTGGCCGTATGAGACGCACGTCGCGCTGCGCGAGCACCGCCCGAGCCTCGCGGAGTGCACGCCGGCCGAGCTCGCGGCGCTGGCCGCCGCGCTGCAGGCCGTCACGCGCGGCTACGACCGGCTGTTCGGGAGGCCGTTCCCCTATGTGATGGTGCTCCACCAGGCGCCGACCGACGGCCGGCGCGCCGGGCATCTGCACGTCGAGTTCTACCCGCCGCTGCGCACCGCGACCAAGCTCAAGTACCTCGCCGGATCCGAGCAGGGAGCGGGCACGTTCCTGATGGATGTGCTGCCGGAGGACTCGGCACGCGCGCTGCGCGAGGCGATGGCCGATGGAGCGTAGTCACGCAACGGCGTTCGCGCCGGGGCGCGTGAACCTGATCGGCGAGCACACCGACTACAACGAGGGCCTCGCGCTGCCGTTCGCGATCGACGCCGGGGTCAGCGTGCGCGCGCACGCGACCGGCGGGCCGTGGATCGAGGCGCTGGCCGTCGACCTCGCCGAGCGCGACAGCTTCCTGGTCGGCGAGGAGGCCCCGTCGCCCGGCGGCTGGCGCGACTTCGTGCGCGGGGTCAGCGCCGAGCTGGCGGCGGCCGGCCTGCCGGTGGCCGGCGCGTTGCTCGAGATCCGCGGCAGCGTCCCACGGGGAGCCGGGCTATCGTCGTCGGCGGCGCTCGAGGTCGCCCTGTGCCTCGCGCTGCTCGCGCTCTCCGATGCCGATGTGGTGCCCCCGTGGCCGCTCGCTCGGATCTGCTCGCGCGTCGAGAATGAGTGGGTCGGGGCGCAGACCGGGCTGCTCGACCAGCTCGCGTCGCTGTGCGGCCGCGCGGACGCGGCGCTGCGGATCGACTTCCATTCGGGCGTGATCACGCCGGTCGCGCTCGAGCTCGGCGAGTGGCGGCTCGTCACGCTCGACTCGGGCGTTCGTCACGAGCACGCGCAGTCCGGCTACAACGAGCGCCGCAGCGAGTGCGCGCAGGCGTGCGCGGCGCTCGGGATCGCGAGCCTGCGCGAGCTCGAGCCGGCGATGCTCGATGCGCTGCCGGCGCCGCTTGCCGCGCGGGCGCGCCACGTGTTCGAGGAGAACGCGCGCGTCGACGCGGCGGTGGACGCGCTGGCGCGCGGCGACCTGGTCGAGCTGGGGGCGCTGCTCGACCGCTCGCACGCGAGCCTGCGCAACCTCTACGCGGTCTCGACCCCGGCGGTCGAGGCGGCCGTGGAGCAGCTGCGCGCGGCCGGCGCGGTGGGCGCGCGGGTGATCGGCGGCGGCTTCGGCGGGCACGTGCTCGGACTCCTGCCGCCGGGCGTCGCGGTGCCGGCCGGCGCGCTCGAGGTGCGTCCCGGTCCGGGAGCGCGGGTCCTCGACGGATAGCCCGGCGGAGGGGGTCGCCGTGGCGCTGCTGCATGATGTGGCGGTGGCCGAGCGTGCTCCGAACGCAGTGATCTTCGACTTCGACGGCGTGCTCGTCGACTCCTATCGGGCGGTGACGGGCGCGATCAACGCGGCACTCGCCGAGCACGGACTGCCGGCGCGCGAGCCGGCGGAGCTGCGGCACTTCATCGGTCCGCCGACGTTCACCGCGTTCAGCGAGCTGACCGGCGAGCCGCCGGAGAGCGACGCCGTCGCGGCGATCGTCGCGACCTACCGCGAGCGCTACGCCGCCGTGTACCTGACCAGCACGCCGGTGTTCGAGGGCGTCGTTGAGATGCTCGACGCGCTGGCGCGGCGGATGCCGCTCGCGGTCGCCACGTCGAAGTCGGCGCTGTTCGCCGAGCCGCTGCTCGAGGAGCTCGGGCTCGCGGGGTACTTCGCCGTCGTCGTCGCCGCCGCCGCCGACGACGCCGCCGACGACAAGACGGCGATCGTCGGTCGCGCACTGGACGCGCTCGACCGCGCCGAGGCCGTGATGGTCGGCGACCGGTCGTTCGACATCGTCGCGGCGCGGGCGCACGGCCTGCCGGCGATCGGCGTCAGCTGGGGCATCGGCAGCGTCGAGGAGCTGCGCGCCGCCGGCGCGGAGGTGATCGTCGACGCGCCCGGCGAGCTGGTCGCGCTGCTCGACGGCGAGCGTCCGGCCGGGCGCTGAGCGCTATACCTCCCGGGACGGTCGCGACGACGGGGACGACTCGGGGCAGGTTTCGGCGCGCTGCGCTCATCACACGAACAAAGGAACCCAATGGACGATCCATTCGCACCAACGCCGAGCGATCGGTTCAGCTTCGGGTTGTGGACCGTCGGCCACCGTGGCCAGGACCCGTTCGGGGTGTCGACGCGGCCGCCGATCGAACCGGAGGAGATCGCGGCGCGGCTCGCCGAGGTCGGTGCCTGGGGGGTCTGCCTGCACGACGACGACCTGGTGCCGTTCGGCTCGAGCGCCGCGGACCGTGACCGGATCGTCGCGCGGTTCGGCGATGCCGTCGCGAGCGCCGGGCTGTGCGTGTCGATGGCGACGGTGAACCTGTTCACCCAGCCGGTGTTCCGCGACGGCGCGCTGACCGCCGCCGACCCGGCGGTGCGGCGCTTCGCGCTGCGCAAGGCGACCGCGGCGATCGACATCGGCGCCGAGCTCGGCGCGCCGATCTTCGTGCTCTGGGGCGGGCGCGAGGGTGTCGAGTCGGCCGCCGCCCGCGACCCCCGGGTGGCCCTCGAGCGCTACCGCGAGGGCATCGAGTTCCTCTGCGAGTACGTTCGCGGGCAGGGGCTCGAGATGCGCCTCGCGCTGGAGGCCAAGCCGAACGAGCCGCGCGGCCACATCTACCTGCCGACGACCGGCCACATGCTGCACTTCATCGAGACGCTGAGCCATCCGGAGATGGTCGGGGTGAACCCGGAGATGGCCCACGAGGCGATGGCCGGGCTGTCGTTCTCGGCCGCCGTCGGCCAGGCGCTGTGGGCGGGCAAGCTGTTCCACGTCGACCTCAACGCGCAGAACGGGCCGCGCTTCGACCAGGACTTCCGCTTCGGCGCGGAGGATCTCAAGGAGGCGTTCCTGACGGTGCGGCTGCTCGAGCGCTCCGGCTACGACGGCCCGCGGCACTTCGACGCGCGGGCGTACCGCAGCGAGGACGACGCCGACGTCTACGCGGCGTTCGCCCGCGGCTGCATCCGCAACTACAAGATCCTCGCGGCCAAGGCGGCCGCGTTCGACGCCGACGCGGCGATCCTCGAGGCGTGCGAGCGGGCGGGAGCCGGGCAGCTCGCGGAGCCGACGCCGGCGTTCTCGGACGAGGCGCTCGCGGCGATCCGCGCGGAGGACTTCTCGGCGCTGCTCGCGAGCCGCGAAGGCCGCCACCACGAGTACGCCGATCAGCTGATGCTGGAGCTGATCCTGGGCGCGTAGCGGCGGCGGGGCGGCCGGTGAGCGGGTGAGCGGGGGCGGGTCAGCCGGCCTGCTCGCGCAGGCGGGCGAGCGCCGGGTAGAGCGCGACGAACGACGGGCGCAGCCGCGCGTAGGCGCGCGTCTGCGCCGGGTCGGGCTCGACCGTCACGGTCGTGCGCACGCACGCCGCGACGGCCTCGCGGGTGTCGGCGAAGACGCCGCCCGCGACGCCGCCGAGCAGCGCCGCGCCATAGGCGGCCCCGGCATCGACGGCGGTGCGCTCGAGCGGCAGGTCGAGCACGGCGGCGAGGATCGAGAGCCACAACTCCCCGCGCGATCCGCCGCCCGACACGCGGGCGTGCGTCGGCGGGCGGCCGTCGGCGCCGACCAGGTCGAGGCAGTCGCGCAGAGCGAAGGCCACGCCCTCGAGCACGGCGCGCACGAGCGCCCCACGATCGTGACGCAGGCTCAGCCCGGTGAACGCGCCGCGCGCATCGGGATCGGCGTAGGGCGTGCGCTCACCGGCGATGTAGGGCGCGAAGAGGAGCCCCTCGACACCGGGTGCCCAGCCCTCCGCCTCGCGCAGCAGGGTGGCGAAGTCGGGCTCGCCGCCGAGGGCGTCGTGCAGCCAGCGCAGCGACCCGGCGGCCGAGAGCATCACCCCCATCACGTGCCAGACCGACGGGACGGCGTGGCAGAAGGCATGCAGCAGGCCGTCCGGGGCCGCCGGATAGTGCTCGCGCGCGGCGAACACCACACCGCTCGTGCCGAGGACGACCGACGCCGGACCCTGCTGGTCGATCACGCCGACGCCGAGCGCGCCGGCGGCCTGGTCGCCGGCGCCGGCGGCGACCGGAACGCCGGTGGGGCTGTCACCGCTGTGCGCGGCGGACTCGAGCGCCACCGGCAGCCACGCCTCGTCGACCTCGAGGGCCTGGGCCAGCTCGCTGCTCCAGCGGCGCGCCGCGACGTCGAAGAGCAGCGTGCCCGAGGCGTCGCTGACGTCGGTGGCGTGCTCGCCGCACAGGCGCAGGCGGACGTAGTCCTTCGGCAGCAGGATGCGGCGGATCCGGGCGTGGATCTGCGGCTCGTGCTCGGCGAGCCAGAGCAGCTTCGGCGCGGTGAATCCGGCCAGCGCGCGGTTGCCGCTCAGCTCGAGCAGACGCTCGACGCCGACGCGCTCCTCGATCAGCTCGCACTCGCGCTGGGCGCGACCATCGTTCCAGAGGATCGCCGGGCGCAGCGGCCGGTCGTCGGCGCCGAGCGCCACCAGGCCATGCATCTGCCCGGTCAAGCCGATCCCGTCGGCGCGCGGCGCGTCAAGCTGCTCGAGCACCGCCTGCGCCGCGTGCCACCACAGCTCGGGATCCTGTTCGGCCCAGCCGGGACGCGGCGTGGCGAACGCGTAGGCCCGCTCGGCCTCGCCGAGCAGCGCGCCGTTCTCGTCGATCGCCAGTCCCTTCAGCGACGAGGTGCCAACGTCGAGACCGATCAGCCGGGCCATCCCGCGGCGAGTCTATCCGGGGCGCGGCGCGCCGGCCAGCGCACACGCCACCCATCACGGAGTGCTTGGCGCTAGTCTGCGCAATCGTATGCCCCCCTCCCCGCAGCACGTAATCGGTGTGGACTTCGGAACCCTGTCGGGACGGGCGGTCGTCGTCCGCGCCGACGACGGTGAGGAACTCGGCGAGGCCGAGCACGTCTACGCGCATGCGGTGATGAGCGCCGAACTGGTCGCGACCGGCGCGGCGCTGCCTCCCAACTGGGCGCTGCAGGATCCCGACGACTACATCGACGTGCTGCGCCAGGCCGTTCCGGCGGCCGTCGCGGCAGCCGGCGTCGACCCCCGGTCGGTGGTCGGGATCGCCACCGACTTCACCGCGTGCACGGTGCTGCCGGTGCTGGGCGACGGCACGCCGCTGTGCCGGCTCGAGGCCTGGCGCGAGCACCCGCACGCCTGGGTCAAGCTGTGGCGCCACCACGCGGCCCAGCCACAGGCGGACCGGATCACCGATCTCGCGGCAGCGCGCGGCGAGCAGTGGCTCGGACGCTACGGCGGGCGGATCTCCTCGGAGTGGGAGTTCGCCAAGGCCCTGCAGCTGCTCGAGGAGGACCCCGGCGTGTACGCGGCGATGGACCGCTTCGTCGAGGCGGCCGACTGGATCGTGTGGCAGCTCTGTGGCGTCGAGCTGCGCAACGAGTGCACGGCCGGCTACAAGGGGATCTACCAGGACGGGCGCTACCCGGGCGAGGACTACCTGACGGCGCTGAACCCGCAATTTGGCGGATTCACCGGCAAGCTGAGCCCGGCGATCGCCGCGCTCGGCGGGCGCGCCGGGGGCCTGACCGCGTCGGCGGCCGGCTGGACCGGGTTGCGCGAGGGGATCGCCGTCGCCGTCGGCAACGTCGACGCGCACGTCACCGCGCCGGCCGCCGGGATCACCGAGCCCGGCCGGATGATGGCGATCATGGGCACCTCGACCTGCCACGTGATGCTCGGCGAGCAGCTCGCCGAGGTTCCCGGGATGTGCGGCGTCGTGCGCGGCGGGATCGTGCCCGAGCAGTGGGGGTACGAGGCCGGCCAGAGCGGCGTCGGCGACATCTTCGCGTGGTACGTCGAGGCCGGCGTGCCGCCGGCCTACCACGAGCAGGCGCGGGCGCTGGGGATCAGCGTGCACGAGCACCTGACGGCGCTCGGCGCCGCGCAGAACGTCGGCGAGCACGGCCTGATCGCGCTCGACTGGTGGAGCGGCAATCGCTCGGTGCTCGTCGATCACGAGCTGAGCGGAGTGCTCGTCGGCATGACGCTCGCGACGCGCCCGCACGAGGTCTACCGCGCGCTGATCGAAGCGACCGCCTTCGGCACGCGCAAGATCATCGACGCGTTCAACGACGCCGGCGTCGGCGTGCGCGAGTTCGTCGCCGCCGGCGGGCTGCTCAAGAACGCGCCGCTGATGCAGTGCTACGCCGACGTGATCGGACTGCCGATCAGCGTGATCGACTCCGACCAGGGTCCGGCGCTGGGCTCGGCGATGCACGCGGCCGTCGCGGCCGGCGTGCACCCGGACATCTACGCGGCGGCGCGCGCGATGGGGCGGCTGCGGCGCGACGTCTACCGGCCCGACGCGAAGCGCGCGAGTGCCTACGATGAGCTCTATGCGCTGTACGGCCGCCTGCACGACCACTTCGGACTCAGCGATCGCGAGCTGATGCGCTCGCTGGCGGCGATCCGGGTGCGCGCGGCGCGGGAGGCCGATCGATGAGCGGCGCCGGCGTCGAGGACACGCGTCGCACCGTCGCCGAGCTGCACGGCGAGCTGATCCGCAACGGCCTGGTCGCCTGGACGATGGGCAACATCTCGGCGCGCGTGCCGGGTCGCGAGCTGATCGTGATCAAGCCGAGCGGCGTCGGCTACGACGAGCTGACCGCCGAGTCGATGGTCGTCGTCGACCTGCACGGCAACGTCGTCGAGGGCGGGCTCTCGCCGTCGAGCGACACGGCGACCCACGCCTATGTCTACCGCGCGATGGACTGGGTCGGCGGCGTTGTCCACACCCACAGCCCCTACGCGACGGCGTGGGCGGCGCACGGCGTCGCGATCCCGTGTGTGCTGACAGGGCAGGCCGACGAGTTCGGCGGCGACATCCCGGTCGGCCCGTTCGCGCGGATCGGCGGCGAGGAGATCGGCGTCGGGATCGTCGAGACGCTGACGGGCAGCCGCTCCCCCGCCGTGCTGATGCGCAGCCACGGCGTGTTCGCGATCGGCGCGAGCGCGCGCGATGCCGTCAAGGCCGCCGTGATGTGCGAGGACGCGGCGCGCACGGTGCTGCTGGCCCGCACGCTCGGCAACCTGACGCGCCTCGAGCAGCCCGACATCGACGCGCTGTACGAGCGCTACCAGAACGTCTACGGCCAGCGCTGAGGCATGTCCGCCACGACCGACCAGGAGGTTCGCCGATGACCGCGAAGGCGTTTGGGCAGCGCGAACTGTGGTTCGTCGCCGGCAGTCAGGAGATGTACGGCGAGGCGGTGCTGGCGCAGGTCGACGCCGACGCGCGCGAGATCGCGGCCGCGCTCGGCGCGGCCGAGGCGCTGCCGGTGAGCGTGGTGCTGCGGCCGGTGGCCACGACCTCGGAGGCGATCCGCCGGCTGTGCCTCGAAGCCAACGCGACCGATGACTGCGTCGGCCTCGTGCTCTGGATGCACACCTTCTCCCCGGCGAAGATGTGGATCGCCGGACTCAGCGCACTGCGCAAGCCGGTGCTGCACCTGCACACCCAGTTCAACCGCGCGCTGCCGTGGGCCGAGATCGACATGGACTACATGAACACTCACCAGTCCGCCCACGGCGACCGCGAGTTCGGGTTCATGGAGACGCGCATGGGGCTGCGCCGCAAGACCGTCGTCGGGCATTGGCGCGACCCGGGCACGCTCGAGCGGATCGGGCGCTGGGCGCGCGCGGCGTGCGGCTGGCACGAGGCGGGGCGGTTGAAGGTCGCGCGCATCGGCGACAACATGCGCCACGTCGCGGTCACCGACGGCGACAAGGTCGAGGCGCAGCTGCAGCTTGGATTCTCGGTCGACGGCTTCGGCATCGGCGATCTCGTCGACGCCATGGAGGGTGTGCCGGAGCAGGCGGTCGCGGACCTCGTCGCCGAATACGACGAGCGCTACGACGTCGTGCCCGAGTTGCGCGGTGATGGCGCGCGCCGCGGCTCGCTCGTCGACGCCGCGCGGATCGAGGCCGGCCTGCGGGAGTTCCTCACCGCCGGCGGGTTCGGCGCGTTCACCGACACCTTCGAGGACCTCCACGGCCTGACGCAGCTCCCGGGGATCGCCGTGCAGCGGCTGATGGCCGACGGCTACGGCTTCGGCGGCGAAGGCGACTGGAAGACCGCGGCGCTCGTGCGGATCCTCAAGCTGATGGCGACCGGCCTGGCGGGCGGCACGTCGTTCATGGAGGACTACACCTATGACCTCGAGGGCGATGAGCCGCTCGTGCTCGGATCGCACATGCTCGAGATCTGCCCGTCGATCGCGCTCGGACGCCCGAGCGCTGAGATCCACCCGCTGTCGATCGGCGGCCGCGAGGACCCGGTGCGGCTGGTGTTCGACGCGGCGCCCGGCCCGGCGATCGTCGTCGCGCTGCTCGACCTCGGCGACCGCTTCCGGCTGTTGGTCAACGAGGTCGAGGTGATCTCGCCGCCGCAGCCGCTGCCGAAGCTGCCCGTCGCGCGCGCCGTCTGGAAGCCGCGGCCGGACTTCGCGACCGCGGCCGAGGCGTGGCTCGTCGCGGGCGGGCCCCACCACACCGTGTACAGCGCGGCGCTGGATTCCGAGATCCTCGTGGACTTCGCCGAGATCGCCGGGATCGAGCTGCTGGCGATCGACGCGGACACGCGGATGCGGGACTTCCGCAACGAGCTGCGCTGGAACCAGGCCTACCACCGCCTCGCGCAGCGACTCTGACGCCGCGGCGGCCGCTCAGAACAGCTCGCGCCAGCTGAACGCGGGCTCGTAGCCGAGCACGCGGCGAGCCTCGTCGATCGCGAGCAGCGTGCCGTGCTCGGCCACCTGCTCGGCCACCGGCACGCCGGGAAAGACCTCGGCCATGAGCTCCCGGCTCGGGCGGGGCATCACCGTGTCGGCGGCGGCGACGATGAAGGCCTGCGCGCCGCGGGTGTCGGCGTCCAGCGCCAGGCGGACGCTCTGCCCCGCGTGGCTCTCGTCGACGTAGCTCCAGAGGTTCCACTTGCGGATCCGGGGGTCCTCCCAGTAGGACGGGAACTGCTCGTAGTCGGCGCGCTCGATCACGTTCGAGAAGCGCAACCCGACGAACGGGATCGCGCTCCAGCGAGCGAACTGGCGGGCCATCTCCTCGCCGAGGACCTTGGACAGGGCGTAGGAGGATTCCGGCCGCAGCGTGCTGCGCTCATCGACCGGCGCGTAGTCGGGCGGCGTGTCGAACGGCGTCCCGAGCGTCGTCTCGCTGGACGCCCAGACCACGCGCCTGAGCCCAAGCCGGACCGCCGCCGCGAACACGGTGTGGGTACTGCGGATGTTGGTCGAGAAGACCACGTCGGGGGTGGCGTGGACCGGCGAGGGGATCGCGGCGAGGTGGACGACCGCCTCGACGCCGGGCAGCAGCTCCGCGCCGCTGAGCGCCTCGAGCGTCTGGCCGTAGTCGGTGAGGTCGGCGGGCAGGAACGCCGCCGGCGGCGACCGCGTCGGGTCGGGCGGCGTGCGATCGACGTTCAGCACCTCGTGGCCGTGCTCGAGGAGCTCCCGGAGAACCGCGCGACCGACCTTGCCGCTGCCGCCTGTGACGACCACCTTCATCGTGCTCGGCACTCTAGCTTGCCTCGACCACACGGTACCCATTTGACGTGCCCTGCATACGTATGCTTGGATGCGCCTTGCACTTCCTGCGGCGGGCCCGCATCCGCGCTGCGTCGTTCTACGGATGGCGCTCGAGGGACAGCGGGCGATGCTCCGGGGGTGCGTGCAATGACCCGGAGAGGCCGTCTTCAGTGCCAGTCACACCGCACCTACTAGCCAGTAGCAGCAATTTGTGCGATTGTGCGCAAATGCGCCCGGGTCGCCGATCCGAGCACTGCCGGCAGATCCGGCGCTCCATGCGCGATCCAGCGCATAGAATCACCGAGCGTGCCGCGTCCAGCGGCAGGCCCACGTGGAGCCGGGGATGCAGGGCTGTAGCTCGTAGCGACCAAACCACACCGGGACTCCCCGGTAAGCGACGCCAAAAGCGTTCAAGAGGAGGAGCAGCATGTCCGAGCATGACGTAATAGGCGATGTCGTCGAGCGCCTCGAATGGAGCGACTCCAAGCAGCCTGTGACACCGCAGTCCAAGGCGCATGCGGTCAGCCGCCGGGCCGCTCTCGCCGGCGGCGCGGGCGCCATCGCGGGGATGATGATGAGCCCCATGGCCCAGGCGCTGGCGGCGTCCAGCGGCAGCATCTTCGGGCCGCAGAAGAGGTTCCACTTCGTGTTCGTCAACCACGTGACGACGAACCCGTTCTTCACCCCCACGCAGTACGGCATCGCCGACGCGGCCAAGCTGCTCGGCTGCTCGGCCCAATGGACCGGCTCGACCTCGAGCAACGTCCCGCAGATGGTGACGGCGTTCAATACCGCGATCAGCGGCGGCGCGGACGGGATTGCCTGCTGCATGATCGACCCGACGGCCTTCACCGGACCCACCAGGAGCGCACTGGCGAAGGGCATTCCGGTGCTGGCGTACAACGCTGACGAGCCCAACGGACGCTTGGCCTACATCGGCCAGGACCTGTTCGTCTCCGGCCAGCAGATGGGCCAGCGGATCAAGAAGCTCGTCCCGTCCGGCAACGTCGCGCTGTTCATTGCGACGCCGGGCTCGGCAAACATCCAGCCGCGTATCGACGGCGCAAAGGCCGCGCTGAAGGGCTCGGCCACGAAGTACACGGTCGTGGCAACCGGCGCTGCGGTCCCGCAGGAGCTCACCACGATCGATGCCTTCTGGACCGGCCACACGACCTACAAGGGCATGTTCGCGGTTGATGCGGGGAGCACGCAGAGCGTGTTCCAGACGGTTCAGAAGCACGGGCTGCGCGCGAAGGGCGTCAAGGCCGGTGGCTACGACCTGACCCCGATCACGCAGACCCTGCTCGCCGCCGGCCAGGGCGACTTCACGATCGACCAGCAGCCCTATCTCCAGGGCTTCCTGCCGCTCCTGGAGTTGTACCTCGCCAAGGCCTCGAAGAACCTCAGCGGTATCGCCGACATCAACACCGGTCTGAAGTTCCTCGACAAGACGACCGTCAAGCCCTACAACAGCACGAAGAGCCGCTACGAGGGCACGAAGACCTCGCCGGGCGTCTCGTAGGCCCATAGCGCTGGCTGATCAATGACGGATGTCGAGCACAACCGGTAGCGAGACGCCGGCTGCCGCTCCCATGGGGGCCCCCGCGCGCAAGCGCGAGGTCCCCCATGTCGCGGCCACCGCCTGGGATCTCCTCAGGCGCTTCCTCACGATGCGTGAGGGAAGCATCATCGTCGTCACCGTCGTGCTGGTCGTCTACTTCTCGGTGACGGTCTCGACGTTCTTCACCGGGCCCAACCTCCAGACCCTCCTGCAGTACTTCACCTGGCTCGCGATCATGGCCGCGGGCGAGGTGTTCCTGATGATCAACGGGGAGATCGACCTGTCGATCGGCGGCGTCTACCTGTTCGCGCCGCTCATCTTCTACGAGGTCCACGGCGGCGGCATCCCGCTGCTGCCGAGCCTGATCATCACGATGATCGTCTGCATGGTGGTCGGTCTGGTGAACGGCCTCATTACGACGGTCTTCAGCGTCAACTCGTTCATCACGACGCTGGGAACGCTGTTCACGCTCCAGGGACTGACGCTGATCATCTCCCACGCCCAGAACCTGGAGATGCCCGGCGCACCGAGCACCGACCCGAACACCGGCGCGAGCGTCATCGGCACGTTCGCGAGCGTCTTTGGCGCAGGCACCTACTCGGAGCTGATCTGGGCGCTGATCGTGATCTTCGTCATGCAGCTTGCACTCACCCGAACCCGCTGGGGACTGCACACGATCGCGGTCGGCTCCAACCGGAACGCGGCGGCAGAGGCAGGCATCAAGGTGCGGTGGGTGCTCATCCGCAACTTCGTGGTCTGCAGCACCTTCGCCGGCTTCGGCGGCATCCTCGAGGCCGTGCGCTCCAGTTCGATCACGCCCGACCCCTCTGCCGCCAACTCGATCCTGCTCTACGCGATCGCCGCCGCGGTCATCGGCGGCACGGGGCTCGCGGGTGGCTCGGGCACGATCGTCGGAGCGCTGATCGGCGCCCTCTTCCTGGGCATCCTCCAGGACGGCCTCGCGATCAAAGGCGTGAACGCCAATTACCTCGTCTTCTACCTCGGTCTCGCGATCCTGCTCGCCATGGGGATCAACGTCTACGTCGGGCGCGCGCGAAGGAAGTCTGGCCTTGGCTGACCAGGCTATCCCCGCCGAGCACATCGTCGCGCCCGTCGCGGCGCCCGACGACGTCTTGCGAGTCGAGCACATCGCCAAGAGCTTCGGCCCGGTGACGGCGCTGCGCGACGTCAGCCTGCATCTGAAGAAGGGCGAGGTGCTGGGCCTGCTCGGCGACAACGGCGCCGGGAAATCGACGCTGATCAAGACCATCTGCGGCTTTCAGAACGCGGACTCCGGCAAGATGTGGCTCCACGGGGAGCCCTACGAGCCCAAGAGCGTCGACCAGGCGCGCCTCCTCGGCGTCGACGTCGTCTACCAGGACCTCGCGCTGATCGATGAGCTGAGCGTCTACCAGAACATGTTCCTCTGCCGCGAGCCGCGCCACTCGTCAACGCCGTTTCTCGACTCGCGCAGGATGAAGCGCGAGGCGCGCAAGGCGCTCGACGACATCGGCATCAACCTGCCCAGGCTCGACGTGCCGGTCGCGCGCCTCTCGGGCGGTCAGCGCCAGTCGATCGCGGTCGCCCGCGGCGTCTACTCCGATGCCGACGTGCTGCTGCTCGACGAGCCGCTCGCCGCGATGGGCGCCAAGGAGGGCGCGATGATCCTCGAGCTGATCGCCCGGCTCAAGGAGGAGGGGAAGCTCTCGATGATCATGATCCTCCACAACTACGTCCACGTGCTCGAGAGCTGCGACCGCGTGAACATGATCGTCGACGGGGTGATCGCGCTCGACAAGCCGACCGCTGAGACGTCTGTCGACGAGTTGACGGAAATCGTCGTCGACGAGTACCGCCGCGCACGGCTCGCGGCACAGGCAGAGGAAGCGGCCCGAGCCGCAGCCGTGCCCGTTGAGGATTAGCGCCGCGCGCTCGGCGCGTCGCAGTCCGCGCGCGAGCTAGCGTGCCTCCGCCTCGAGCGAGCGCCGTGCCTCTGCGTTGGCGGCGCGCTGGCGCTCGGAGACCTCGGGCCAGCTCAGCCCGAGCGATGAGATGGCCTCGACGATCACGCCGGCGACGAGGGCCCGCATCAGCGGCTTGCGGTCGGCGGGAATCACATACCACGGAGCCCACGGCGTCGAGGTCGCGGTGATCGCCTCCTCGAACGCCTGCATGTACTCGTCCCAGCGGGCGCGCTCAGCGAGGTCGGCGGCGCTGAACTTCCACTCCTTGGCCGGGTCGTCCAGGCGCGCGAGCAGCCGCTTGCGCTGCTCGTGCTTGGAGACGTGGAGGAAGAGCTTGACGATCTTGGTGCCGTTGCGGTCGGCGTGGCGCTCGAAGGCGTTGATCGACTCGTAGCGCGCGTCCCAGAACGCCTTCCCGCGCGGGCCCGGCGGCAGGTGCTGGCGGTCGAGCCACTCTGGATGGACGCGCACCGCGAGGACCTCCTCGTAGTGCGAGCGGTTGAAGATCGCGATCCGCCCGCGCGCCGGGAGCGCCCTGGCGGCGCGCCAGAGGAAGTCGTGGCCGAGCTCCTCGGCGGAGGGCTGCTTGAACGACACGACCTCGACACCGGTCGGGTTCACACCCGACATCACGTGACGGATCGTGCCGTCCTTGCCCGCCGCATCCATCGCCTGCAGGACGATCAGCAGCGCATGGGTGTTGCTGGCCCAGAGCAGCTCGTGGGCCGCCTCGAGCTGCTCGACGCTCGTGGCGAGCGCCGCCGCCGCCTCGGCCCGGGAGTCCTCGTCGGCGAAGTGGTGAAACGCCGGCCCCCCGTCCCAGGCCGGGTCGCGGTGGTCGAGTCCCGCCCGCGCGCCGGGCTCGACGATCAGCGCGTCGCGGGTCTGCTTCATCGCGTGCCCGCTAGCTCGCCGGGTGGGCCGGCGGCGGTTGCCCGCCGGCGGCGCTGTGCCGGCGGCGGTAGCTTCGCGCCTTCGCTCGATTGCCGCAGGAGGCCATGTTGCACCAGCTGCGCGAGCGGTTGCGGGAGTGGTCGTAGAACGCCCACCGGCAGCCGTCGTCGGCGCAGACCTTCAGCCGATCCCAGGTTCCGTCGATGGCCGCGCCGTGGATGATCGCGAACAGCTCGCCGAGGGCGCGGTCGAGACCGCCGGCGACGGGCTCGGGCTGCGGGGTCCCGTGTCGATCGAAGGCGACGCGCAGCAGCGCGCCGGTGCCCGCCGCGTTGAGCACACGCACGGCCGCCTCGTCAAGCGAGCCGGAGCGGTGCTCGAGCAGGTCGCGGAGGGCCTCGCGGACGGCCAGCGCGCGCTGGATGTCCTCGGGCGCGAGACGGTCGCGCGGGCCGATCAGCGCTCGCTCACGGAGCCACGCGCGGAGCGCGTCGGGCCCCGCGAGCTCGTCCTCGCCCGCCGCAAGGTCGGCCGTGTTGACGAACTCGCGAACGAGCTCGAGGCGGCCGGGCGCGGACCGGCGCTGGGCCGGTGGGAGGCTGGGGTCGGTTGCCGCCTGCATGGCTTGATTGTACCGCGCCGCGCAAACCGGCTATTTAGGTTGACTGGTGATGCTAACCTGTGTATAGTTCTAGCCAGTTAGCACGATCGACCGGAGGGCACGCCATGCAACCGCAGCTCAGCCTCGGAATCGCACAGGCCAGACACCAGGACCTCTTGGAGCAATCGGGCCGTCGCGGCCGGGCCGCGCGACGCCGCCGCCTGCGCGCGGCGGCGTCGCCGCTCTTCTGGGAGGGCCTGACCCTGCGCCTGGCCACCAGCGCCGACCGGCCGGCGCTGACCCGCCTCGCCGAGCTCGAGCAGGCGAGCCGGCCGGCCGAGCCGGTGCTGCTCGGGGTGGTGATGCAGCGCCCGATCGCCGCGCTGTCGCTGCGCGACGGGAGCGTGATCGCCGACCCGTTCACGCCGACCGCCGAGCTCGTCGAGCTGCTCCGCCTGCGTGCCCGGCAGCTGAGCTGCCACTAGCGCGCAGCGGCCGGCGTTCAGCTGACCGCGGCGGCCACCCTGGTCCAGTCGAGCTCGGCAACGGCGGCGCCGGAGACCTGCACGCCGCGGACGCGGGGCACGCCCTCGGTCCACAGCGTGTAGGCCCCCTCGGGCAGCCGGTCGAACACGGCGGTGAACGCCGCCCGGTCGCCGATGGCCCGCTCCAGCACGTCCTTGTGGCTGCGGTCCTCGTCGGCCCCCTCGGGGCTGATCTCGATCTCGGTGCCGTACAGGGCCGCGTCGGTGTAGACGATCAGCGCACCGAGATCGTCACCGATGTCGAGCACGACGTATTCGGGGTGCGGGCGGTCTGAATAGGTCTCGTGCATGGGCGATTCGCGTCTAGACGGACGGCGTGTCGTAGCCGTCGTAGGGGGTGCCGACGTAGGGGAACGCCGGCAGGTAGCGGCCCGCCGCGGGGGTCAGGCCCTGGGTGATCAGCGCGGCCGCGCCGTCCGGTTTGAAGGTGCTGTCGATCAGCGGGTAGGTGACACCGGCGATCGCCCGCAGCTCGATCGTCACCACGTCGTCGGCGACGCGGCGCCCGTTCGGGAAGCCGGCGGGGTCGCCGCCGATCAGACCGAGCGGGTTGGGACGCGCGGCCGGCGGGATCGCCACGTTCAGCCGCAGCATGTCGGCGAGCACCGAACCGGTGTTGTTCTGGAAGCCGGGGACGATCCCCGCCGGGATGCCGGTGAGCAGGATCGCCACGAGGTCGGCCCGGTCGGCGCTCAGCGCCGCCAGGTTCGGGAACACGCCCGGGTAGAGCACCGGCAGCAGGCCGGCGAGCTCGGGGTGCTTGACGCCGTCGGCGAAATCCGCGTCGTCCACCGGCTGGCTGGCGTTCCAGCGATCCTTGCGGCCCAACGGGACGAGGACCTCGTTGAACAGCGGGTTCCCCAGGCGCGAGACCTGGACCCACGGGCCGGCCTCGGAGAACTCGTCGTTGGCGCAGTCCGCGAGCCGCATCTTGCGGCGGCTGGCGGAGCCCCAGATCCCGAGCACCGCCTTGGCGCTCATCGGGTCGCTGGGCACCGATCCGTCGGCGGTCAAATCGCCGATCGGAATCTGGATCGCGATCGTGTGGATGTTCAGCGCCTTGGTCGCGTCGACGCCCGGGGCCGCGGCGGTCGGGATCAGGTGGAGGTTCTGGAACGGGCGCAGGTCGCCGAGATCGAAGATCGAACCGAGGTCGACGAAGAACGGGTCGCTGCGCTGCCCGGCGAAGACCACCTCGCCGCTCTTCAGCGTCTGCACGGCGGCTGCGGCGAGCGCCGGGTAGTTGGGCGTCGAGCGCGGTCCGACGTTGCACGGCGGGCAGGGAAGCCCGCTGCCGAGGACATCGGTGTCGTCGCCTTCGAGGCGCGTGACGGTGTAGAACTGGCGCTTGTTCCAGTTGGGGTCGCTCAGCGAGGAGATCGGGCCGGTGTTGTAGAGGAACGTGTTCGGGTTCCCGATCTGCGTCTGGAAGCTGAACTGGTAGGTGATCTCCGGCAGCGCGTCGCCGTCGTTGTCGATGTAGATCGAATACAGGACGTCGTCACCGAACTCGAAGAAGTTGGGCCCCCCGGGGGGCGCCTGCAACGGCACGTAATTGGTGATGATCGTGACGGTCCCCGGATTGTCGGGGCTGACGAACGCGTAGGTGTCGGCGTTGTCGGCGACCGGGTCCTTGCTGATTTCGGGAGCTTCGCGATGCGACGACATTGACTTCTCCTCTGTTCGTTGTGCCGGTCGCTTCAGGGGGCGGCGTCGAGCATCCGCTTGGCGAGCGCGGGGTCGCGGTAGGTCACCTCGCGCGTGCCCGACAACACGGTGACCTCGCCGCGGGCGGCGTCGCGCACGAACGCCATGACCGTGTCGCGCGGCGGCGAGCTCGCCGGCTTGGCGATCAGCTTGACCGCCCGCGTGTTCGTCGGGCCGCTCAGGGCGGCGGCGGCCAGCCGCGGACCGCTGGCGACGACGGCGACGCCGGCGGCCGCTCCCGCCGAGCTCTGCAGGAACAGGCGTCGATTCAGCGCCGGCGCCATGCCCGCGTCGGATCCGCCACCGGCCAGCGCGAGCCGGTCGGGGGCGCCGGTCGAGGCCCTGAGAAACGAGCGTCGTGTGCTGGTCGACATTTGCTGCTCCTCTCCACATCCGTTTCGGGGCTTCGACCGTAACAACGGCAGACGGCGCAAAACACAAGTGCCAGTCGCTTGCAATTGGCGTCGTCGGTCGGGCGGTTGGGATCGGCGGTCGTTCGGGCGCGCAGCCAAGGAGGAGGCAGAGGTGGCGTTGATGTCGGGCTCACATCGCGGCAGCGCCCGGTGGCATCGGCTGCGCCAATGCCTGAGCCCCGGTGAGTGGCGGACGGTTGCGGGCATGACCGCGGTCGTGCTCGGCCTGCACGCGATCGGCTTCTTCCTGCTGATCGCGCTCGTCGCGCCGCACCACCACCGCCTCGGAGCCTCCGGGGCGTTTGCCGTCGGGACCGGCGTGACGGCGTACACCCTCGGTCTGCGCCACGCGTTCGACGCCGATCACATCTCGGCGATCGACAACACCACCCGCAAGCTGATGGCCGACGGAAAGCGACCGATGAGCGTCGGCTTCTTCTTCTCGCTCGGCCACTCGACGATCGTCTTCACCCTCGCCGGCCTGTTCGCATTCGGGGTCCGGGCGCTCAATGGCCCGGTCCGCAGCCGCGGCAGCCAGCTGCACAGCGTCACGACGTGGATCGGGACCGGCGTCTCTGGAACGTTCCTGTACGCGATCGCCGCGCTCAACATCGTGATCCTGTGGGGCATCGTCCGGGTCTTCCGCGAGATGCGCAACGGGCACTACGACGAGGAGCAGCTCGAGCAGCAGCTCAATTCGCGCGGGCTGATGAACCGCTTCTTCGGGCGCTTCACCAAGACGATCACCAGACCGTGGCAGATGTACCCGCTGGGCATGCTGTTCGGACTCGGCTTCGACACGGCCTCCGAGGTGGCGCTGCTGTTCCTCGCCGCGGGCGCGGCCGGGGCGGGCCTGCCGTTCTACGCGATCCTCTGCCTGCCCGTCCTGTTCGCCGCAGGCATGAGCCTGCTCGACACGATCGACGGGTCGTTCATGAACTTCGCCTACGGCTGGGCGTTCTCGAAGCCGGTGCGCAAGGTCTTCTACAACATGACGATCACCGGCCTGTCGATCGCCGTGGCGCTCGTGATCGGCACGATCGAGATCGTCGGGCTGCTCGCCCAGAAGCTGAACGCGCAGGGATCGTTCTGGGCGTGGTGGGAGGACATCAACATCAACACCCTCGGCTTCATCATCGCCGGCATGTTCGTCGCCACCTGGGCGATCGCGCTGGCGATCTGGCGCTGGGGGCGGATCGAGGAGCGCTGGACGGTCGACCTGGCGCCTCCCAACAGGGGCGATCAGCCATGACCATCGCCCCCGAGGTGCCACGCCTGCCGTTCAGCAGCATCGATGACGCGATCGAGGCGCTGCGCGCTCGCGGGCTGCGCCTGTCGATGACCCGCGAGCTCGTCCTGGAGGCGCTGTTCGCGGCGCCGGGACCGGTCTCGGCCGAGGAGCTCGCGGTCCGCCTCGCGCTGGTGCCGACCTCGGTCTATCGAAACCTCGAGGCGCTCGAGCGACACGGCCTGCTCCGCCACGTCCATCTCGGCCACGGACCGGGGCTGTACACGCTCGTCGGTCACGGTGAGCACGAATACATCTATTGCCCGGGCTGCCGCACCGCGCGAACCGTCCGTCCCGAGCTGCTCGATCCCGTGCGCCGCCACATCAAGCGACGCTTCGGCTACGAGGTCCGCTTCACGCATTTCGCGCTCGTCGGGCAGTGCCCGCGGTGCGCCGCGGATGCTCCCGCGTGCGAGTGATCGCCCTGCGCGCGTGAACGCGCCGGGCGAGCGGCGCAGCGTGGCGGATCCCCGGCAAGGGGGTGAAAGTTCGCAATTTGCGTTGATCGGCCGGCCGGCTGTTATGTGGCTTCGCACGCGTGATTGCGCCGTGCTAGCTTGGCCGCACCAAGCCGAATCCCTGAATGGAAGTCGGGGAGCCGGGGACCCAGATTGTCGGGGCGAATCGTGCGGCGTCGCCGCGCGTAGCGCTGCTCTTTCAGCGCGAGCCCGTCAGCTAACCCGGCAGGCGTCGGAAAGAGAGGTGTCGCCGTGCGGCGGAATCGCAGCCGGAAACAGCCTGCTGGGGCACGACGCCCCGCCGAGGCGCCCGTCGAACCGCGCTCCCGCCGCTGGCGCCGCGGCGCCGCCGCGCTGGCGCTCGCGGCCCTCGCCCTCGCGACCACGACGGCCGCCAGCGCCCCGGCCTCGACCGCCCACACGGCGGCGGTCGTCGTGACCGAGCGCGTCAGCCGCCCCGGGACCTACCGCGTGACGATCACCATCGCCGGCAGCGCCAAGCGGGTGGATCGCGTCCGCGTGGTGGTCGGCTCGGTGTCCCGTGAGGCCCTCGCCGCCGGCGTCACGACGATCTCCGTCAAGGTCCACATCCCCGGGCACACGCTGACCGTTCGCGCGAAGGGTGATCGGCTGCGACCGCGGATCGCGGTCTCGCTTCGACGCATCGAGGCGTCGACCAAGGCGCGCCACGGAACCCAGCCGCCGAAGAGCACCCCGGTCACGCCGCCGGCCGCGGGCCCGGCGGGGACTTCCCCGGCCGGCGACCCCGGGAGCTGGCGCCTGGTCTTCGACGACGAGTTCGACGGCAACTCGCTGAACACCGCGAAGTGGTCGGTGGGCTGGTTCGGCAGGGGCATCACCCAGCCGCTCACTCCACCCGAGCTGGAGTGCTTCGACCCGGCCCAGGTGTCCGTCGGCGGTGGTGAGCTGAGCCTCAGCATGATCGCCAAATCCGAGAGCTGCGGCGGGAAGACGCGGCCCTACGCGTCGGGCATCGTCACGACCAACGGCAAGTTCTCGTTCACCTACGGCTTCATGGAGGCAAAGGTCTGGGTACCGGGAACCGGCGGGGTCATCTCCGACTGGCCCGATGTCTGGCTCGACGGCCAGAACTGGCCGGCCGACGGCGAGATCGACATCATGGAGGGTCTCAGCGGCCAGGCCTGCTGGCATTTCCACTACCCCGGCGGCCAGCCCGGCGACTGCTCGTCCGCCTCGTTCACCGGCGGCTGGCACACCTTCGGCGCCGATTGGCGGCCCGGGGCGATCACCTACTACTACGACGGGAGGGCCGTCGGGACGATCACCAGCGGCATCACCAGCGCGCCGATGTACATCATCCTCAGCCTCGCCGCGGACACGGTCAACGGCGGCCCGCTCGGCCCGGCGACGATCCGCTTCGACTACGTGCACGTCTGGCAGCACTGACGTTGGGCGCAGCCCGGCCCGGGTATCGGCACCGTACCCGGGCTACGCTGCGCCAACCCACCCGCCGCCGTCTTGGCCCACACTGTGGCTGGCGCCGCCGCGGCGCGTGACCCCTCCGATCCACAAGGAGCCGAATGACCGAGCCCTACACACTGACGAAGCTCGCCGAGGTCGAGGACTCGGCCGTCAAGGCCGGGATGGGCGACGTGCAGGAAGCCCACTTCGCCACCGAGGACCTCGAGGCCGAGCACACCGGGGTCTCCTACCACCGCGTCAGACCCGGCAAGCGCCAGGCGTTCGCCCACCGCCACGAGGGCGCCGAGGAGGTCTACGTCGTACTCGCCGGTGGCGGGCGCGTCAAACTGGACGACGACATCGTCGCGATCGAGCGCCTCGACGCGATCCGCGTCGCACCCAACGTGATCCGCAGCTTCGAGGGCGGGTCAGAGGGCCTCGAAATGCTTGCCTTCGGCCCCCGTCACAAGGGTGACGGCGAGATCATCGCCGACTGGTGGACCGACTGACGGTGAACGCCGGTCAGGTTGTCCGATCGCCATCGTCGCCGTCGGACCGCCGCAGCTCCACCCGCCAGCCGCCGAGGCCAACCGAACCGGCTGTCCGGTAACGCTCCGGGCGAGCGGTCACCTCGCTCGCGTCGGCCGATCGCTCGTCCTCGAGCACCCCCATGGCGGCCGCCCTCCCCTCGCTCCACGACGTGAAGGCACGCGGCTCGTCGGCGGTCGGCTGCGATGGCCGCGGGGCGGCGTGCTGTCCGCCGTCGACGCTCCCGACGTAGAGGACGCGCTCCCAATCGGACAGCGGCAGCGTCGGCACCGCGCTCGGCGGAGGCGCCTGCCGCGGGGTGCGCACAGCGCGCGGCTCAGACGGCTTGTAGAGCAGCGCGATGACATTGACCCAGACGTCGACGAGCGAGTTGCGCAGCCCCACGAAGGCGACGATCGCGTAGGTCGCGAGCACGGCGTTGACGGCGGCGAACGCCGCGTCGGCATAGCGGTGCAGCGCGTAGGCATGCAGGCCGGTGTAGACGGCGAGGGCGACGATCCCGTAGGGCAGCACCACGTAGACGAGCCCCGGCGTCGTGCGGCTGCGCACCTTCGGCGTACGGCGGAAGCGGCCCTTGCTCCCGGTCAGCCCCTGGACGATCGATGCCAGGGCGCCCGAGAGGTTGACCGGGAGCAGCAGCAGATTGAAGGCGTAGATCCGCACGACGTCGAGTGCCTTGTAGCCGCAGTAGCGCAGGTCGAGGGCCATCGTCAGGAAGTACGGCGCGGCGATCGCCAGGACGAACGGACTGAGCTGCGCACCGTTGGCGTGGTAGGCGAGCAGCACGAGCAGCGCCAGCGAGCACCAGAAGATCGAGGCCATGTAGTTGACGCGGAGGACGACCTCACCGATCGTCGTCCGCTCGCCGCGCGCCCGACGCTGGCGCACCAGCCGCCAGAGCTTGGGCACGATCAACAGGCCGCCGTTGGCCCAGCGGTGGCGCTGGATGCACAGCGAGCCGAAGTCCGGCGGGGTCGCGCTGTAGCTGAGCCGCTCGGGATAGTTGAGCAGCGACCACCCATGCGTGGCCAGCTCGATGCTCGACTCGGTGTCCTCGATCACCGTTCGATCCTGGATGTAGCGGCGAATCGGCCAGTCGCCGGCGTACTCGACCTGGACGGCCTCATCGAGCGCCCGCTTGCGGAGCACGGCGTTCGCGCCGACCCAGAAGGTCGCGTTGTGGAACGTCATGCCCTGATGGAGGATGTGCTGCAGGTCGGTGGTGGCGCCGGCGATTCGCTCGAGCCGCGTCGCCGCGCCCGGGTAGGCGGAGTACGGGGTCTGCGCGACGCCGACCCGCGCGTTCTCGGTCTGCTCGAGCGCGAGAACCAGGCGTGCGCAGTACTCCGGCAGGATCACGCTGTCGGCGTCGAGGGTCAGGACGTAGTCCGCGGCGGGGACCACGAGGTCCGCCGGGCCGTCGGTCGGCGACAGCGTACGGCCGATCGGCGAGTCGGCTTCCTGATAGCGCCCGCCCAGCAGCCCGATGTAGCTGTTGAGGTTCATCGCCTTGTTGGCCTCGTGCGAGAGTGACACGTAGCGCTTGCGCTCAAAGCTGGTCAACGAGGCCGTGAACGTCCACGCGAGACGCCGGTAGAGATGCTCGAGGCGCTCGCGCGACAGCGCCGCAGAGCGGTCCGCGGCGGCGCTGCGCAGCGCCGTCGCCGTGAGCGCCAGGTCCCCGGCCAGGCGCCCGAGCACGTGGTTCTTGAAGAACTCGTCGGTGTGGTCGACGACCTCATGCCGATCGGCAAGCTCGGTGACCCAGACGGCGCCGTACTCGTACTCCGCCGCCAGGTCCATCAGCTCCCCCGGAACGGCGACCGCGGCGGTCGTCCCGTGACGGCTCGCGGCGAAGCGCTCGGCGGCCAACGAGAACCGGCCGCCCGGCGCCGCGAGCAGCATCTCGATCTCGCCAGGCAGCGCCCGCGCGCTCTGCAGCAGCCGGTTCGGACCGCCGTAGCGAGGGTTCGGCGGATCATCGATCAGCAGCACGACATGGAGGTCGGGGTATTCCTGCAAGGCCGCCGAGAGCAGGGTCATGCGAATCACGCGCGCCTCCTCCTGGTAGGAGGGGACGAGTGCCGTCAACGCGGGCTGTCGGCCCGCGAAGAACTCATCGAGCGTGGCGCGGGCGGCGCGTCGATGGGTGCGGGCGCGGTAGTAGAAGCCGAGCCTCGCCGTCATATAGGCGAGCGCCGAGAGTGCGAGCAGGGTCACCAGCAGCAGGAACGCGGCCGTCTGGATGATGCTGCCGGCGTCCTGGCCGCGGCGCGAGAAGTCACGCATGATCGACGCCACCATGAACGTCACCCATGCCGCCGTCGAAACAGCGACGGCGACGCGTCCCAGTCCGACAAGCCAGTCGGCGGCCACGCGCGGCACCGCCGGCAGCGGGTCCTGATGGCGGTCCGATCCCCACTGGCGCCGTCGCCGGCCGGGGACGCCGCGGCGTCGCGAGCCCAGCGCGCTCACGATCCCGGCTCCCCGGGGATCGCGAACAGCGGCAGCCACGGCGACTGCGAGCTCTCCGGCAGGTTGGTGTCCGGAGCGACGCCCTGCGAGTACCACTTGGCCTCGAACGGCAGCGCGCCGTAGAGGACGCGATCGCCCGCCCGGTAGGCGGTCGTGATCGACCAGGTGTTATGAACGCCGCTCGCGAGCAGCCTGGGCCTGGCCGCGGGTTCGCCGGCCAGCACGGGCCCGAGCAGGAGCCACGGGCTCTGACCCGCGCTCGACACGGGAGTGTCCGGGGCCTGGCCCTCGGCGAACCACATCGCCTGGTAGATCGCGT
The DNA here is from genome assembly GCA_035535075.1 of Solirubrobacteraceae bacterium. Classification (GTDB taxonomy): domain Bacteria; phylum Actinomycetota; class Thermoleophilia; order Solirubrobacterales; family Solirubrobacteraceae; genus Palsa-513. The sequence goes on from DATLQS010000007.1 coordinate 34,248, forward strand.
GATGCCAGACGACCGTGTAGCCGGCGGGATAGGCCGCGGTGGCCTGCCAGACGGGATAGGGGCTCGTCGCCGGATTGTCGACCGCGGTCGAGGTGATCTGCGGAATCACCGGGGTCGCCCGCGGGTCGGCGGTGACCGTGCCGGGAAGCCTGCTGAAGATGTGGGTGAACTCGAGCGGTGTCTGGCTCACGCCGCTGCACACGTTCGAGACGACGCCCACCTCGCCGAACACGCTGCCGCACTCGCTGTCGCGGTTCAGCGACCAGATCGAGATCTGCGCGACGCGGTGCGCTTCGACGAAGCCGGCCAGCGACCGTGCGTCGGCGACCGTGAAGACCTCGTGCGCGAGGTCGTTCTGGCCGATCATCACGGTGACGCCGAGCCGGCTCCACACGGCGGCCGATCCGCTGTCGAGACCGGCGCCCTGGTCAAGCGCCGCGAGCTGGTCGTGCGCGCGCGTCAGCGCGCCCTCGACGGTGCCGATCATGTTCGTCCGCACCGCATGCGTCACCGCGAAGTCCATGGCCAGCGCGTTCACCCCGCTGAGCGCCACCCGGGCGGCGAGCATCGATCGAACGACGTCGAGGCCCGCCGCCGTGAATCCGGTCGCGGTGACGGGGAGGGTGAGCCAGACACGAAGCCGGCCGCCGCCCGCCGCGATCCGGTGCTGGACCAGCGCGACCGCCATCGCGCGACGCGTGTTGGCCGCCGGGTCGTCGAGCGCGCTGCCCTCGATGTCGAAGTCGGCCGTGGCCACCCCGTAGCGCTGGAGGACGCCCTGATACGCCTGGCTGAGCGCCGGCACGCTGGCGCAGCTCACGGCGAGCTCCGTGTTCGCCTGCCCGCCGAAGGACAGGGTTGGTGCGCCTCCCTGGTTGCGCACCTGCGTCACGCGCTGATCGAGGTTGAGCGCGCTCTCGGCCTGTGATGGCGAGTAGTAGCCGCCCCAACTGGGCGCGCAGCGATGCGACGGGTCGGCCACGACGAAGCCGAGCACCACCCTTTGCACCGGATTGGCCAGGGGATTCTGGAACGCGTAGGTCGGCGTCAGCGTGACGTCGACATATGGCGCGAAGGCCGGAGCCGAGATCTCCACGGCGGGCACCGCATGGCGGGTGATCGCGTACGCCGCCGTCCCGGCGACCGCGGCCACCAGCAGGGTCGCGATCAGCACCCGGACGAACGAGAGCCTCGGCGGCGGAGCCTCCTCGGGCATCACGGACGCTGCGTCGCCGGTGTCTGTCGTGTCGAGGGGGTTCAACGATTCGGCTCGTCCGTGAGCGTCACAGGCTCCATGGCGCACGCGCGGTGCGCTGGCCGGGCGTGGTGCCAGGCGGGCGTCGCGGCGCCCGGTCGAGCGCGCAGAGCCCGTCGCGGCTCCCTGGCGCTGGTGCTACTCGTCGGTGACGATGAACTCGGCCAGGCACGCGGCGATGTCCTTGACGATCCTGCGTGCCTCCTCCGGATCGCCGGCGAGCTTGCGCGCAATCTCGTACCGCGACCGGTGGTGGAAGTACTGACGCTCGACCTCGGCTGGTGTCACGGTGTTCTGCATAGGTCCAGAGTAGCCCAGACATCGCTTCTCGCGAGCGCTTTGCCATCAGGTTTTACAGGTTGGACACACGGCGCTGGACCGTAGCGCATCGGCTTGAGATTGACCAATAATTGGGCCGGCCGAACGGGCGTGGACCCGGGATTTTTGGGTGAACTTCCTCCCCACCAATTGAGTAAGTCCGTAGCCAGTGGCGATACGACCCACACCCCATGTCTGGGACGGGAGGCAGGCGGGCTCGGTCGCGCCGGAGGCCGATCGCGTCGTGCACGCGTCACGCGTGTCCTCAGTGCAGCGCGTGCGCCGAGTTGGCGATGTCGACCATCTGGATGTTCGTGAGGTCCTCCTGCAGGGTGTTACTGACCCAGTAGAGCACGCCACGCTGGCGCCAGCCGATGTCGTGGATGTGCTTGCCGTCGTCGATGAACATGTAGGTGCGGCCGTCGATCGCCTCGGTGGCGCTGGGGTTGGCAAACAACGGCGGGTTGGTCCAGTTCATACCCTCGATGCCGTAGTAGCCGCCGACGCCGTTGACCTGCCAGTCGATGCGGTAGCCGTAGTGGAGGTGGTGCTGCTCGTCGCCGATCGTGTACGCGTGAAAGTCGTTGGCGACCGCGGGACCGGTCTGCAGGGTTGGCAGGTAGACCGGGAACGGAACGTTGACGCCCACCGCGACCGCCTGGGTGCGCGCCCCCGGGGAGAGGGCGAAGAGATCGTTGCTCCGGGCCGTCGTTGTCGTGGCCCGACGGCGGCTGCGGTGGCGCCCGCCGTGGCCGGGGGTCGTCGTTGCCGCGAGCGCCGGGATCACCGTCTTCGGGTGGACGTACAGGAGGTCGTCGACGCTGGCGTGGATCTTCGCTGGAGTAGAGGTCACGGTCAGCTCGGTCCCGGCCGACGTGCTGATCGGGAAGGCGGTGTTCTCGACCTGGAACGGCACCTGGCGGACCGGCCGCGACAGCGAGAAGAACGCGAGCTCGAGCAGCTGCGCAACCGACGTCGAGCTGCGGATGTCGGTCCAGACGGCACGGCCGAAGGCCTTCGCGAGCTGGTCGTATTTGCTGACAAAGCCCCAGACGCCGAGTTGCTCCTTGGCCTGGCGGATGAAGTCCTGCTGGCGCGCCACGCGCACGAAGTCCGAATCGGTGTGGCGGTAGCGCACGTACGACAGCGCCTTGTTGCCGCACAGCCGCTGGTATCCCGGCTGGATGTTGATGAACTGGTAGGTGGGATCGCTGTCGTTGAGGTAGCGCTGGTCGACATCGACATAGACGCAGCCGATGGCGTCGACGAGCCCCAGGAACGAGGCGAAGTTGAAGTCGATCACGTGGTTGATCGCGATCCCGGGAAGCGTCGCGAGGGCAACCTTCTTGACGAGGTCGGGGCCGCCGATCGAATAGGTCGAGTTGAACTTGTCGGTGTAGTGGTGGCCGTGGTAGCTGAAGCTGACGAGCAGGTCGCGGGGAATCGAGATGATCGACGTCTGGTCCTGCGAGGGATCCATGCGCACGAGCATGAAGGTGTCCGCGTGCAGATAGTGGTAGCCGTTGACGGTCTGCTCGGCACCCGTGGAGTACGTCGTCGTCGGACCGATGTGGTCGTCGCCGATGACCAGGATCGTTTGCGCGGCCCCCGCCTTGGCCGGCGTGAGGTATGCCGAGTCCAGCGGCCTGCCGCCGAGGGCGAAATCCGACGCGATGGTCGTCACGACACCGATCGCCGCCACGGAGATCGTCGCTGTCGTACAGGCGCTGATCACCAGGCAACCGAGCAGGTAGCGGCGCAGCGGGTGGCGCCGTTGCCGGCGCGGGGACGCCGCGTCGGCAGGCGTGGCTGCGCCGCGGCGCGGCCACGGGCGACGGCGCCCGACGCTCATCCGCCGCCGAAGGCTCGAGCGCTCCACAGCCGGCCTACGTGTGTCACGAGCTGCTCACGGCAGGCATCCCGGATCATTGTGATCCGCTTGATTGTCGCGCGACGCGTCGCGTGTCGTCAATGCCACGCGTGCGGTCGCGGACGCCGGCCCGCGCCCCGGCGATCAGCGCTGCTCGGCGGTCCAGGCGAGAATGGTGCGCGAGTGGGCGAGCACCGTACCGTCCGGCAGCTTGAGCGCCGGCAGCTTCGTCGCCCCGGTTGCGTCGCGGAGCTCATCACGCGAACCCTTGCGCAGGAACGGGATCGGACTGCCGTGAGCGGCGACCACCTTCTCGTACTCGATGCCGGCGGCGCGGAGCGCCTCCTGCACGCGGCGACACGGATGGATACGCGGGCCACCGTCGTCGCCGTGGCAGACGAACAGCGTTGGGGTCTCGGCCATCTTCGCTCTCCGGGGTCGCGGGATCGCTCCGGCGAGAGCCTAGCGCCTCGCGGTGAAGCCGGAGCTCGCCGCGAACCGGGCGGAACTCTCGCCGCTCCGCCGCCCGCGCGCCGGCGCGGTGACGGCTTGGACACAAACGCGCGTAGGCGATTCGCTAGCCTCGCTGGCGAGGCACGCTGAAGCTCCGCCGCGGCGGGGATCGGGCCCTGCGCACGCCAGGGACCGGTGCCGAATCGATGGGCGGGACGCGCGGTCTTCTCACGGCGCGCCCGCTGGCAACCCGAAGGCCACGAAAGCGAGAGCGAGTTTGCGCACGCGAGGCGTCCGTACGCTGCCAACCCGGCACGCCCGAGCTGAGCCGACGCCGCGGCGCCGCGGCGCCCTGCCACGGCGACGCCGATGATGGAGCTCTTCATCCTTGTCAGCGGCACGGTCAGCATCGTCGCGGTGGTGCCGCTCGGCTACCTCGCGCTGCGCAGCGTGCTCGAGGCACGCGAGCTGCGTCGCATCCAGTACGAGCTGGCGACACTGATGCACGACAGCAGGGCGGTCGCGCAGGACGTGCATCGCCTCCAACACGAGCTGCGCAGCGAACAGGATGCCGCGAAGCTGCGGATCGACGAGACCAAGCGCACCGTTGATCACGTGACCGCGATCGTCGAGGAGACGGCCGAGCGTCTCACCGAGGCGGTCACCGACGCTGGGCCTCCCGCCGCCGGCGCGCCGGCGCGCGTGCAGCTCGCGGACGCGATCCACCGCTTCGGTGCGGCGGCAGGGGCGCGCGGCGCCTTCGCGCGCCGTCCCGAGTCGAGCGAGTAACCACCTGGCGGAGCGCATGTGAAACGCTGTCGCCATGCAGCTGGGCGAGATCGGGATCTGGACCTCCTACCGGGCGATCGACGAGCGGGACGCAGGCGAGGCCGCCGAACTCGTCGAGCGTCTCGGCTACGGGACGTTCTGGCTGGGCGGCTCGCCGCGGTTGCCGACGGTGCGGCCGCTGCTCGAGGCGACCGAGCGCCTGAGCGTCGCCACCGGCATCGTCAACGTGTGGCAGTACGAGCCGCAGACGCTCGCGGCGGAGCGCGCCGAGCTCGTGCAGGCCTTCCCGGGCCGGCTGCTGCTCGGCATCGGCATCGGCCACCCGGAGGCGACCAGCGACTACTCCCGGCCGCTGTCGACGATGCGCCGGTTCTTCGACGGGCTCGATGGCGCGGCCACGCCGGTGCCTCGCGACGAGCGCTGCGTCGCCGCGCTCGGGCCGAAGATGCTCGATCTCTGCGCCGAGCGCTCGCTCGGGACGCTGACCTACTTCACGCCGGTCGAGCACACGCGCTTCGCGCGCGAGCGGGTCGGCGAGGACGCGCTCGTCGCAACCGAACTGGCCTGCGTGCTCGACACCGACGACCACCGCGCCCGCGCCACGGCGCGAGCGTATGCGGAGCTCTACCTCGGGCTGCGCAACTACACGAGCAACCTGCTCAGGTTCGGCTTCACCGAGCAGGACATCGCCGGCGGGGGCTCCGACCGGCTGATCGACGCGATCATCCCGCACGGCACGGCTGAGGACATCGCAGCGGCGGCTCGCGCGCATCTGGACGCCGGCGCGGACCACGTCTGCCTACAGACGGTCGGCATCACCGGCGTCCCGCGCGAGCAGTGGACCGCACTCGCCGCGGCGCTGATCAGCTAGCGCCCGCGCGGGAGCAGGCCCGGTCCGCGCTCAGCGGACGACTCGCAGCGAGGCGCGCATGCCGAGCTTCCAGTGCCCCGGCAGCGAGCACCACAGGTGGTAGATCCCGGGCTTGAGGTCAACGACCCCGTCCCAGCGCTGACCGGGCGACAGCAACGGCTGGGGGATCGCGTCCGGGGATGTCCCATGGCGCAGCCGCAGGTCGTGCGGGTCCATGCCGCCGTCGATCTCCTCGAGACTGACCGGTCCGGCCTTGACGACGCCGCGGGAGAGCAGCAGGCGATACTCGACTTCGGTGACCTGCAGGTGCGTGCCGGCGATCGCCGGCGAGCCCGCGGCGACGCTCGAGCCCGCCAGCGCGCTCGCGGCGGCAAGCGCCAGCGCGGCAAGCGCAGCGACTGTCGCGGCCCGTCCTATTTGACCACCTGGGCACGGCCGAGCCCGGCGGCCCCGGGGATGATCTGCGCGGCTTCCTGGCCAAACCATTGCTCGAGCAGGGAGCAGTACAGGGTCCTGAAGTCAGCGGTCTCCTTCAGGTTGCCCAGCGTGTCGAGCCCGCCCGCGAGGCCCGGCCACTGGCCGATCATCGTCCCGGCCGCGCGCGTACCCATCACGAAGGCGCAGCCGGCGGCTCCATGGTCGGTGCCGGCCGAGGCGTTCTCCTGCGGGCGCCGGCCGAATTCGGACCATACGAGCGTCAGCACGCGTCCGTCGAGCCCCCGCGCCTCGAGGTCGCGCTGGAAGGCGAGGAGAGTCTGGGCGGCCTCACCAAGCCCCGCTTCGAACGGGGCGGCCTGGCTCTCGTGGGTATCGAAGACCGACTCGGTCGAGACGCTCACGCACGACAGGGGCAGTCCGGCAGCAAGCAGCTGGGCGACGGCGGCCATGCGCGCGGGAAACTGGTCGGCCGAGACCGGGTAGCCCGTCGGCAGGGCGGGCGCGGCGCCGCCGGAGGCCGGCTGGAACGGCAGGAGCTGCTCGCGCAGGGTGTTCGACATCAGCGCCGCGGCGCCGGACTGGGCCATGCCCACGTCGCCCGAGCGCACGCCGACCTGGCCGAGCGCCTCGAAGGCGTTGTACATCAGCGTTTCCGGCGGACCCCACACGTTCTGCGCCCAGAACGAGTAGGACGACGGCAGGTCGATCGTGGCGACCGGAACGCGTGCGGTCGCGAGCGCCGGCCCCAGCGAGTCGTCGAGGCTGAGTCCCTGAAGCGGGTTGTCGGGCGTTCCGACGACATCGAGGTAGCGGCCCAGCCAGCCGGTCAGGAGATCGGCCTGGGTTGCGCCGACCTCCCAGTAGTGGCGACTCGTGAAGTGCGACTGGTTCGGATCGGCGTAGCCAACCGCCGGCATGACGCTCAACTTGCCCTCGCCGTGGAGCTGCGCCAGCGGCGCCGCGAGCGGGTGCCACTGCAGGCGAGGATCCTCGGTGAACACCGGACCGGCTCCCGCGGGCACGGCCAGCGTCGGCCGCAGCTGCGTGTACAACGGGTCACCGGCGGGAGCGAGCAGCGACATCGAGTCGATGCCGCCCTGCAGATAGACGCTGACGAGCACGGGCTGGTTGACCGCGGCAGCGGCGCTGGCGATTCCCGCCTCGAAGGCCGCAGGGTCAAGCAGCCGGCCCGCGCCGTAGATGGACAGCAGGAGTCCCGCGGAGGAGAGTACGAAGCCGCGGCGCGAAAGGCCGGTGCCGGCCGGCGTCGGCATGCCCGGCTCGATCGACGGCAGGCCCTTCCCCGCCTGGGCGACGCCGCGGCGCAGCAGCTCGGAGCGCCCGAAGTCCGGGCAGCCGCATGAGCGAGTCAACGGTCGGCGGCTCATCTCAGCACGTGTGGTAGTCGGGGCTGGCGACGACGAGCGCGCGCAGCGCGTTCACGGCGAGCACCGGGTACTGCTCGCGCTCCCACGACGCCGTGGCGGCGTCGACCGCCGCCGAGCGCGCGTAGGCGGTGAGCGCCTTGAACGTTTCGGGGCTCACGGTGGGCTTGCCCCAGAAGGCGATCGCGTGCTCGGTCAGCGTCTGCGGATCGCCGGCGACGTTCGCCTTGGCGGGGTCGAGGGCTCGCTTGGACCCGATCACCTCGGCGGTCAGGTTGAAGCGCGCCAGCCAGGTTCCCGTGTTCAGCCAGCGTGTGGCGTCCCAACCGGCGACGTTCGGCGGGTAGAACGGCATCTGCCCGACGAGGCTGGACTCCCAGGCCCACGCGTCGGTGTCGATGTAGCGGCCGATTCCTCTCAACATCCCGGCGATCTGCACGATCGGCGGCTTGACCATTCGCGGGCCGGCATGGACCAGGGGGTGCATCAGCATCGCCTCGACGACCGGCCGGATCTGCTTTCGCGAGGACACATACAGCGCCGCCGCGGCACGTGTGTCCCTGGCCGGCAGCGGCGCGGGCGAGAAGTAGGACCACAGCTTCGTCACGAAGTACTTCGGATGCTCGGGGTGGCCGAGGGCCAGGCGCAGGCTGTCGCGCCAGCCGAAGCGCCCGCGATGGCGATAGATGACCTTGACCCCGGCGTCGTGGAGCGTCGGGTCGAAGTGGAACTGGTCCGGCTGTCCGGTCGACGCGTTCCAGCTGTTGGTCCAGCCGGTGAGGGCGCGGGCGTGCTCGCGAACGTCATCCTCGGTGTACCCGTCGCCGGCCCCGAGCGTGAACAGCTCCTGCATTTCGCGGGCGTAGTTCTCGTTCGGCGCGGTCCTCGTGCTTCCCGAGAGCGACAGCCAGACGAGCATCGCGGGGTCGGTGGTCATCGCCGTGAGCATCTGCGGAAAGCTGGCGAGCGCGAGCCGGCGCTGCTTGCGGTTCTGGTTGATCATCAGGCGCTGGGAGTTGACCCCCTCGTTGCTCGTCGCGAACCAGTCGTGCCAGGTGAGCGTCATGCGCTCGATCAGCGGCGCACGCGTCCGCACCATCCGGTCGAGCCACCACAGAACGTCGTTGCCCCACACGTCATAGGGCGCGATCGGCTGCCCGTTCTCGAGCCGCGGCGGGGGTCCCGCGAGACCGCGGCTCGCCGGCCGCGTGAGCGACAGGACCGCGCCGCGCAGCCCATGCGAGGCGAGCACCTCCGCCTGCCCGGGCCGCGGCCCGAAGCCGGCGCGCCACAGCAGCCGCTCGGCCTGTTCGACCCCGAACCTGCCGTCGTAGACCGGCAGCGACCCTTGCGCGGCGCTCGACTGGCGCCGCCGGGAGCTGCGTGGGACCGTTGCGCGCACTTCGTTCGTCTATCGGCACCGGATCGTCCGCGCTGAAGGACACTACGAAATCGGCCTAGCCGCGATCAAGCACGGGCGCTTCGGATGGACGAATGGTGAGCGTCGCAACCCCGAGCCGCGCGGGATTCCGCAGCGACGACGCCGGTATAGTGCGCCAGATCCTCGGCCGCGCGCCGTGCGGGCCTGACCGCGAAGGAGAGACAGATGGGTGAGCAGCGAATCAGCTACGTGCCGCTCGAGCAGATGGACGCCGAGATGCGGGCGGAGATGGAGCGTTGCGCGCGCGAGGGCACGCCGCGAC
>DATLQS010000008.1:0-22408 GCA_035535075.1 Solirubrobacteraceae bacterium
GAACTTCGACAGTCCGGACGAGATCCGGCCGTTCGAGGAGGGCAAGGGGAAGCTGGAGGTGATCAACACCGAGTCGGGAGTCGTCGGCCGGGCGACGTTCCAGCCTGGCTGGCGGTGGTCGCAGCACGTCAAGCCGATCGCGGGGACCGACAGCTGCCAGGCGGCACACACCGGCTACTTCGTATCGGGCCGGATGAAGGTCGTGATGGATGACGGCGAGGAGATGGAGTACGGCCCCGGTGACTTCGCCTACATGGCGCCCGGTCACGATGCCTGGATCGTCGGCGACGAGCCGTGCGTCGTGATCGACTGGCAGGGGTTCACCGACTACGCCCAGCGCTGATCTCAGCGTTCCGCGATCGATCGAGCGAGCCGCGTACCGTGTCGTCGCGGCTCGCTCGCCGACGCGCGTGGCGATGACCGCCGCCGATCGGGGCGGGGGCCTCAATCCGCGACGCCCAGCCCCCAGCCGCCGTCGATCACGATCTCCTGGCCGGTGATGTATTCCGACGCCGGCGACGCGAGGAAGAGGGCAAGGGCCTTGATGTCGTCCGGCAGACCGACGCGGTGCATCGGGATGTCCCTGGCGAGCGCCGCCTGCACCTCGGGGTTGTGGGCGTGGCCGCCACCGATGTTGGTGACGAAGAATCCCGGCGCGATCGCGTTGGCCGTGATGCCGTAGGCCGCCAACTCGAGCGCGAGGCCGTGCATGAGGTGCCGCGCGCCGGCCTTCGCCACCATGTAGGCGGAGCCGATGGCCGGCTCGACCTTGGTCGCCGCCAGCGACGTCGTCACGACGATCCTCCCGAAACGGCGGGGACGCATGTGGCGGGTGGCGGCGCGCGCGGTGGCAAAGATCCCGTTGAGGTTGATGTCGATCACGCGGTTCCAGCGCTCGTCGGTGTAGCGCTCGAGCGCGCCCTCCTCGACTCGTGGCCGCTCACCGCCGGCCCAGGCACCGACGAACCCGACGCCCGGATCGATGCCGGCGTTCGCGAACGCGACATCGAGGCGGCCGTAGACCCCCGCCGCCTCGTCGATCGCGCGATCGAGGCTGGCGTGGTCGGTCACGTCGGCAACCGCGCCCCGCACGTCGAGCCCGTCGGCCGCCAGCCGCGACGCCTGCTCGGCGACCGCGCCGGCATCGACGTCGATCAGCGTGACCCGCGCGCCGTGCGCTGCGAGCACCTCTCCATATGCGAGCCCGAGCCCGCTGGCACCGCCGGTGACGATTGCGCCGAACCCTGCCACCTCGAAACGCGCGGAAACGTTCACGGTCGACTGCTCCTCTGATCTCGTTGGCGGCGCGAGCCTACTGTGCCGCAGCCGCGAACGATGGGTCACCCCGCTGTGTGCGCCGAGCCGGTCGCTGCTCGTGCCGTGGGATGAGCTGCCCGAGAGCGAGCGCGAGTGGGGACCGTGACGTTTCCGCAATCTTCCCCGGATGCTCGGCCTCGTCGGCTACGAGCTCGTGCTGCCGCCGTCTCGATCGAAATCGCCGCCGGCACCCGACGTCCGATCGCCGCTCGTCAGCCGTTCAGATAGGTGACGCGCTCGAGTGCGGTCAGCTGCCGAGTGACGCGCCCGCGAGCGATGCTCAGCAACCGCGTGGCATTGGTGCACGCCGTGCATGCGTCCCAGACGCGGATCGTTCCGAGCGCGTCGCCGGTGACGATCTGGCTGCCACCAGCGCTGAACGAGACGCTCGTCACCGGCCCCGGGTCGTGCCAGACGCGCAGCAGCCGCCCGCTCGATGGCGACCAGACCCGGGCGGTGTCGTCGAGGCTCGAGGAGGCAAGCAGCGCACCGTTCGGGCTGTAGGCGACGTCGTCGACCCCGAGTGTGTGGCCGTGCAGCACCCGGAGCGCGCTTCGCGTCGCAACGTCCCAGATCGTGACCGTGCTGTCCCAGGAGCCCACCGCCAGGTCGCGGCCGTCGGGCGAGAATGCGATCTGCGAGATCTCGCCCGGGTTCGTGAACTTCGCCACCAGCCGACCGCTGCGGGCGTTCCAGACCGTGACACCGCCGCAGAAGTTCGCGCCTGCGACGAGCCGGTCATCGCTCGAGATCGCGGCCGAGCGCCACTGGCAGCCGATCGCCCCTCCTGGAACGCCGCCGAGCGCCTGAAGCTTGACGGTCCCCGTTCCGGCCAGGTCGGCGACGGTCTGCGATACGGCTCCGAACATCACGAGCCGCCGGCTGTCGGGGCTGATGCCGAGGGTGGTTAGGCCGTTCGGCGTCGGAACCGTGCGCAGCAGCCGCCCCGTGGTCGTGCTGCGGACAGCGACGGCGGACGCCGGCGCACCAGGCTGGGTGGAGTACGGCTCGGCCACGACAGAGGCGTCCGGGCTGAGAAACAGGCCATCGAGGCTCCCCGGGACGCGGTCGGCGATCACCGGCTGGGCACGAGCACCCGGCAGCAGCCAGCTGCGCACCACATCCGGTGCAAGCGCGGCGATCAGGCGGTCGCCCGCCAGCCCGACGGCGTCGACGCTGCCGCCTGACTCGACGGAGGCCAGCTCCGGGCCACTGGCTCGCCAGATCTTCGTGGTGCCGTCGGCTGACGCTGTGGCAAGCCGCGCCCCATCCGCCGCAAAGGCCATGGCGGTCACCGCCGCGGTCGCCCCGAGGTACGCGACCAGCTGGTCGTGGCTGCGTAGCGACCACAGCCCCGCCGACCCGTCCGCCGCACCGATCGCGATGGTCGCGCCGGTCGGGCTGAACGCGACGGCGGTGATCTGGCGCGCGGTGAAGCTCGCGAGAATCGCGGTCCGGCGCCACGTGCGCGTACTCCAGAGCGAGACGACGCCGTCACCGTTGCCGGCCAGCGACGCCACGGCGAGTTGGTCGGTGCGGGGGCTCACCGACAGCGCGTACGCTTGGCCGGTGCCGGGCAGCGCTCGCACCAGCGCGCCGCTGCGCGCGTTGAACACCCGCACGCCATTGCCGCCGGCGACAACGACCGAGCGTCCGTCGGGAGAGAAGGCTCCCGCGTACAGCGGGCGCGCGGCGTTCGAGGGGACGGGCGAGCCTTCGAGCGTGACCGTTGTGTGCCGCCCGGGTGACCAGACCTTCGCCTGAGTCTGGCTGACGATCGCAAGCAGCGAGCCGTCGGGGCTGAAGGCCAGCGCGATCGGGAGGACGATCGCCTTGCTGAACGGAGCAGCGCCCGGGGGCGGTGAACCGCGCACCGGTGACGGCGGCAATGCACCAAGCTGCCCGCGGGACGCCCCCGTGCGCGCGTCGAGCAACCGCACCTCACCGGCGGTCGCAACGGCGAGCAGCGAGCCGTCCGGGCTGTAGGCGACCACCGGGGCCCCGCCGCTACCGAGGTGGCTCTGCGCAACCACGCGGCCGTCGAGCGGATTAAAGACGAGCAGCCGCCCCGGCTCGCCACCGCGTCCCAGGGCGCCGCCACAGAGGCCTTCGGCGACTCGCGGCGCCGACGGGTCGACGGCGAGGTTCGGGCCGGTGGTGAGCTGGCAGTTGACCTCCCCGGGTCGCAGCAGGGTCAGGCGCAGCGGCGATGCGTCGATCGCGGCGCGCAACGCGAACATCGCGTCGGGTGTCGGCGAGGTCCGCACCGCCTGCTCGCCGAGCAGGATCGACAGCTCGGGGTCCACGGCGAGCTGGTTCTCACTCTGAGCCGCAAGCGCGCGCGAGGTCTCGATCGTCTGTGCCGAAACCGCCTGTTGGCGGCTGATCAGCGCGAATACGAGCAAGCCGATCGACACGAGCGCGACGGCCAGGCTACCGCCGGCCAGCACGCGCTGCCGGCGCGCGGCGCCCTCGCGGCTGGCCAGCAGGTACTCGCGCTGCAACGGCGTGGTCGCCGGGTCGGCGCCGTCCCGGCTGGTGGCGAGCCACCCTTCGGCCGCCTTCAGCTCCGACCCGCGCAGGAGGAAGCTCTTGTCGCGGCCCTCGCTGTCCCATTCGATCGCCTTGACGAGCCAGCGCGTGTGTTCCTTGGCGTGTTCCAGATCGCGGTCGAGGGCGCGCACGAGCCGCTCCACCGACGGCTCGTACTGGTCCTGATCGGTGAACGGAATCCAGTTGCGGTCGCGAATCTCGGCCGGCAGCTCGGCGTCAGACACGGCGACGCGCAGCACAGGAACGATCCGCTTGCCGAGCTCGCGGGCGTAGTCGATCTCGTGCTCGCAATAGCTGGAGGCGACCGCCGCCGGGGTTATCACGAACAGGAACGCGTCGGATTGCTCGATCGCACTCCGAATTGCCTGCGGGAACACCTCGGCATCGGCGATTCCCTCGGTGTCCAGCCAGACCTGCTTGCCCCGATCCTCGATCGACTGCGCGAGTCTGCCGACGAACGGCGAGTCCCGCCGTGAGTAGGAGACGAAGACGTCAGACATCACTCAACCCGGCACAGTCTGCTGACACGCGGTCACCCTCGCTGAAGTCTCCCACTGCGTCACTTGAACAGGACGCTCGGGCGCGTCGTCTTCTTCCGCGCCGCGCGAGCCGTATGCACCCGCGGTCGGCGGCCCAGACAGGCCCGGCCCACGGCTACAGTCTGCCCGGCATGTCGTCGCCCGCTGAGCAACCGCCGGTCGGAGCGCCGCTCGAGCGGACGGCCGCCTGGTGGCTCGACGCGGTCAAGGTCGAAGAGCGACGCGGCGAGCTGCTGACCGCCGTCGATCTCGCCGAACGCGGGCTGGCCGAGCATCCGGATTCTCTCTGGCTCAAGCACCGGGCGGTGCTCGCGCTGGCCCGCGCCGGAGCAACCGAAGAGGCCGCCCGGCGTTTCGAGCAGCATGACCTCAGCAGCGCCGGCGACGAGGACGTCGCGGCGCTACATGCGCGCATCGCCAAGGATCTCGCGCTGGCTGCGGACGGGGCCGAGCGTCGCCGCCGAGCCGCACTGGCGGCCGAGTCCTACGCGGACGTGTTCGCCCGCACCGGCGGCTACTACCCGGCGATCAATGCGGCGACGTTGTGGCTGGTGGCCGGCGACGCCGACCGCGCACGGGAGCTCGCGGGCGTGGTGCTCGCGATCCTCGCCGCCGCCGGCGACGAGTCCTACTACGCCGCGGCAACCGAGGCGGAGGCGCAGATGCTGCGCGGCGACGAAACCGCAGCCCGCAACGCCCTCGAGCGCGCCGCCGCACGACATGGGGGGGACTTCGGCGCACTGGCGAGCACACGCCGGCAGCTGCGCACGATCTGTGGGCTGTCGGATCTCGACCCGCAGCTGCCGGGCATTCTCGCCGGTCCAGCGGTGGTGCACTACTGCGGGCACCGGATCGCCGATGAGGACAAGCCGGGGCGTTTCTCCGCTGCGGCAGAGCCGGCCGCGGCAGCCGGGATCGCCGACGTGGTGGCCGAGCATCCGGCCGGCTACGCCTACGGCTCGCTGGCCAGCGGAGCGGACATCCTCTGGGCCGAGGCGTTGCTCGGCCGCGGCAGCGAGCTGCACGTCGTGCTCCCCTTCGCGCGCGAGGAGTTCATCGAGACCTCGGTCGCGCCCGCCGGCCGTGTCTGGGTCGAGCGCTTCGAACGCTGCCTGTCCGCGGCCGCCGCGGTCAGCTACGCAACCGAGGACGCCTACCTCGACGACGATGTGCTGTACCGCTACGGCTCGGAGCTCGCCATGGGTCTGGCCCTGCTGCGCGGCCGCTACCTCGAAGCGGACGTCCGCCAGCTGGCGCTGTGGGACGGCGACCCGCCACTCGGCGCCGCGAGCACCGCGATCGACGTCGCGACCTGGCAGCGACGAGGGCTGACGACGACGATCGTCACGCCACGTGGAGAGCGGCTCGCTGCCGCGCCGGCCCTCCCTGACCCGTCAGCGGCCGCGGCAACCTCGGGACGGGCGGTCTGCGCAATGCTGTTCGCCGACGTGCGGGGCTTCTCGAAGCTGACCGACGAGGAGCTGCCGCGCTTTGCTGAGCACGTGCTCGGCGCCTTCGCGGCCGTCCTCGAGCGTCACCGCGAGCACATACTGCATCGCAACACCTGGGGTGATGCGCTCTACGTCGTGTTGCGCGACGCGAGCTGCGCGGCCGCCTGCGCGCTCGAGCTGCAGGAGGCGATGAGCGCCATCGACCTGTCCGCCGAGCGGCTGCCGGGGCACCTCGCGCTGCGGCTCGGCGGTCATGTCGGCCCGGTCTTTCCGATCGTCGACCCGGTGCTGGGACTGCCGGCGTACATGGGCTCGCACGTCAGCCGAACCGCGCGGATCGAGCCGGTCACGCCGGCCGCCGCGGTCTATGTGACCGAGCCGTTCGCGGCCGCGCTGGCGCTTGCCGGACCGCACGAGCCCGCCTGCGACTACGTCGGCCACATGGCCGCTGCGAAGGACTATGGACGGCTGCGCATGTACCGGCTCAGGAGAGCTTGACCATCTTCTTCTTGCCGTTGTGCGGGTTGACCATCAACGTCCCCTCGCTGGTGCAGGCGTCCGGCAGGTAGCCCTCGGCTTCGAGGCGGGCCATCTCCTTTTCGACCGCCTTGCGGCTCGCGCGACCGCCGACCACTGCGTCGGCGTCGGCGCCCTCGAGCTGAAGGTCCTCAGCGACGGGAGGGTTCTCGTTGGTGCTCATCGTTGCTCCCTTCTGGTTGCCGTGTTGCCTCCAAGACGGGCCGAGCGACGGAATTCTTCCGCGCCAGCCTCGGCGTGCCCCGGTCAGACGAGTTGCTGTCCGGTGAGGTAAGAGTAGAGCCCGGCGCGGGCCATCAGCTGCACGTGCGTCCCGTGCTCGACGAGGCGCCCGCGCTCGAGCACGAGGATCAGGTCGGCGTCGCGGATCGTGCTCAACCGGTGGGCGACGACGAAGGCGGTGCGGCCCTCGAGCATGCGGTCGAGGTTGCCCTTGACCGTGCGCTCCGACTCGGCGTCGAGCGAGCTGGTGGCCTCGTCGAAGATCAGCACCGGCGGGCGGTGATACAGCGCGCGTGCGATCGAGATTCGCTGCGCCTGCCCGCCGGATAGCCGCATCCCGCTCTCGCCGATCTGTGTCTCGTACGCGAGCGGCAGGCGCTCGACGAAGTCGGCGGCGTCGGCAAGCTCGGCGGCCGCGTGCACCCGCGCCGGATCGGGATCGGCCTCGCCGAATGCGATGTTCTTCGCGATCGTGTCGTCGAACAGATAGGGCTCCTGCAGCACGTATCCGATCCGCCGGCGCAGCTCGCGTATTCGCAGTTCGCGCAGATCCACACCGTCATAGGCGATCGAGCCGTCGGTCAGCGGCAGCAGCCCGGCCAGACACTTGACCAGCGTCGACTTGCCCGACCCGGAGCGGCCGACGATCGCCACCGTCGTGCCGGCGGCGATTTCGATCGAGACGCCATCGAGGATGTTTGCCGATGGCGCGCTCGGGTAGTGGAAACCGGCGCCGCGGAGCGCCACGCGGCCCCCGAGCGTCGGCACCGGCCGGTAGGAGTCAGGTGCGTCCGGCTGCTCCGCGCCGTAGTCGAAGATGTCCTGCACCCGGCCGAGCAGCACCTTCGACTGGAGCCACTCGTCCCACAAGCCAAGCAGCGTGCCCAGCGGCGCGTCGGCAAGCAGGATCAGCGAGTTGAAGGCGATCAGTCCGCCGACTGTGAGGTTGTGGGCCAGCACCTCGAGGGCGCCGATGAACAGGAACGCCACGACCGTCATGAACGTGACCACGGCGGCGACCCCCTCGTAGGCCATGATCGTGAAGTCCGAGCGGAACATCCTCCGTCCCAGCTCGCGCAGGTTCTCGACGAGCATCCGGCGCATTCCGTCCTCGGCGCCCATCGCCTTCACCGTCGCGATGCCCTTGATTCCGTCGATCTGGCGCGAGCGAAAGCGACCGTATTCCTCCTCCAGGCTCTCGAACGTGGGCGCGACGCGACGCGAGGAGTAGCGCATCAGGAGCGCGTAGAGCGGCACCGTGAGCAGGAACAGGGCGCCCATCAACGGCGAGTAGACGAGCATGATCACGACTGCGGCGACGAACTGGGTGGCGGCGCTGACGCCCGTGATACCACCCTGGACGACCATCCGGCGGATCTGGCGCACGCCGTCCAGGCGGCGGTCGATGTCGCCCGTGCGGCGCGTCTCGAAGTAGGAGATCGGCAAGCTCAGCATGCGACCGGTGATGTAGTCGAGCGTCTGCACGTCGATCTCCACGGCGATCCGCGAGAGCATCCGCCGCTGCACCATCGTTACCGCCAGCGAGACCACGAGCAGGCCGACCATCGAGGCGGTGAGCAGGTAGAGCAGCGTGTAGTCGCGGTGCGCCAGGACGTGGTCGACGACCTGCTGGGTCAGCACCGGGAACAGCATCTCGAGCCCGGCGGCGACGAACGCGAGCATCAGGCCCAGCAGGAGCCGCCGCCGATGCGGGCGGATGAACTCCCCCAGCCACCGCGCGCTCGCCTTGCCGAGCGGCGCCTGCGCCAGCCTCGGCGTGGGCGCGGGCAGCGCCGCGTACCCGGTCCACTTCTCCAGCACCTGCGCCCGGCTGACGCGCCGCAGGCTCCCTGCAGGGTCGGCGATGCGGACGTGGTCCCGCTCGATCGCGTAGAGCACGACCCAGTGGTTACCACCCCAGTGGATGATCGCGGGAAGCGGGAGCTGGTCGAGGCGCTCCTTCGAGGCCTTGATCGCCCGCATCTCGAGCCCAACGTGCTCCCCGCCGCGCTGCAACCCGCGCAGGCTCGTCCCATCGACGCCGGTGCCCACCGCCATGCGAATGTGCGACGGCGCCACCTCGCGACCGTAGTAGCGGCAGATCATCGCCACGCAGGCGGCTCCGCAGTCCATCTCGTCGAGCTGGCGCACGAGCGGGAACGGCGGCGCGCGGCGAAACGGCCAGCGCCCGGTGCTCGGCGCACGAGCGGTCTCGGCGCTTGGCGGGCGGGCCGCGCCATCGCCGTCCGCTGCGGTGCCTGCGTCCGCGAGCTCCGCGATCGCCACGCCGCGCGCCGGGTCGTCCACCTCGGGCTCCTGCTCGACGAGCGCCGCCTCGGACGCGTCGGCCGGCAGCAGCTCGGCGAAGTCGAGTGGCAGCTGTGGCGCCCGCCCGCGCTCGTACAGCGCGACGCGCTCCTGCACGCGTGTGCGAAACGCATCGTGCTCCGCCATCAGGGCCTCGAAGGTGCCCTCATCCAGCCGCAGCAAGCGGCAGCGCTCGAGCGCCTCGACGCTTGCCGTGCGCGGCACGCCGAGATACAGCGACAGCTCGCCGAAGAAGTCCCCGCTGCGCAGGTACCTGACGTCGCGGCGGCCTTCGGCAGAATCCTGAAAGGCCCGCAACCGGCCTTCCTCGACGATGTAGAGCGGCCCGGCCGGGTCACCCTCCCGCACGACGAGCTCGCCGGCCGCTGGCTCTACCACGACCAGCGCCTGCAGCATGGCCACGATCGCGCCCGACGGAAGCCTCGAGAACGCCGAGTGCACGCGCAGGAAGTCGGCCAGCTTGCGCGCCCGCGGTTGCAGCGCGAACGCCTCGGCAACCGAGGGGTGCAGTCGCGCGAGCGCCTGGAAGATCGAAGCGTCGAGACGCAGCGCCTCGAGGTCGCTCGCCGCTCGTACCGTGGCGGTCCGCGATGAACCGTCGAGCAGCCCGGCTTCTCCGAAGGAGTCGCCGGCACGCAGCAGATTCAGCGACACCTCCTGACCGTCATCGCCGAGCACGAACACGCGCGCGATGCCCGCGACCAGGACGTAGAATCCGTCAGGCAGATCGTCGGCCGCGAACACCGTCTCGCCGAACTCGTAGCGGACCGGGACAAACGACGCGACCACGAGCTCACGAATATCGGGGGCGAGCACGCTGAGCAGCGGCAACTCGGCGAGCGCGCGCTCGGTTGGACCGCCGGTCAATTCAGAGCTCGCCATGCCGCTTCACCCGTCCGGCCAGATGACGCTCCAGCGCGTCCTCGACGATCTCCGCCCGGGCCCGATCGAGGAGCACCCGGTCGGCAACGCCCGGCGGTGTCCGCTCGCGCACGCGCAGCAGCCGCCAGCCTCGGTCGCCGGCAAGCGGCCCCAACAGCTCTCCGGGCGCGGTCGCCGCGAGCAGACCCGCGAGCTCGGGCTCATCGTAGGCATAGGCCTTCCTGGTCTCGACGGCGCTGCGGGCCAGGCCCGCGACTTCAGCGAGCTCGGTCCCGTCCTCGCGAATCCACAGCGTCGCCTCACGAGCGGCGCCCTCTGACGTGAACGCCACCTCCTCCCAGACGAACCGCTGCCAGTCGAGGCCATGCGCGCCAAGGCAGCGCTCGATCCGCTCACCGGTGACGACGCGATCGCAGAACTCGCGCTCGGCCTCGAGGAGCGCCGTCACCGTGGCGGACCGCGCGCGCACACCGTCCTCGGTGAGCCCGCTCGACGGACATCGCAGAGCCGCGTCGGTCAGCGCCACATCTGCGCCGGCGGGACCCGGCGGCTCGCCGCCGCCGACGGCCAGGCCGCGCGCCGCGGCGGCGCACCGCGCGAGGCGCTCCGCCCAGCCGCGCAGGTGACCGCCGAGGATGGCCTCCGCGCGGATCGCCAGCGTGATCCGCTCGGCATCGGGGCGGGCGGTCTCGACCAGATCCGCCCGGCGCCCGCGCAGCTGGGCGCGCGCCAGATGCGCTTCGACGTCCGCCGGCGAGAGCGAGCGCTCGGAGAGCCAGGCCAGGTAGTCGTCGCCGGCGACGAGCCCGCGCGCGCGGCGGAATGCCACCACGGCGGCGTGCAGCGACTCGGCGTCGGGTTGCTCGCTGCGGTCCTCGGCAGCGTCCGCGTATGCGAGCCCTTCGGCGAGCGAGCGCTCGAGCAGCTGCCACTCGCCCCAGCCGATCGCGGCGAGCACCACATCGCCCCAGTCGACGCTCAGATCGTCGAAGTCGAAGGCCGGGATGTTGACGATGGTGCGCAGGGCGGCTCCAGTCTTCGGTCAGGACGCGGGCCCGACCGCGCTCTCGGCGCTCTCATCGAACAGCTCCCGCAGCATCGACAGGCCGCGCGAGATCCGCGAGGCGATCGTCCCGGGGGCCAGGCCGAGCTCATCGGCAATCGTGCGGTAGCTCTGATCACGCAGGAAGAAGCGCTCGACGACCTCGCGGTACGGATCGGGCAGCTCGGCGAGCGCGCGCTGCACGGTCGCCGCCCGCTCGACCAGGTCGATGTCGGGGTCGGCAGCGACGGGCTCCGGGACGGCATCGATGTCGGCCTCCGGGCGGGTCGCGCGCAGGCGGTCGATGGCGGCGCGGCGGGTCAGCTGGGCGAGCCACGGCTTGATCGCCTCCGGTTCATCGAGCGTGCCGAGGCGCCGGTAGGTCCGGATGAACACCTCTTGGAAGACATCCTCGGCCGTCGCCTGATCGAGGTCGAAGCCGCGCGTCAGGATCGCGTACACGTAGCTCGAGAAGCGCTCGACCAGAGCATTCCAGGCCGCTTCGTCACCCGAGCGGCAGCGCTGCACGAGGAGCGCGTCGCGGCGGCGCGCCAGCGCCGCGGCCTCGACGCCACCCTCGGTGTCGAGCCGAGCCGGCGCGGCAACCGGGGACGCCCTGCCGCTGCGACGACGCTGCTCCCCTCCCGCGACCATGGCCATCCAACCCTAGCGCTCCGGGTCGGGGGCCACGCGGACGAGCTCACGATGGATCCGCCGCCGGACCCGACTCGTGCTCGAAGCCGGTGGCGCCCGCCGGCAGCGCCTCGGCCGCGGCCGCCGCTTCGCCCGTGCTCGACAGGTCGGGGGGATGTTCCATCTCCCGCTCGAGCCGCGGTATTTCGCAGGCGGCTGTGACCCACGCGGTGGGCGCGGGGCGCAGCTCGCGCAACAGCGCGGCGAGTTGTTGCTCGACCGTCTCGGTCACCGTGACACCCGGACGGGCGCCGGGCGACTTTTCTTCCCGGCGCGCAGCGTCGGGCCGCTCAGGGCTCCAGCGTGCGTGCCGCCTCACGCCTCGCGGCGGCGCCGGCCAGCAGCTCGCGCGCCCGGTGGGAGCGATCGTCGTTCCCCGTCACGAGCAGATTGACCTCGACGAGGTGCTGCGCGATCTCAGCCGCTGTCGTCGCGAGCATTGTTGCGGCGACGGCGTCGGCTCGCACGAGCGTCGAGCCCGCTCGGGCCACGTGCTCGGCGAGTTCGGCGGCGTCTGCGGCCGCCTCGGCGATGGCGAGCAGCGGCTCGACCGCGCGGCCGAGGGCCTCGCCGAGGTCGACGCCCACCGCTGCCGGCGGCGTAGCCAGCGCCTGCGTCAGCGCCATCAGGACGACCTGGTATGCGTGCCCAACCTCCCCCGCCAGGGCGATCGCGCGCGCTCGGATCGCGTCGGCCTGCGCAAGCGCCCCGCCCCGCTCGGCCCACGCGGTTGACACGCCCGCCACCTGTGAGGCGAGATCGGCGGCGAGCGCGACGGCGAGGGCAGCGACGGCGCCCGCCGACGCGCGCGTGTCGTCGGCGGCGGCGGCGGCGAACGCCTCGATCGACGGCAGATCCGATTCACCCCACGCCATCGCAGCAGCCTCGCACAACGCTCGAGGGCACAACCGTCACCATGCCAGCCTGACCGCCGCGCGCGCAGGTTGCAACTCACCGATGCCCGTCGGCGCCCAGTCGTCATGATCTCCGACGTGCAGGCCACCGACCTGTCGATCTTCAGCCGGATGACCGCGCTGGCGGAGCAGACCGGCGCGCTCAACCTCGGGCAGGGATTCCCCGACTTCGACGGTCCCGCCGCCGTTCTCGACGCCGCGGTCGCCGCATTGCGCGCCGGGCACAACCAGTACCCGCCGGTGGCCGGCGTGCCACCGCTGCGCCACGCGATCGCCGATCACCAGCGGCGCCACTACGGCATCGCGCTCGACCCCGACCGTGAGATCCAGGTGACCTTCGGCGCGACCGAGGCGCTCGCAGCGGCGCTGCTGGCGCTCGTCGGACCCGGCGACGAGGTCGTCTTCCTCGACCCGGCCTACGACTCCTACCCGGCGGTCGTCGCGCTCGCCGGCGCGACCGCGTGCCCGATCGTGCTGCGGCCGCCGCGCTGGCGCCTCGAGCCGGCGGCCGTCGAGGCCGCGATCAGCCCCCGCACCCGCGTTCTGCTGCTGAACTCGCCGCACAACCCCACCGGGCGGGTGCTCGACGGCGACGAGCTCGAGCTGCTCGCCGCGACCTGCCGCGAGCGAGACCTGATCGCGCTGACCGACGAGGTCTATGAACACCTCGTGTTCGACGGGACGCACGTCCCGATCGCCACGCTTCCCGGCATGGCCGAGCGCACGCTCACGGTGTCGTCGATCGGCAAGACCTACTCGGTGACCGGATGGAAGATCGGCTGGGCGAGCGGGCCGGCCGAGCTGATCGCGCGTCTGCGCGCCGTCAAGCAGTTCCTGACCTTCGCCGGCGGAACGCCGCTGCAGCACGCGGCCGCGGCGGCGCTCGCGCTGCCCGACGAGGTCGCCGGGGAGCTGGCGCGGGCGTTGCGCGCCAAGCGCGACCGTCTCACCGCCGGCCTGCGCGGCGCGGGCTTCGAGGTGCTGCCCTCGGCGGCGACCTACTTCCTCAACGCCGACGGCACGCGGTTGGGCGTGCCCGATGCGACGGCGATGTGTGAGCGGCTGGTGCGCGAGGCGGGCGTCGTCGCGATTCCCACCTCGGCGTTTGCGGCCGACCCGAACGGACCGACGCGGTCGCTCGCGCGATTCGCGTTCCCCAAGGGCGACGATGTGCTCGACGAGGCGGTCCGCCGCATCGCCGGCTGGGCGGTGACCCGCGCGAAGCCCGAGTAGCGGCCGGGAAGGATCGCGGCGGACCGGCGTCTTGGTGTGAGAACGATCACACCAAACTCGGGAGCACCCAATGAAGAAGTTCGCAATCCTGCTGGCGGTCGCCGTCAGCGCCGTCGGCGCAACCGGCGCCTTCGGTTCCTCGAAGAGCGTCGTGGGCACCGCGCACACCTCGCTCGGCACCGTTCTCGTCAACGCCAAGGGACTCACCCTGTACCTGTTCGAAGGCGACAAGGGCAAGCGCCTCGGCTGCAACGGAAAGTGCCTCAAGGCCTGGTTCCCGGTGACCGGCACCGGCTCCGCGTCCGGAGCGGCCAAGGCCTCCGAACTCGGCACGGTGAAGCGCGGGTCCGCCACCCAGGTGACCTACGGCGGACACCCGCTGTACACGTTCGTCGGTGACACGAAGCGCGGCCAGGTCAACGGCCAGGCGCTCAACCTCAACGGCAACCTCTGGTATGTCGTCAGCCCCTCGGGTTCGGCGATGACCGCAAGCAGCAAGAGCTCGCCCAGCAGCAGCGGCGGGGGTTCGGCGCCTGCCGGCTGGTGAGGGCGCAGAGGTGGGCGGGTCCTCTCCCCCAGGATCCGCCCACCTCTGGGCCGTGGCGGTCGCCGGAGCGGCCGAGACATCCGATCGTCGGGCCCGCGCGTATCAGCGGGAGAGCGCCGCAACGACCGATCGGAGGAACATGAAGCGCGCCGCTTCGCTCATCGCCGTCTGCGCACTCGCCGCCCTCGGCACATCCGCGATGGCCGGGAAAGGTCCCGCGACGATCGGCACGCGCCACACCTCGCTCGGCACGTTCCTCGTCAGCGCCGGGCGCAGCCTGTACCTGTTCGAGGCCGACGGCCGCAACCAGTCGACGTGCACCGGCCCGTGCGCCGGAACCTGGCCACCGCTACTCACCAGCGGACGACCGAAGGCGGCCGGCGGCGTGAGGGCGGGCCTGCTCGGAACGACGGGAAGCGGATCGGCGGAGCAGGTCACCTACAACGGCCACCCGCTGTACACCTACAGCGGCGACACCAAGCGCGGCGACATCAACAGCCAGAACCTCGAGCTGTTTGGCGCCAAGTGGTACGTCGTGAGCGTCGCCGGAACGCCGATACGCTGAGCCTGGCGCGGGATCGCGTCAGAGGCTTGCCGGCAGGCGGCCGGCCAGGCGGTCCTCGACCGCCGCACGGTGCTCATCGCGCGTCAGGAAGCTCAGGAACACGGCGACCATCGCGAGCCCGAAGATCAGGAACTCGAGGAAGCACATCCCGGCGCCGGCGAGATGCTGATCGGTGATCGCACTGATCCCGAAGCCCCGCGGCGCGGCGACGTAGCGCGGATAGACGGTGCTCGTCATGAAGGTCAGCGGCAGGCACACTGCGGCGCTGGCGAGGCGTGTGAAGCCGAGATAGACGATCCGCCGCGCGCCGGGCTCGCGGCGCGCCGACGGCAGCGGGTCGATGATCAGCCACCACATCGCGAGGCCGGTGTAGAAGAGCGTCGCGTGCTCGAAGGCATGCACGCCGGCGTGCGCCGCCGAGTAGTCGAACACGGCGGGAATCGCCCAGATCCAGCTCGCCGCCGCCCACAGCGGAAGCGCGATCCACGGGGTCGTGGCGAGGCCGATCAGCCGGCCAAGACGACCGCCGGGCGCGACCATCCGCAGGCCGCGGCGCGGAAGGCCGAGCGGCAGGATCGGGGCGCGCAGGCCGAGCACGAGCAGCGCCGGGGCGACGTCGGAGAGCAGCAGGTGCTGACCCATGTGCGCCGACAGCAGGTAACCGTCCCCGATCGCGTCCAGCGGCGACATCAGCGCCAGCGCGAGCACGACCAGGCCGGCGGCGTACGCGAGCCAGTGGCTGACGCCCGGGGCGCGGGCTCCCGCGAGACGCCGCGCCCGCCGGTAGCCGAGCGCGTAGAGCACGGCCGCCGCGAGCAGGGCGGCGATCACCAACGGATCGACGGTCCAGCTGGACCAGCTCGGGACGTGCATCGCGCCGCATCCTACTGCGGCTGCGGGCGTAGTGTAGGCGCATGACATCGCGCGCCCGCCTGCTGTCGTTCGGCGCCGCCGCCGTGCTGATCGTGCTCGGCGCGATCGCCGGCCCGGTGCTCGGCGGGATCACCGGTGAGGCGGTCGCGATCGCGCTGCTCAGCGTCGGGGCGATCGCCGCCGTCTCGCTGGTGTTCCTCGAGGTCGGCCTCAGCGAGGACCGCGAGCGGGCGCGCGAGCGCTCCGCCCGGACGATCCGCCGGCGGCCGCAGCGCAGGCGGCGACGGCCGGATTGATCAGCCGAATAGGATTGCCGTCGATGAGCGCGACACGAGAACGGGTCGTCAATTTGACCGTGACCCTGGGAGAGAAGGCACTGACCCCGGTCGAGCGCTGGCTCGGCCGCTCATCGCTGGTCGGCGACCAGCCGTTCTTCGACAACGAGACGTTCCCCTGGGCCAAGACGCTCGAGGCGGACTGGCGCAAGATCCGCGCCGAACTCGACACCGTGCTCGAGGACCAGGAGCACCTGCCGAACTTCCAGGACATCTCGGTCGACCAGGCGACGATGACCACCGACGACCGCTGGAAGACCTACTTCCTCTACGGGTACGGCTTCCGCTCGGATGCCAACTGCGCGCGCTGCCCGGAGACGGCGCGGCTGTGCGCGCAGATCCCGGGAATGAAAACGGCGTTCTTCTCGATCCTCGCGCCCGGCAAGCACCTCCCGGCCCACCGCGGCCCGTACAAGGGAGTGATGCGCTACCACCTCGGCCTGCTGATCCCCGAGCCGGCCGACCGCTGCGGCATCCGCGTCGATACCGAGACGCGGCACTGGGCCGAGGGCGCGTCGATGATCTTCGATGACACCTACGAGCACGAGGCGTGGAACGACACCGACGCAACGCGCGTCGTGCTGTTCGTCGACTTCGTGCGCCCGCTGCGCGCCCCGGCGCGCTGGCTCAACGCGCTCGTGCTGTGGGCGATCGCGTTCTCCCCGTTCATCGGTGACGCCAAGCGGCGTCACAACGACTGGGAGAAGCGCTTCGAGGCGATAAAGGCGCGGCGCGCGCCCGCGTAGGGGCTAGTTCCGCCGGCCGGTCACGGCCAGCCCGACGCCGAGGCCGATCAGCATCACGCCGCCGGTCGCGCTGAGCCGCTCGAGGCGGTGCGGAGAGCCGCCGAGCCAGTGACGCGCCGAGCCCGATCCGATCGCCCAGAGCCCGTCGGAGAGCAGCGCGATGACGATGCAGATCACGCCGAGCGTCAGCAGCTGCAGTGTGGTGTGGCCGCTGGCGCGATCGATGAACTGGGGCAGGATCGCGGTGAAGATGATGATCCCCTTGGGATTGGTCGCGCCGACGATGAAGCCCTCACGGATCGTCGTACGCAGCCGCCGGGGGGCGAGCTCGCCCACGCCGAGAAGCCCGGCGAGCGCCCTGCGGTCGCGGATCTTTCGCACGCCGAGGAACACCAGGTAGGCGGCCCCGAGCAGCTTGAGCGTCACGAAGACCGCGTCGGAGCGCGCGATGACCGCGCCGAGCCCGACCGACACGAGGATCAGCTGCAGGGCAAAGCCGCAACCGTTCCCGGCCACCGTGGCGAGCGCGGCCCGGCGGCCGAGCGCAAGACCGCGACTGACGACGAACAGGACGCTCGGGCCGGGGATCAGGATCACCACGTAGACGGTCAGCAGGAACGCGAGCAGATGATGGGTCGGCAGCACGCGCGCACCCTATCGGCCAAGTCGCGCGCGGATCACCGCGATCGCCTGCGGGTTGGAGTCGATCAGCACGTAGTGGCGCCCGAGCGCCGCGCAGACCGCGCCGAGCGTGCCCGAGCCGGCGAAGAAGTCAAGGCACCAGCCGCCGGGCCGCGAGGAGGCCGCGACGATCCGCCGCAGCACGCCCTCGGGCTTCTGGGTCGGGTAGCCGGTCCGCTCGCGGCCCGCCGTCGCGACGATCGTGTGCCACCAGGTGTCGGTCGGCCGCTTGCCGCGCGCCGCCTTCTCCGGCCCGACCAGGCCCGGCGCCATGTAGGGCTCGCGTTCGACAGCGTCGGCGTCGAACAGGTGGCGCTCGCGATCGCGCACGTAGACGAGGATCGTGTCGTGCTTGGCCGGCCAGCGGCGGGTCGGCTTGCCGCCGTAGTCGTAGGCCCAGATGATCTCGTTGAGGAAGCAGTCGCGGCCGAAGATCGCATCGAGCGCGACCTTGACGTAGTGGGCCTCGCGGTAGTCGAGGTGGACGTACAGCGTGCCCTCGGGGGCGAGCAGCGCCCGCGCGCGCTCGAGCTTGGGGGCCAGGAATCCCACGTAGTCATCGAAGCGGTCCGCGTAATCCATCTCGCCGACGGCGGTGCCGCGGTAGCGGTGCCCGCCGAAGCCGACCCGTTCGCCGCCGGCGTCGCGGGTCACCTCGAGGCGCCGGTGGCGCCGCGTCGCGCCGGTGTTGAACGGCGGGTCGATGTAGATCAGCTCGAACGCGCCGTCGGGCAGGCGCGGGAGCACCTGCGCGCAGTCGGCCTCGAGCACGAGGTCGTCGCGCAGGACGATCGGATCAGGCGAACTCGATGACGCTGCGGATGCCGTCCTGCGCCTCCATCAGCTCGAAGCCGCGACCAACCTCGTCAAGGGTGATGCGGTGCGAGATGAACGGTGCGACGTCGATCTCGCCGGCGACGAACCGGTCGACCAGCGCAGGAACGTCATCGCGGCCCTTGAGGCCCCCGAAGGAGGAGCCGCAGACCCGCCGGCCGGTGATCAGGTAGCGCGGGATGATGTCGAGCGTCTCCCCACGGCCGGCGACGCCCGCGACGGTGCACAGGCCCCAGCCCATCCGTGCCGCCTCGACGGCCTGGCGCATCACCTTGACGTTGCCGGTGGCCTCGAAGGTGTAGTCCGCGCCGAACCCGCCGGTCATCTCGAGGATCGCCTCGACGGCGTCGGGCCCGCCGATCATCGTGTCGGTCGCCCCCTGGCCGCGGGCCAGCTCGAGCCGCTCCGGCGAGAGGTCCACGCAGACGATCCGCTCGGCCTGCTGCAGGCGGCAGCCGGCGACCGCGCCGAGCCCGACCATCCCGGCCCCGAACACGACACACGTGGTGCCGGCGCGGACCTGCGCCGTGCGCATCGCCGCCCCGAGGCCGGTCGACAGACCGCAGGCGAACAGGCAGGCATGGTCGAGCGGCGCTTCGGGGTCGACCTTGGCCAGCGCGATCTGCGGCATCACGGTGTATTCCGCGAAGGTCGAGGTCCCCATGAAGTGCCGCAGCGGCTCGCCGTCCCGCGAGAGGCGGGTCGTGCCGTCCGGCAGATAGCCCTGGTTCTGCTGCTCGCGGATCGCCAGGCACAGGTTGGTCAGCGGGCTGCGACAGTGGATGCACTCGCCGCACTGCGGCGAGAACAGCGTCACGACGTGGTCCCCGGGGGCGAGCATCGTCACGTCCGAGCCGACGCGCTCGACGACGCCGGCGCCCTCGTGGCCGAGCACCGTCGGCGCATAGCCGGAGGGGTCGACGCCGGAGGCGGTGTAGAGATCGGTGTGGCAGACGCCGCAGGCGACCAGGCGCACGAGGACCTCCGCCGGACCGGGGTCGGCCAGCTCGACCTCCTGGACGACCAGCGGCCGGCCAAACTCCTCGAGCACCGCCGCCCTCATCCGCATGCCGGGATCGTAGTGGTTGCGCGGGATTCCGAACGGGCGCCGGTCAGCCGTCAAGCTGCGTGCCGCGGGCGTAGCCGGCGACGAGCGACGCGCAGGCGAAGGCGAGCACGATCGCCAGCGCGATGCTCGCCCGGAAACTGCCGCCCGCGATCAGCGCGCCACCCAGCGCGGTGCCGACCGAGGCGCCGACGAACAGGCACGTCGTGTTCCAGGCGAAGGTCTCGGTCACCGCGCCCGGCACGCTGAAGCGGTCCAGCAGCTGGTAGGCGCCGGCGAAGGCCGGGGCGATCGGCAAGCCGCTGACGAACGCGAACACGGCCATGAGCACGATCGACGGCGCGACGAGCAGCGGAACGAGCAGCACGGCGTAGCCAGCGAGCGCGACGAGCAGTCGCCTCGGCACGGGCACGCGCGGGGCACGGCTGCCGAAGAACGCGCCGCCGCAGGCCGAGCCGAGCGCCACCGCCGCGAGGATCAGGCCGGCCGCGGGCCGCGCGCCGTGGCGCTCGCAGAAGGCCGGCATCGCGACCTCGGTCGCGCCGAACGAGGCGCCGAGCACCGCGCTCATCGCCAGCAGGCGGCGCACCCCGGCCGAGCGCAGCGCCCCCCGTGTCCGTTGCGTGCGCTGGTGCACCCCATGCGCGCGCGCGGCGAAGACGATCGCCCCCGCCCCGCCCCCGCCCGCCGCGGCGAAGAGCCCCGCCCTCGGGTTGGCGATCGCCACGAGGGCCGCCAGCACCGGCGGCCCGATCACGAAGGCCAGCTCCTGCAGCGTCGCGTCGATCGCGAACGCCGCCGAGCGCAGCCCCGGGGCCGGGACGAGCGTCGGCCAGAGGGTGCGCATGCAGGCGCCGAGCGGCGGCACCGTCGCGCCGCTGAGCAGCGACAGCGCCACCGAGAGCGCGGGCGGCGCGTCGCTCGCGCCGACCAGCGCCAGCGCCACGAGCACTCCCGGGAAGAGCACGCCGAGCGGCACCAGGATCCGAGCCATCCCCAGCCGGTCGATCAGCCGTCCGAACACCGGCTGCATCGCGGCGAGGCCGAGCGCATATGCCCCGTCGGCGATCCCGGCGAGGGCGTAGGAGCGCCCGGCGGCGCGCAGCAGCAGGATGATGCCCAGCGGGACCATCCCGATCGGCAGCGAGCCGACGGAACGCGCGAGCAGCAGGCCCCTGACCCCCGGGGCACCGATCACCGCGCGCAGGCGTCGAACGCCGCGCAGGCTGTCCAGGGGGAGCGCGTCGCTCATCGCGGGCACTCCCCCGGCCGGGCGGGCAGCCGCCGCGGGGCGAGCGGTTGGCGGCTGGCGGGCGTGGCGTGCATGGACGGTGGCCGGCGGCGCCGGGCGCGCCGGAGCAGCGTATGCTGGCGAGCCGATGCACCCCGACGAGCGCAGGCGGTGATGAATCCTCGGGTGTTGCTTCGCGTGATGATCGTGCTCGCGGTGATCGGGCTTGCCGACGCCAGCTACCTGACGATCATCCACTACGCCGGGATCAAGTCGTTCTGCACGAGCGCGCACAACTCGTGCCAGGCGGTGCAGACCTCCAAGTATTCGACGGTCGCCGGCGTCCCGGTGGCCCTGCTCGGCCTGATCGGCTACATCGGGATCCTCGGCTCGCTGCTCGTGCCGGAGCAGGAATGGACGCGGCTTGCGACGCTCGGCCTGACGCTGTTCGGCTTCGCCTTCAGCGCCTTCCTGACCTACCAGGAGACCTTCACGATCCCGGGGCATCCGATCTACTGCGAGTGGTGCGTCGGCAGCGCGGTCGTGCTGACGATCCTCCTCATCCTCGCGCTGATCCGCTACCTGCGCCCGTCGGGGACGTCCCAGCCGCCGCCCTCGCCGGCGTAGAGGCCGCCGCCGCCGAGCAGCACGCGCACCGTCCGCGCGAGGATCCGCGCGTCGAGCGCCAGCGAGCGGTGGGCGATGTAGTACAGGTCCAGCTCGATGCGCTCCGACCACGGCAGCGACGTGCGGCCGTTGACCTGCGCCCAGCCCGTGATCCCGGGCCTGATCGCGAGGCGCCCGCGCTGGCGCTCGTTGTAGTGAGCCACCTGCGAGGGGACCGTCGGGCGCGGGCCGATCAGCGACATCTCGCCACGGACGACGTTCCAGAGGTTCGGCAGCTCATCGAGCGAGGTCCGGCGCAGGAACGCGCCGACGCGGGTGATCCGCGCGTCGCCCTGCTCGACGAGCAGCCCGGCGCCGATCTGCTCCGCCCCCGCCACCATCGTGCGCAGCTTGAGCACATCGAACTCGTGCCCGTGCAGGCCGACCCGGCGCTGGCGATAGATCGCGCCGCCGCGCGACTCGAGGCGGATCGCGACGATCGCGACGGCCAGCAGCGGCGACGCCAGCGCCAGCACACTCGTGGCGACGACGAGGTCCACGGCGCGGCGGATCACCGCGTGCCCTCGGGCACTTCCCAGCCCGGCGGCGTGCCGCGGCGCAGGTGGTCCCACAGGCCGGCTGCGAGCGCCGCATTCATCAGCACGTAATAGCGTGCCAGCGACAGCGGTCGCGAGCGAATGCGTGCGCCGGCCGATGCCGCGAGCACCAAACCCAGCTGGGCAGCCAGGCAGATCACGTAGATGGTGCCCTGCCCGATCAGCAGCACGTTGGTGACCAGCGCGACGACGTGCAGCCCCGGAGCGGCGTAGCGCAGCAGCCGGTGACTGAGGATCATCCAGCCGTAGCGGAGGCCGTAGCCGCGCGGCACCAGCAACCCGCTGCCCAGCACCATCGTCCAGATGTGGCTGTTCATCCGCCGCTTGCGCGCGAACTCGCCGCCGATCGAGGGCACCATCTTCTCGCTGGCGCGCGCCTGCGGCACATCGACGGCGCGCCAGCCGCGCTTGACCAGCATGAACGGGAAGCAGAGGTCGTGATCCATCCGCTCGTCGATGACCAGGTAGCGCTCGCGGCGGACCGCGTAGATCGCGCCGTTGCCGGCCGTCACCGAGCACAGTCGCGACTCGTTCGCGCGAACCGCCATCTCGTAGCGCCAGTAGAGGCCCTCCTGGTTGTCGGCCTCGGGGCCGTC
>DATLQS010000009.1:0-6741 GCA_035535075.1 Solirubrobacteraceae bacterium
TCATCTTCGCCGGCCTGATCGGCGCAAGCACGTGGAATCTCGCGACCTGGTATTTCGGCCTCCCCTCCAGCTCTTCCCACGCGCTGATCGGCGGGGTGGTCGGCGCGATGATCGCCGCCAACGGCACCGCGGCAGTGCAATTCGGTGGGCTGCTCGGGAAGGTCGTCATCCCTGCCTTCGTCTCGCCGCTGCTCGCCTTCGTGGCCGCCGGGTTGGGGATCGTCCTGACGTATCGCCTGGTCGCGCGGCTGCGCCCGGGGCCGGCCGGCCGCGGCTTCCGCTATGGCCAGATCTTCTCGGGCGGGATGCTCGCACTCGCACACGGCACCAACGATGCGCAGAAGACGATGGGTGTCATCACGCTGGCCCTTGTCGCTCACGGCGACATCGCGGCCAAGCACTTCGCGGTCCCGGGCTGGGTGGTGATCTCCGCGGCCTCGGCCATCGCGCTGGGAACCTACGTCGGCGGCTGGCGGATCATCCGCACAATGGGGACGCGAATCATCAAGATGGACCCAGCGCAGGGGTTCACCGCCCAGAGCGCCGGCGCCGCCGTTGTTCTCGCGGCGTCGCACGTCGGGTTCCCGCTCTCGACGACGCACGTGATGGCGGGCGGCGTGATGGGCGCGGGCGCGGGCAAACGTGTCTCGGCGGTCCGCTGGGGGGTGGCGAGCAACATGGCCATCGCCTGGCTGCTCACGCTGCCCGCTGCCGCGGCGGTCGGCGCAACGACCTACGGCGCAGCCAGCCTCTTCGGCAGCGGGTTCCTCGGTCCAGCGATCATCGCCACGATCGCGATCATCGCGCTGATCGTCACGATGATGAGGCGTGCGCGCGAGCTCGCCGCCCGGCCGGCGGGAGCCGGGTCGTGATCCTCGCCACCGCGATCCTCGACGCCCACGCGCTGCTGCAGGTCGCCTATGTCTCGCTGATCGCAGGCGTCGGCATCTGTGTCGTCTACGCGGTCGCGGTAATCGCTGTCACACGATCAAGCGAGCACCGCAGAGCCGACCGGCATGTCGCGTCGGCTCTGTACGCCGCCCTGGCGTCGATCGCGGTCGCCGGCTGCTGCTGGGCGATCGTCGCGGGCATCGCCATCATGACCAAGAAGTAGCCGCGCCGCGACAGCGTGACGCGCGGTCGTGCCGCGCGTCGCTAGCCCAAGCGACCGGGGACGAACGCGGCGAGGTGGGCTGCGACGCGGGCGCGGTGCTCGGCGGCGATCGCGCGATCCTGCGCGGCGATCGCGAGGTCGTGAGCGGCGATCTCACGGTCGCGCGCGGCGGCGGCGAGATCGTCCGCCGCGTGCGCGAGATCCGCGGCGGCGTCAGCCAGTCGGAGTGCATCGAAGTCGCGCAGCGAGGGCATCGGCGCGTGAGTATTGCGGAGTTTGGCGCCCTGTCGAGCGAACTCAACACATGTACGAGGCCCGCCCAGCCCGGCCGGTCCGCGTCGCTCTCAGCCCGGCGCCGGGATCGCGTGGTTGGCCTGAAACATCCGCGTCGGGTCGTACTTCGCCTTGACCGCTTGCAGCCGCTCGTAGCTCTTCTCCGGGAAGATCGACCGCGGGTCGACCACCGACTCGGCGAAGTTGAGGTAGCGGCGCCCGCTGTCCCATGGCGCGAGCCGTTCGATCAGCAGTTCGACGTGATGCTCAACGGCGGCGTGCGCCGCCGCATCCAGCGTCAGGCCGAAAGTGAACATCATGAACGCTGCATCGATCGTGTCGAGAACGCCATGTTCGGGCGATCCGATGGCCGCCGCACCACCGAGGTGGCGCGCCTCGGCGTGCAGCAGCGGCGAGCCGACGAACGCCTCGATCATCGCGTCGATCGCCGCCGGCGGGAAGTCATCGAGCAGGATGCCGTCGCCCGCGTAGGGAAGCGGAAAGTCAGGGTCCATGTTGACGAGGCTCAGCTCGCTCGTCGGCATCATCGCGACGGTGTCGAACTCGGGACCGAGGGCACGCAGCGGCGCGACCAGCGCGGCCCCGTCGCTCTCGGTGCCGATGAAGGCCGGCTCGACGAGGACGAACGAGCGGCCGCGGACGTGCTCGGGGAGGAACGGAACGTCCGGCAGTTGCAGCATCCGCCCGATCGAGTGGCATTCCACCGGCACGGTCTCGATCCACTCGCGCCAGGCGTTGAGGATCTCCCTCGCGCGCTCGATCGGCCAGAACAGGCAGCCGGCGTAGATCTCGGCGACCGGGACGAGGGCGAGCTCGAGCGCCGTGACCGCCCCGAAATTGCCGCCGCCGCCGCGCAACGCCCAGAACAGATCGGGCTCGGAGTCCTTGTCGGCGCGGATCAGCCGGCCGTCGGCCGTGACCAGCTCGACCGCGACGATGCTGTTGCAGGCGAGCCCGTGCTTGCGGATCATCCAGCTCAGGCCGCCGCCGAGGACGTAGCCGGCGACCCCGACGTCGGGTGAGGTGCCGGCGAGAAACGCGAGGCCGTGCTCGCCGGCGGCGACGGCGAGCGGCTTTCCGAGCGCCCCGGATTCGACGCGCGCGCGTCGTGCCTGCGGATCGATGGCGATTCCCGACAGCCGCTCGGTCTTCATCAGCAGGGTGTCCTCACTCCAGTCGATCGGTGCCGCGTTGTGGCCGCCGCCGTTGAAGGCGATCCGCGCGCCGTGCTCGCCGGCGAAGGCCACCGTGGCCACGACGTCGTCCGCCGAGGCCGGGTAGACCACGGCAACCGGATGCTGTTCGACGGCCAGGTTCCAGGCTTGGCGCGCCGTGTCCCAGCCATCGTCGCCCGCCACCACGACGTCGCCGGACAGCCGGGCGCCGAGCGCGCGCAGGGCTGCCGTCATCGCTCCCACCTCTCCAGGCATACCGGTCTCCCTCCAGTTCGCCGCTGAACGCGGAAACGTAGTACAACGGCGCCTTCCTGGCCGTGGCGGCGACGTTCGCGCGATTCGCCTGCTGGCCTCAGGCTTCGACGAGCACGCGGGGATCGCCCGGCACGGCGACGGTCGGCTCGCGGTCGGGGGCTGCGGGTGGGCGCTGGCGCAGAAGGAACGCCGCCGGGACCAGCGCACCGGCGAGGAGGATCAACGCCCACCAGAAGGTGTGGCCGAACGCGGCGGCAAGGAGCGGCGCGACGTGGGCGCGAGCACCGGCCGGCACGCTCTGGGCGGCCGCGAGGCCGGTCTTTCCCGCGATCGGGGCGAGGTGCGCGGTGAACTGGTGGGTGAGCACGACCGAAAAGAGGGCGATGCCGATCGAGCCGCCGACGCGCTGGACGATGTTCAGGCTCGAGGTCGCGCGAGCGACCTGGGCGCGACTGAGTGTCTTGTAGGCCGCCGCCATCGCCGGCATCATCGTCGCGCCGAGGCCGAGACCCATGACGAACAGCGTGACCTCGATCAGCGCGAAGGAGGTGTGGGCGCCGACCTGGGTCAGCGAGAACACGGCGATGATCGTGATCAGCAGTCCGCCGAGCACGACGCGCCCGGGACCGGTGCGATCCGTCGCGCGCCCGGCGAACGGCATCATCAGCGCCGCGCCGAGACCCTGGGGCGCGATCAGCAGCCCGGCGTTCAATGCCGACTGGCCTCGAGCGAGCTGAAAGTACAGCGGCAGCAGCAGCGCGGCGCCGAAGTAGGCCATGCCGAACAGCATCGTCGTCCCGGCCGCCGCGCTCACCGAACGCCGCTGGAACAGGCGCACGTCGAGGAGCGCGCCCTGCTTGCGCAGCGCGTGGAGCACGAACGCGACGATCAGCCCGAGGCCGGCGAGCATCGGTATGAGGGCCTGAGCGGCACCGATTCCGCCGTGCGACGAGGTCTCGGCCAGGCCATAGACGAAGGCGGCCAGGCCCGGCGAGAGCATCGTCAGGCCGAGCCAGTCCAGTCGTTCGGTGGGCTGCGGGCGGTCCGTGGCCAGGACCCGCCATGCCAACGGCAGCACGATCATGCCAACCGGGATGTTGACGTAGAAGATCCAGCGCCAGGAGACGTCGGTGACCAGCCAGCCGCCCAGCACCGGGCCGAACACCGGACCGAGCATCATCGGGATGCCCACGACGCTCATCACGCGGCCGACACGGTCCGGGCCCGCCGCCTGGGTGAGCATGGTGATGCCGACCGGCAGGATCATCCCCCCGCCGATGCCCTGCAGCACCCGAAAGACGATCAGCGATTCCGCCGACCATGCCGCGCCCGACAATGCCGAGCCGGCGAGGAACAGCACGATCGAGGTCATGAACAGCCGCTTGGTCCCGAACCGGTCCGATGCCCAACCGGAGAGCGGGATCACCGTGGCCAGCGCGAGCATGTAGCCCGTCGAGACCCACTGGATCGTCGACAGCGAGGTGTGAAACTTTCGTGCGAGCGCGTTGATCGCGACGTTGACGATCGTCGTGTCGAGGATCGACATGATCGCGCCGAGCACGACCACGGCGGCGACGCCGACGAGGGCACGATCGAGGCCGCTCCGCGACCGGCCTGCCGTCGCCTCGCTCATCCGGGCACCGGCAACTCGAGCGGGAGTCCCAGGCGCGCGACGATCGGGTCAAGCGCCGCGGTGAGCCGGTCGAGCTCGTCGGGCAGGAGCGCCTGGGCAAGCTGCTCCAGGCCCTCGCGCTTGGCCGCGACGAGGCCGTGCACGGCCTCGGCCCCGGCATCGCTGAGCGTGATCCGCTTGACGCGGCGGTCGTGCAGGTCCTCACGGCGAGCGACGAGATCGCTGCGCAGCAGGCCATCGACCATCCGCACCGCCGCAGCGTCGGACAGCCCGACGCCCTGCGCGAGCGCTCCGAGCGAGACCGGCTCCTCCGCGCGCCAGAGCACCAGCAGGGCGCGGAGCTGCGAGAGCGTGAGATCCAGCTCGGCGGCGAGCGCGATGGCCCGCGACTCGCTGCCCTGGGCGACCTGCGTCATCAGCGCGAACAGTTGCGCGGCAACGACCGAGGCCTTTTGTGCGTGCAAAGATTGCATCGCCGCAATCGTAGCACAGATGCAAGCAGGTACGAGTGTCGGGTCGCCGTTCAGCTCTCGGCGAGCCGGCGGAGCAGCGGCAGGGCCTGCGCGAGCAACTCCTGTTCGCGCAGGCTGAGATCGCCGCCGATCGCCTGCGCGAGCCAGCCTTCACGCTGGCGGCGGTCCGTCTGGAGTGTGAGCACCCCGCGTTCGGTCAGTTCGACCAGCATGCGGCGGCCGTCGCCAGGGTCGGGCCGGCGGGCGATCAGGCCGTCTGACTCGAGATCGGCGACGGTCTGGGCCATCGACTGCGGTCGCACGCGCTCGGCGACGGCGAGCTCGCCGATGCTGCTGGTCCCCTCGCGGTCCAGCCGGCCGAGCACCGCGCCCTGGGAGAGCGAGAAGCGATGCTCCGCACGGAGCCGGCGCACCAGCTGACCGAGCACGACGCGCAGGTCGCTGGCGAGCAGCGTGGTGTCCACGGCGTCGCTCACACCCCGAGTATACAGGCGACAAGGCAGGTAAACTGCACAGGTCACCTGTATACTTCGTCGCGTGGCGGTTGCGCACCCGAGCACCCCGGCCGGACCCCAACCAGTCGCTGCCGCCGGCGACCGCTACAAGTGGATCGCACTCTCCAACGTGACGCTCGGGGTGCTGTTGGCCACGCTGGACTCCTCGATCACGCTGATCGCGATGCCCGCGATCTTTCGCGGGATCCATCTCAATCCGCTGGCGCCGTCGAACAGCTTCTACCTGCTGTGGATGATCCTCGGCTTCCTCGTCGTCACGAGCGTGCTCGTCGTCAGCCTGGGCCGGCTGGGCGACATGTTCGGCCGCGTGCGCATGTACAACGCCGGCTTCGTGATCTACACGATCGCCTCGCTGGTCCTCGCCGTCGACTGGCTGAGCGGCCGCGAGGGCGCCGCATACCTGATCATCTTCCGCGTCGTCCAGGGCGTGGGCGCGGCGTTCCTGCTGGCCAACGCCGCGGCGATCATCACCGACGCCTTTCCCGAGAACCAGCGCGGGATGGCGCTGGGAATCAACAACATCGTCGGCGTCAGCGGCGTGTTCATCGGACTGGTCCTCGGTGGCGTCCTCGCACCGATCGACTGGCGACTCGTGTTCCTGATCTCCGTCCCGGTCGGGCTGCTCGGCACGGTCTGGGCGTACCTCAAGCTCGAGGAGCGCAGTCAACCGCGGCATGCGTCGGTCGACTGGTGGGGCAACATCACCTTCGCCGCCGGCCTGATCCTGATCATGGTGTCGGTCACCTTCGGGATCCGGCCCTACGGCAGCCACGCGACCGGCTGGAGCAGCCCGCGCGTGGTCGCGCTGCTCGCCGGCGGCGTGGCATGCCTGGCCGCGTTCGCCTGGATCGAGCAGCACGTCGCCGAGCCGATGTTCCGGCTGCCGCTGTTTCGCATCCGCGCGTTCACCTTCGGCAGCCTCTCCACGTTCCTGTCGGCCGTGGCCCGCGGCGGCCTGATGTTCATGCTGATCATCTGGCTGCAGGGCATCTGGCTGCCCGAGCACGGCTACGACTTCGCCAACACCCCGCTGTGGGCGGGCATCTACATGCTGCCGCTGACCTTCGGGATCCTGATCGCGGGCCCCACCTCGGGCTACCTCTCGGACCGCTTCGGCGCGCGCTGGTTCGCCACCGGCGGGATGCTCGGCTCGGCGCTCAGCTTCGTCCTGTTGAGCCTGCTGCCGACCAACTTCAGCTTCCCGCTGTTCGCGCTCGTGCTCGCACTGATGGGCGTCTCGATGGGCATGTTCGCCTCCCCCAACCGCGCCGCCGTCATGAAC
>DATLQS010000010.1:0-51307 GCA_035535075.1 Solirubrobacteraceae bacterium
CTAGCGGCGCGCTAGGGTCACGGCGCAGTGCCCGAGCAAACGCCCGCGTTGTTCCTGATCGACGGCAACAGCCTCGTGTACCGCGCGTTCTTCGCCCTGCCCGAGTCGATCGCGACCTCGACCGGCGAGCCGACCAACGCGATCTTCGGCTTCGCCTCGATGCTGGTGAAGCTGATCACCGAGTACGGCATCACGCCGACCGTGGTCGCCTGGGACGCCGGCACCTCCGGGCGTACCGAGACCTATCCCGCCTACAAGGCGCAGCGCCAGTCCCGGCCCGACCTGCTGCGCCTGCAGTGGCCGGCGTTCGAGCCGCTCGTCGAGGCCTTCGGCTACCGCAACGCCCGAGTCGAAGGCTTCGAGGCCGACGACGTGATCGCGACTCTCGCGCAGCGCGCGATCGAGCAGCAGATCCCCGTGTCGATCGTCACCGGCGACCGCGACGCGTTCCAGCTGGTCGACGAGCAGGGCCTCGTGAGCGTCATGGCGACGGCGCGCGGGATCACCGAGACGAAGGTCTACGACCACGCGGCGGTGCTCGAGCGCTACGGCATCGGCCCCGAGCTGATTCCCGACTTCTACGGGCTCAAGGGCGACACGTCGGACAACATCCCGGGCGTTCCGGGGATCGGCGAGAAGACCGCCGCAGATCTGCTGGCGGCATTCGGGTCGTTGGAGGCCGTGCTCGAGCGCACCGACGAGGTGAGTGGCGCGAAGCGGCGTGAGAACCTGCTGGCGCACCGCGAGGACGCGATCGTCTCGAAGCAGCTGGCCACGATGCGTCGCGACCTCGAGCTCGAGATCTCGCTCAGCGACGTGCTGGCCGCCGAGCCCGACCTGACCGCGCTGCGCGCGACGTTCCGCCGCTACGAGCTGCGCGACCCCCTGCGACGGCTGGAAGAGGCCCTCGGCGACGTGCCGTCGGTCGCTCGCCCGGCGGAGGCCCTGAGCGCGGTCGGCGCGATGCGCGAGGTGGCGCTCACCCAGCTCGCCGACCTCGCCGGGGCCGGCGAGGTCGCGGTCGCGGCGTGCCCGCCCGAGGTTCCTGACGGTGCCCTGTTCGGCGACGGCGGGCCCTGGCGGTTTGGCGTCGCGAACGGCACGGAGGTGTTCGTCGGCGACTGCGCGGGACCGGAGGAGCTGGTGCGCACGCTCGGCGACCGGGCGGTGATCGCCCATGACGCCAAGGCGCTCGTGACCGTGCCGAGGGGCCTGGCCTTCGACACGATGCTCGCGGCCTACCTGCTGGATCCGGCGCGGCGCGGCTACCCGCTCGCCGAGCTGTGCGAGGACCGCGGGATCGATCCGGGATTGCAGGACCGCGCCGGCTGGGAGGCCGGCGCCATCGCGACCCTGGCCGCGGCGCAGCGCCCCGAGATCGAGCAGCGGGGCCTGCAGCCGCTGATGAGCGACGTCGAGCTGCCGCTGGTCGCCGTCCTGCGCTCGATGGAGCAGGTCGGGATCGCACTGGACCTCGAGCGGCTCGCCGCGATCACCGAGCGGGTGCAGCAGGAGGTCGCCGAGCTGGAGCGCTCGATTCACGAAGCGGCGGGGGAGGAGTTCCTGATCGGCTCGCCCCAGCAGCTGGGAGCGATCCTGTTCGACAAGCTCGCGCTCTCGCGCAAGCGACGCGGCAAGACCGGCTTCTCGACCGATGCGCGCGTGCTGGCGGCGATTCGCGGCGAGCACGAGATCGTGCCGTTGATCGAGCGCTGGCGCGAGCTCTCAACGCTGGTCAAGACCTACCTCGAGCCGCTGCCGGGTCTCGTCGACGAGCACTCGAGGCTCCACACGACCTTCGTGCAGACCGTCGCGGCGACCGGGCGGCTGTCGTCGATCAACCCGAACCTCCAGAACGTGCCGATCCGCACGCCGCTCGGCCGCGAGATCCGCGGCTGCTTCGTCGCCGCGCCGGGCTGCCTGCTGCTGGCCGCCGACTACTCGCAGGTCGAGCTGCGGATCCTTGCCCAGCTCGCCGACGAGCCGGTGCTCAAGGAGATCTTCGCCCGCGGCGAGGACGTCCACACCGCCACCGCCTGCCAGGTGTTCGGGGTGGAGCCCGAGGAGCTCGACGCCGGCATGCGCTCCAAAGCGAAGATGATCAACTACGGGATCGTCTACGGGCTCACGGACTTCGGACTCGCAGACCGCCTGCAGATACCGCGCGAGGAGGCGGCGGTGTTCATCGCGACCTACTTCGAGCGCTTCCCGGCGGTGCGCGCGTTCATCGAGGCGACGATCGCGCAGGCCATCGAGGAGGGCTACGTGACGACGCTGCTCGGCCGCCGCCGCCAGATCCCTGAGCTGCGCGCGCGCAACCGCCAGCAGCACGCGCTCGGCGAGCGCCTCGCCGTCAACACCGTGATCCAGGGGACCGCCGCCGACATCATCAAGGTCGCGATGGTCCGCTGCCATCGAGCGACCGCCGTTCTGCGCTCGCAGCTGATCCTGCAGATCCACGACGAGCTGCTGTTCGAGGCTCCGCAGGAGGAGGTTGACGGTCTGCGCGCGCTGATCGAGGCCGAGATGATCGGCGCGTGGGAACTCGATCCGCCGCTTGCGGTCGATCTCGGCGTCGGTGAGAGCTGGCTCGCCGCGAAGTGACGCCGCGCCGCCGGCGGATCAGCTGGCGGTCAGGACGTGCGGCCGGGCGGCGCGAAAAGGACCCGGGGCCCCGCGGGCGGGAAGATCTCATCAAGCGCCGCCAGATCCTCGCGGCTCGGTGTCCAGCGTGCCGCTTCGGCGTTGGCGCGCACCTGTTCCGGTCGCGTCGCCCCGGCGATCACCGAGGCGATCCGGCGATCGGCCGCCAGCGCGCCGATCGCCACGTCGGTCATCGCCAGCCCGCGCCGGCCGGCGTAGTCGGCGAGCGCCTCCAGGCGGGCGAAGGTCGGCGCATCGGCGGGCGGCTCCTGCGGGGCGGCCAGGCGGGCTCCGGCGGGGGCCTCCTCGCCACGGCGGTACTTGCCGGTGAGCAGGCCGTTGGCCAGCGGGAAGTACGGCAGGACCGACACCCCGAGCGCCTCGCACGCGGGCAGCACGTCGGCTTCCAGCGCGCGGTTCAGCAGGCTGTATTCGTTCTGCAGGCTGACATAGCTCGCGAAGCCCTCGCGCGTCGCCACCTCGGCCGCCTCGGCGAGCGCCGCGGCGGTCACGTTCGAGCAGCCGATGGCGCGGACCTTGCCCTCGGCGACGAGCTCGTCGAGTGCGCCCAGGGTCTCCGCGATCGGGGTCACGCCATCGGGCCAGTGGTACTGGTAGAGGTCGATGACGTCGGTCTGCAGGCGGCGCAGCGACCCCTCGACCGCCCAGCGGATGTATTCCCGCGAGCCGCGCGGCCCGCCGGGGTACCCCGGCGCCGCCGACATGTCCGAGCCGAACTTGGTGGCCAGCACCACCGCGTCGCGGTGTCCACGCAGGGCCTCGCCGATCAGCGTCTCGCTGCCGCCCGTGCCGCCGTAGGTGTCGGCGGTATCCAGCAGGTCGATGCCGGCGTCGAGAGCGGCGTCGATCACCGCGCGCGTCCCGGCCGCATCGACGCGCGTGCCGAAGTTGTTGCAGCCCAGGCCGACCACCGAAACGGACAGGCCGCCGAGTTGGCGGTGGGGCAGCGCATCGCTCATGATCGGATTCTCCCTCTGGGCGACCGGCGAGGCTCGGCGCCGTCGCAGCCCGCCGGAGCGTGGACGGCGATTCTGCCAAGGGCCGGCTCCGGGGCGCGTTTTTGGCCACGTCCCACGTCCGAATAGACGGCGGTCCGCACGCGCTGCGCTAGCCTGCTCGCCTGATCTCCCCGGCTGTGATTCCCCCACCCAACATCGAGACGGCGTGCGCGGCGGCCGCGCCGCCCCGCCGCGCACACCTCGCGCCGCGCCGGCTCTCGCGCACCGGCGGGCGAAGCGCTCCGGCCGGCGCGCTCCTCGACGAACGCGCGCCGGCGTAGTGGCGTTTCGGGTCCTCGTCGCCGACGCGGTCGCGGACAATCTCAGCGTCGAGCAGGCCACGCTCGCTCCGCTGGGCGTCGAGCTCGACCTGTCGCCCTCCGCCGACGAGGACACCCTGGTCGAGCAGGTCGCCGGCGCCGACGCCGTGCTCGTGACCTACGCTCGCGTGAGCGCGCGGGTGATCGCCGCCGCCGAGCGCTGCCAGGTGATCGCCCGCTACGGCATCGGCTATGACAACGTCGACGTCGCGGCTGCCTCGGAGGCCGGCATCTTCGTCACCAACGTTCCGGACTACTGCCTGGACGAGGTCGCCGATCATGCGCTCGCGCTGCTGCTGGCGCTCGCGCGCGGTGTCGTCGCGGCGTCGGCGCGAGTCCGCGAGGGAGAGTGGCCGGGCGGCCAGGGCAAGATCCACCGGCTGCGTGGCCGGCGCCTCGCGCTGATCGGCGTCGGTGCGGTGGGCCGACGCGTCGCCGTGCGTGCCCAGGCCTTCGGGCTGACCGTGATCGGCTTCGATCCGTACCTCGACCCCTGGGACGTGGCGGACGTGGCTCGCGCAGGCGACCTGGAGGCGGCTGTCGCCGAGGCGGACTTCGTCTCACTGCACACGCCGCTCACCGACGCCAACCGCCACATGGTGGGCGACGAGCTGATTTCGCTGATGCGGCGCTCGCCGGTGATCATCAACACCGCCCGCGGCGGTCTCGTCGATCACGACGCCCTGCTGGCGGCACTGGAGGACGGGCGGCTGAGCGGGGCGGCGTTGGATGTGACCGAGCCCGAGCCGCTTCCCGCCGATCATCCGCTCCGCCGCGACCCGCGCGTGGTGCTGACCGCGCACATGGCCTTCTACTCGCTGGAGGCCGGCGAGGAGCTGCGCCGGCGCGCCGCCGAGGAGGTGGGACGGGTGCTCCGGGGTGTCGCGCCCGAACACGCGATCAACCGGGACGCGATCGACGTCGCGCGCGGATGACCGGGCCTCGCGACGCACGGGTGGTGCCAAGCTATCCCGACCTGGCCGGCAAGGTGGCGGCGGTGACCGGTGGCTCGCGCGGGATCGGGGAGGCGACCTGCCGGATGCTGGCCGCCAACGGCGTCCGACTCGGGGTCAACGCGCGTTCCGCCGAACGCCTGGATGCCGTCGTCGCCGCGTTGCGCAGCGAGGGCGCCGACGCGGTGGGCCATGCCGGGGACTGCACGCGCGGCGCCGACATGACGGCGTTTCGCGCCCTGGTCGAGCGCGAGCTGGGGCCCGTCGACATTCTGCTCGCCTTCGCCGGGGGGTTCGAGTCCTTCACGCCGATCGAGCAGATGTCCGAGCAGGAGTGGCGGGCGGTGATGGACGCCAATCTCACGTCGGTCTATCTGACGATCCAGGCGTTCCTCTCCGGATTCGTCGAACGCCGCACGGGGGTGATCGTCACGATGGCCTCCAACGGCGGGCGCCAGCTTGACAAGCTGCTCACCGCCCCCTACGCCGCCGCCAAGGCCGGGGTGGTGCAGCTCACCCGGCACCTCGCGCTCGAGCTCGGCCGCTACGGCATCAGGGTCAACTGCATCGCGCCGGCGACCGTCAGCTCAGAGCGGGTCATGACGATCATGGACGACGAGGCGCTGGCGCGCACCGCCGCGATGTCGCCACTGGGTCGCATGGGAACGCCGGAGGACTGCGCTCTGGCCACGCTGTTCCTGGTCTCGGACTCGGCGGCATGGCTCACCGGAAACACGATCGACGTCGCCGGCGGCCGGGTGATGCTGTGAGCCGCGTCCGCGTCACCCCAGACGGCGGCCGTCCGCACGCACGACGTGCAAGGGGGGAGCGGGCATGAGCCAGGACACCGCATCCGACGCCGGCATGCGGATCGAATGGGACGTCCCGATCACCGTCGACGACGGCCTCGTGCTGCGCGCCGATGTGTTCCGGCCCGACGACGACGAGCGCCACCCGGTGATCGTGACCTACGGGCCGTACGCGAAGGGCCTGCACTTCGAGGACGGCTATCCCGATCAGTGGCATGCGATGTGCGCCGAGCACCCCGATGTCGCGGCCGGGTCGAGCAACCGCTACCAGGCCTGGGAGCTCCCCGACCCCGAGAAATGGGTGCCCCACGGCTACGTATGCCTGCGCGTCGACTCCCGCGGCGCCGGGGCCTCGCCCGGTGTCATCGACCCGTTCTCGGCGCGCGAGACCGAGGACTTCTACGAGTGCATCGAGTGGGCGGCCGAGCAGCCGTGGAGCAACGGCAGGATCGGCCTCAGCGGGATCTCCTACTACGCGATCAACCAGTGGCAGGTCGCCGCGCTGCGTCCCCCGCACCTGGCGGCGATCTGCGTGTGGGAGGGCGCCGCCGACTGGTACCGCGACTCAGCCCACCACGGCGGGATCCTGTGCACCTTCTCCGACAACTGGTACCGCCATCAGGTCGAGACCGTCCAGCACGGCGTCGGCGAGCGGGGCGGACGCAGCCGGGCGACCGGCGCGCTGGTGACCGGCGATGTCACGCTGACCGCGCAGC
Source organism: Solirubrobacteraceae bacterium (assembly GCA_035535075.1). Taxonomy (GTDB): domain Bacteria; phylum Actinomycetota; class Thermoleophilia; order Solirubrobacterales; family Solirubrobacteraceae; genus Palsa-513. The sequence goes on from DATLQS010000010.1 coordinate 6,461, forward strand.
AACTGAGCGCCAATCGCGTCGATTTCGGCGCCGACGTGCGCGAGCACGGGCTGGTCGACGACTACTTCGCCCCGCGGATCCCAGACCTCTCCCGGATCGAGGTGCCGGTGCTCTCGGCCGGCAACTGGGGTGGCCACGGCCTGCATCTGCGGGGCAACACCGAGGGCTTCATGCGCGCCGGCTCGGCGCGCAAGTGGCTCGAGATCCATGGCCTTGCCCACTGGACGCACTACTACACCGACTACGGCCGCGAGATCCAGCGGCAGTTCCTGGACCACTTCCTGAAGGACGCCGACAACGGCTGGGACCGCCGGCCCGCGGTGTCCCTGAACATCCGCCGGGTGGACGGAACATTCGCCCTTCGTGGCGAGGAGGCATGGCCGATTCCGCGGACCCGGTGGACGAAGCTCCACCTCGACGCCGCGAGCCGGACGCTCTCGCCGCAGCCGGTCGCGAAGGCGGGGACGCTGAGCTACCCCGGGATGGGCGAGGGAGCGTCGTTCACCTGGACCCTGGACGCCGAGACCGAGATCACCGGTCCGCTGGCGGCGAAGCTGTTCGTCTCCTGCGCCAGCGAGGACGCCGATCTGTTCCTCGTCGTGCGCGCGTTCGACCCCGGCGGCGCCGAGGTCACCTTCCAGGGTGCGCTCGAGCCGCACTCGCCGCTCGCGCATGGCTGGCTGCGCGGCTCCCATCGCAAGCTCGACCCCGCGCTGACGCTTCCCTACCGGCCGTATCACGCCCACGACGAGCGCCAGCCGCTGACCCCGGGCGAGATCTACGAGCTCGACATCGAGATCTGGCCGACCTGCGTGGTCCTGCCGGCGGGCTACACCCTCGCGCTGAGCGTTCAGGGAGTCGACTACTGCTACAGCGATCGCGTCGAGCGGTTCGGCTGGTTCGAGATGTCGGGCGTCGGGCCGTTCAAGCACGACGTCGCCGCGGACCGCCCGGCGTCGGTGTTCGGCGCCGATGTCACGCTGCACACCGGTGCGCAGACGCCCGCCTATCTGCTGCTGCCGATCGTCCCGGCGGCCTGATCCACCAGCAGCGCAGCATCGCAGGGCAGGGTGACGCAGAAGATCGCGCCCGGGCGCGCGCTGCGCAGCGCCAGGGTGCCGTGGGCTGACGCCACCGCTTCGGAGACGAGGGCCAGGCCGATGCCCGGGTGCCCGTCCTTGGAGCTGTGGCCCCGCGCCAGGATCTCGCCCTCGGTGCCGGGTTCGATCCCGGCTCCCCAGTCGCGGACGGTGATCGTCACCGCCCGGCGCGTCTGGCTGATCCGGACCGACGCTCGCCGCCGGCTCGGGGGCATCGCGGTCACCGCCTCGACCGCGTTCTCGATCAGGTTCGCGAGGATCGTCACCGCTTCCGCCGCGCCCAGCCAGGGAGGGAGGGTCTCGATGCTGGTCTGGCGGTCGAGGCGGACCTCGACGCCGCGCTGCCGGGCGACGCTCATCTGCGCGACGAGCAGGCCGGCGAGGATCGGGTGATGGACGCGCTCGATGACCGAGGCGTAGTTGTCGTGGTGCAGCGTCATCAGCTGCGCGAGGAAATCCTGGGCGTCGGCGGTCTCGCCGAGGGCAAGCAGACCGGAGACGGCGTGCAGTCGGTTGGCGTATTCGTGGGTCTGGTCGCGGAGCACGTCGACCAGGCGCTCCAGCGCATCGACCTGCCGGCGCTGGGAATCGATCAGCTTCGCGCTGTGGATCGCGCTGGCGGCGTATTGCCCGAACGTCGCCGCCACCTCGATCTCGGCGCTCAGCCAGGGGCCGACGTCGGCGCGGTAGAGGTTCAGCACACCCGAGCTCCGGCTGCCGGCGAGCAGCGGCACCGAGACGATCGCCCGGTAGTCCTCGCGCAGGGCGAACCGCTTCCATTCGCGCGCCTCCGGACGGTTGATGCGCGGATCGTTGGCCACGTCATCGACGACGATCGGCTTCAGCTCATCCGCGGCGGCGCGTGACACGCTGCGCCCGTGGCTGATGAAGTGGCTCTGCAGGAAGCGCTCGTAGTCGCGGCTGAGTCCCTTCGACGCGACGAGATGGAAGATCTTGCCGGGGTCCGCGAGCAGGATGCTGGCGGCCTTGGCGCGCGTGACATTGCACGCCTCCGTCGCGATCACGTCCAGCACCTCGCTGAGCCGGGGCTGCAGCGCTACGGCGCGGCTGACCCGCAGCAGCGCCTCGATCTCGGGCCGGGTCCAGCCCGCTGTCTCGCGGTGCGGGCGCGAGCGGCGCGCAGGCCGCTCGTGGGGCTTGGCCCCCCGTGCCGGGGCGCTCTTCGGGCTGTCGCTCATCGTCTGTCGCTCGGTCAACTCAGCGGTCGCAACCGACCGCGAGCATACCCGGGCGCCGCCCTCGCGACGACGGATCCCCCGTCACGGCAGCGCCGCCGCGACCCGGGGTCGCGACGGCTCACAGCGTGCGGCCGCCGTCGACGTTGATCACCTGACCGGTGATGTAGTCACCGCCCGGTCCCGCGAGGAAGACGACGGCGGCGGCGACGTCCTGGGCGCGGGCCTCGCGCGCCAGCAGGCCCTGCGGGACCGCCCGCGCCCGCGCCTCCTCGCCGCCGTAGCGGGCGAGCTCGCGCAGCGTCTCGCGTCCCAGCTCGGTGTCGACATAGCTCGGGCTGACCGCGTTGACGTTGATCTGGTGGGGGGCGAGAGCGACCGCCGAGGACCTCGTCAGGCTGACCACGGTGGCCTTGCTCGCCGCATACACGGCCTGCAGCGGGCGTGCGCCGGTCGCGGCGGCCGAGGCGATGTTGATGATCCGCCCCCCGGGCGCCCCGGCGGCGATCATCGCGGCCGCGGCGGCCTGGATCCCATGGAGCACGCCGCGGACGTTGACCGCGAAGACGAGCTCGAACTCCTCGGCGGTGATGTCGAGCAGCGGCTTGACGTGTGCCACCCCGGCGGCGTTGACCATCACGTCAAGGCGGCCGCTCGCCCGCGCGGCCGCCGCCACGGCCGTCGCCAGCTCGGCCCTGCTGGTCACATCCGCCGTCACGGCGAGTGCGCTGCCGCCGATCTCCTCGACGGCCCGTGCCGAGGCCTGCGCCGCCTCGCCGGAGCGGTCGGCCACGGCCACATGCAGGCCCTGGGCGGCGAGCTCGCACGCGATCGCGCGGCCGATCGCTCCCCCCGCGCCGGTGATCAGCGCCGCGCGCTGCGCCGTCATCGCAGCGCCCCGCTAGGCGAGCGTGCCGGTGGCCGAGTAGATCGGCGCGACCACGCGCTTGAAGCTGAGGCCCTCGAAGTCCTCGAGGGCCTCGAACTGGTGCGGCACGTTCGGGCCGTGGTAGCTGGCCTGCCCCGGACCGATCTCATAGGTCTCGCCGCCCACCGTGAGACGGGCGCGGCCCGAGAGCACGTAGACGATCTGCTCCTCGGGGTGGCTGTGCTCCACGGCGCCGCCGCCCTTGTCGAAGAACAGCTTCGCGAGCTCGATCTCCACGCCGCGGAGCACCGGTCCGCGGGCGCTCGAGTACTGCTCGGTCACCGCGTTGTCGAGGTCTTCGTCGAACGTCACAAGGCCCATCGTCGATCTCCTTGGTCTTGGTTGGCGGCGCCGCGCCGAGGCGTCAGGCGTCCCGAGCCCCGGCACGCAGCTCCCAGGTGCGCCGGAAGCCGGCAAGCCCGGCCTCGAGCACCTGCCGGGGCGGGAGCTTCCACAGCGAATCGGCGTAGTCGGCGCCGTAGCGGCCGTCATCCGAGAACACCTCGAGGTCATACCAGCCGTCGTAGCCGCCGTCCTCGAGCGCCGCGAACAGCGTCGGCAGGTCGATGACGCCATCGCCGGGGAGCACGCGATCCATCCATCCCCGCGTCTCGCGGCGCCAGTCGCAGACGTGCACGCCGCCGAACGCGTCGGCGTGCCTGCGGGTCAGCTCGACGATGTTCTCGGTCTCGAACAGGTGGTAGACGTCGTAGACGATGTCGATGTTGTCGGCCCCGATCTCCGCGATGAGATCGAGCGTGTCCGGGATCGTGCTGACCAGCGACCGGCCCGGGAGTACGTCGACGCGCTGCGGCTCGAGGCCGAGGCGCAGGTTCTCGAGCGCCGCGACCCGGGCGACCTCGCGCAGGCTCTCGACGACGATGCGACGGGCTTCCTGCGGCGTGCGCTCGCGCAGGGCCCCGGTGATGACGACGATCGAATCCGGTCGAAACGGGGCAAACCGCCGGACGCTGGCGCACATCAGCTCAACCCGCTCGTCGATGTCGTCGGGGCCCGGGAACACCACGCCGGTGGGGAGCGGCGAGATGTTCGCCGGCATGCAGACCGAGGCCCGCAAGCCGCTGGCCGCCATCGCCGCGAGCTGCGCCGCCTCCTCGCCGGCGCGCAGCTTGAACTCGCAGATCCCGATGCCCTGGGCGCCGATCTCGGTCAGCAGCTCGAGGTCCTCCTCGAAGCTGGTGTCGGGCGTGGTGAACTGGCAGGAGGAGAAGAGCGGCGTGGCCGGCGTCGTCCCGATCGGTCCCGCGCCGGACATCGCTAGGCCTCCTGCTGGTAGTCGAGGATGACGCCGAAGGCGTCGTCCGGATGCTCGTCGAGCAACCGGTAGGCCTCGGGCGCGCGTTCGAAGGGGAACCGGTGGCTGATCAGGCGCGCGCTGTCGACCGCGGCGAGCTGCTCCATGACGACGCCCATGCGCCGCTCGGTATCCCAGCGTGGCTGCAGTCCCGAGCCGACCATCGCGTTCTGGCTGCTGACGATCTTCAGCCGCCGGATGTGGAACTCGGGTGCCAGGGTCAGCGACACCGGCTTGTTGCCGCCGTAGTACGCGACGACCGCGACGGTGCCCTCCTTGCCGGTGCCCTCGATCGCGCTCTGCAGGGCACGCGGCGCTCCGCTCGCCTCGATGTATATGTCGACGCCGCGGCCGTCGGTGTGCTCGTGGATCGCCGCCGGCGCGTCATCGGGGTGGACGACGGCGTCGGCGCCGATCCAGGCGGCCCGCTCGCGGCGGCTCGCGAGGGGATCGACGAGGATCAGCCGGCCGGCGGTCCTGCGCGCGAAGTGCCCGGCGAAGCTCCCCACGACGCCGAGTCCCGACACCGCCACGCAGTCGCCGATCCGGACCGGGACGTCGAGCAGGCAGGTCAGCGCGACGCCGAACAGGTTCGCGAACACGGCGTGGTCGTTGTCCAGTGCGTCGGGCACCGCGAAGAGCAGCGTGCGGCCGCCCGGCGCGAGCAGGCCTCCGCCGATTCGTCCGGAGGCGATCGTGAAGCGGCTCTGGTGCGGGTGGTAGGCGAAGACCCGGTCGCCGACGGCGAAGCCGGACCGCTCCCCGGCCTCCTCCACCTCGCCGACGATCTGGTAGGAGAACTTGATCGGAAACGGATACTCGCCGGCGCTCGTCGGCATGTCGGTCTCCTGGCGCGAGCGCGTTTCGCCGCGGTACACGATCATCTCGGTGCCCGCGCTGACCAGTGACGCGACGCCACGTACCAGCACCTCTTCCGGGCCGGGGCGCCGGACCTCCTCCGCCAACAGCTCCGCCTGCCGCGGGCCGGTGAACCAGACGGCGCGGGCCGGCGTTGGTCCTGTTGTCGGTGCGTGCATTCGCCGCTCCCTCGCCGGCCGGCTACGCGGCCGACTTGCCGCCGTCGACGGTGAGCACCTGTCCGGTCAGATGCGCGGGGGCGTCGAGGATCATCCACGCGCCCACCGATGCGACCTCGCTGGTCTGGCCCATCCGTCCCTGCGGGATGTCGGCGAGCAGTTGCCGTTCGCCCTTCGAGGGGTCCTCCGGATGCAGGCTCCGCATCATCGTGCGGATCATCCGCGTGTCCATGGCTCCGGGGCAGACGACATTCGCGCGGACGTTGCGCGTCGCGTACTCGAGCGCGATCGACCGCGTCATGCCGACGATCGCGTGTTTTGACCCCGAGTAGGCAGAGCAGTTGGCCTTGCCATGGGTCGCCTGGTAGGAGCCCACGTTGACGATCACGCCGCCACCGCGGGCCTCGAGGTGCGGCAGCGCGAACTTCATCGAAAGCCAGGTTCCGCGGACGTTGACGTGCATGACGTCGTCGAACTCCCTGACCGGGGTATCGACGATCGGCGCGAGCCGTCCCTCGACGCCGGCGATGTTGAACACCCCGTCGAGCCCGCCCCAGTGGGCGACGGCCTGCCCGATCAGGCGCTCCGCGTCGCCGGCATCGCCGATGTCGCCGGCCGCGGTGACGAGATCGCCTCCGGACTGCTCGGCGATCTGGCCGACGACCTCGGTCAGGGCGTCGCGGTTGCGGTCGATGCACAGCACGCTGACTCCGCGCTGCGCGAGAAGCGCGACGGCCGCGGATCCGAGCCCGCCCGCGGCACCCGTGACGACCACGACTTTCTGTCCAGAGCTCACGCTCTGACCCATCTCGGAGGTCGGCCCATCAAGGTCCTTTCGTCGTGCTCCATCTGCGGCTCTCTTGTCGCGTTCGGGCCGCGAACGAACGCGATCACAGATGTCCGCGACGAGTCGGCCAGCTCTCGCGGCTCGACCCGGCACCAACCTACCAGCTGAAAAGTGCGACCGGATTTGCGTGCCTGAGCCGGGACCGATACGGGCGAAAGCGCCGGTCCGGACCGGCGTGAGCGGGCCATGGCAGGCGGCGCGGGATTCACCGTCACGCGAATCGGAACACGCCGCGCGCGGCCCACCGACCGCCGCGGAAGGGGCGCCGGGCGCAGGCGCGCCCGGCTACAGCAGCAGGCGCTCGTCGAACGCGGTGCGCGTCAGCGGCCGGCCGGCGTCGTCGTCGACCACGATCGTGTCCTCGAGGCGCACGCCGCCGCCGCCGCGCACCCCGGCCAGCCAGATCAGCGGCTCCAGCGCGAAGGTCATGCCGCGTTCGAGCACCACCGTCTCGGCGCCCGCGAGCGACTCACCGACGTAGGGCGGCTCGTTGCTGCCGATGCCCAGGCCGTGGCCGATGAACAGGCTGATGAAATGATCCTCCAGGCCGTGAGCGCGCGCCGCCTCGGCCACGGCGGCGGCGACGGCGTCGTTGGTGTTGCCGACCTTCAGGGCGGCGGTGCCGGCCTGCAGCGACGCGTGGACCGCCGTGTAGATCTCCTGCTGGCGGCGGCTCGGGCGCCCGCAGATCGTCGTCCGTCCGAGGTCGGCGTAGTAGCCGTTCCAGGCAGCCCCGATGTCGATGAAGACGACGTCGCCCTCGCGGATCAGCTTGTCGGTCGCCAGACGCGTCGGCGGGGACATGCGCTCGCCGGAGGCCACGAACGGCGTCGTGACGTGCGCCATCTCGCCGCCCAACCTGAACAGGGTGCGCATCGCCTCCGCGACGACCTCGCACTCGCGGACCCCGGGAGCCACCGCCCGCAGTGCGGTCTCGGTGACCGCCTCGGCGATCGCGGAGGCCTCCTGCATCTGGGCGAGCTCCTCGGGGAACTTGACGCGACGCGCTTCGAGCATGATCGCGTCCCCGTCGGCCAGCTCGAGGCCGGGCAGCGCGCGGGCCAGATGTTTGAGCAGGCTGATCGGCGCCTGGTCGATCGCGAGGGTGCCGTGCTCGACGCCGGCCTCACGCAGCAGCGGCTCGAGTGTGCGCTCGACCGTGCCTCCGATCAGCCCGCTCGCCTCCTGGATCGGGATCGGATGGAACTCCTCGATCCACGGCATGCCGACGCGCACGCGCGCCAGATCCCCGCCGGAGCAGAGCAGGATCGGCGGGCGTCCGGCGAACATCAGACAGCCGTTGAGGACGGAGCTCTTGCCGGCGATGATCTGGGCGCGCATCCCGGTCAGGTAGCGCACGTTCTCGTCCTTCCAGACGAGCAGCGCGTCGGCCGAGGAGCCGCTCAGCAGCTCGGCGACGCGGGCGACGCGCGCCTCGCGCAACGCCCCGGGGTCGGCGCGGGCCTCCCAGTCGACGGTTGCGGGACCGAGCGCGAACGTGCCGAGATCGCTGCGCGCGCGACCGGCGCACGCCCCATGGCGCGACGCTACCATGCCCGGACGCTACCAGCCGTGTCGGGCCTGCTCGCCATTGCGAGCACCGATGTGGTCAAAACGTCGGCTCGCAACGACTGGCGGAGCCGTGTGACGTCCGGTGCGGTGTTCGGGGAGTGGGAGAGAGGGGAAATGGCGCACGACAACGACAGCGTGGAGGCTGGGCCGTGGCAGGTGCTGATCGTCGAAGACGATCCGCAGATCGCCTCGATCTACCGGCGAACGATTACGGGCATCGACTGCCTGGAGGTGGCCGGGACCGTGACGCGGGGCGAGGACGCGCTGCAGTTCCTGCGCCACCGCCACTGCGATCTCATGCTGCTCGACCTGAAGCTCGCGGGCATGAACGGGATCCGGCTCCTTCACCAGCTGCGCGGCGAGGGCCACGGCGTCGAGGTGATCGCACTCACCGCGACGCGAACCTCGGCGGCGGTCCGCGCCGTGATCCAGCGGGGGGCGATCGACTATGTCGTGAAGCCGTTCACGGTCGAGCGGCTGCGCCAGTCGCTCGGGCTGTTCCTGAACCGCGCGAACGCCTTCCGCGATGAGCAGCTCGACCAGGAGGCGGTCGACTGCGTCTGCGCGAGCGGCCGGATCCCCCGGCGCTGGCTGCCGAAGGGGCTGACGGAGGAGGGCGTCACGCGTGTGCGCCGCGTGCTCGACGCCCAGCCGCGGGCGGTGTGCTCGGCCGAGGTCGGCGCCGCCGCCGGACTGGCGCGCGTGACCGCCCGCCGCTACCTCGAATACCTGGTGACGATCGACCAGGCATCGGTCGAAGCCGCCCCGGCCGGCCCGGGGCGCCCGCGCAAGCTGTACCAGTCGTTCACCTGACCACACCTCCCGGGCCGCCGCCCCGGGTGCCATGACTCCCTCCGTGGCCGGGCGCGACCCGGACTGCCCGGGGCGTATCGGTCGCGCGCGAAGTTCAAAAGCGCCTCGGCCCGGATGGCGGCCGTAGTGTTGGCCGAGCCAACCACGGTGGTTATTGCGTCACGCCCGCGCACGCGGACGGTCGTCGTCGGTCTGGGTCTGAACATGGTCACGCTTCCACAAGACTGATCGGAGTAATCGAGATGGACATCACGACGTCAACGGCTGTCGGCGCAAACGGGCATGGGCTCACCCCCGTGGGGAAGAACATGGACCTCTCGTTTATCGGCACCCCGCACGAGCACGAGCCGCGGCGCGTCTTCAGCACGACGTCGACCGACTGGCAGGCGCGTGTCGACTTCGACCGCCTGCGCAGCGACAGGCTTGCGCGCGCCCGGCTGATGATGGAGAAGCACGACGTCGGCGCACTCGTGTGCTTCGCCGGAGAGAACGTCCGCTATATCACGAGCGTGTTTCAGGGAAACTGGAAGAACAACATCTTCATTCGCTACTGCGTGCTCCCGCGTGGCGGTGAACCGATCCTCTTCGAAACGGCCGGATCCGACTTCGAGTGCGCCAAGATCGACGCGCCGTGGCTCAACGGGAACATCCGCCCGGCCATCACCTGGAAATGGGCCGAGACGGCCGAGCAGATGATGGTCGAGAAGATGGTCGCCTCGGTGATGAACGTGCTCACCGAGAACGGCGTCGAGCGCGAGCGCATCGGGCTCGACATCGCCGACCCGGTTGCGCTCGCGGCGTTTCAGGCGGCCGGGCTCAACATGGTCAGCGCCTGGCCGGCGATGTCCGGCGCGCGCGTCATCAAGACGCCGGACGAGCTCGAGTGCCTGAAGATCTCGAGTGCCATCGGTGACACGTCGTTCTGGAAGATCGAGAACGAGTGGCTGAAGCCGGGAGTCAAGGAGAGCACGATCACGGCGAAGGTCAACGAGTACCTCTACGAGAGCGGCTTCGACTTCGTGTACGACATCATCGTCGCCTCGGGGGGGAACACCAGTCCCTACCGGCGTTGGCACACCGACAAGGTCATCCGCCAGGGCGATCTGGTGATCATCGACCAGAACGCGATCGGCCCCGGCGGATACTTCGTCGACTTCGTGCGCTGCTTCAAGGTCGATGGAACGCTGACGCCGAAGGAGAAGGACCTGTACAAGGAATGCTACGAGTCGATGTACGCCGCGATCGAGCAGATGAAGGCCGGCAACACGACCGCCGACGTCGCGGAGCAGCTGCCCAAGTACGCCGACGACGAGCACGGGACCGTGACACTGCAGCAGTTCGCCCACTCCATCGGGCTCTCGCTGTATGAGGGAATGTGGATCTCGCGCGCCTACTCGCTGGAGTATCCGGTCGAGCTCGAGGAGAACATGTATTTCGCGTGCGAGACCTTCGCCGGCCACCCCGGGCTCGAGCAGACCGTGAGGCTCGAGGAGAACCTGCTCGTCACCAAGGACGGCCCCGTGATCTTCACCAAGCACCCGTTCATCGAGGAGGCACTCGCCTAGTGTCGCTTCCACGCCGTGGCAGCGGGTACCGGCGCGCCACAGCCGGCCTGGGCGATGGCGCCGGCTCCGAGACAGGTGGCCGACGCCGCGCTCTGCCACGCCGGTGGTGGATGACCGAGGGCCGTTGATGGGCACGCAGCCGGCTCTGCTTGGACCCGCTCAACCGGTCTCGGCCAGGCGCCGCAACCGGCTTTCCGCGCTGGTGCGAGCCGAGGCGGCACGGTCTGTCGTGCTCGGCGCGCTGGGGATCGGAATCGCCATCTGCGCGATGGAGCTGGTGACGAAATCGGGCCTTGTCCAGTCGCGGGACGTGCCGCCGGCGTTCGACATCATCAATCTGTTCTTCACCAACGTCGGCACGTCGTACTTCTGGACGGTGATCGGGCAGACCATGGTCCAGTGGGCGATCGGGTTTGCCATCGCCCTGGCCATCGCCATTCCACTCGGCATGGCGATCGGCGCCAGCGAGCTGCTGTGGCGCGCGCTCCGGCCGACCATCGAATTCCTGCGGCCGGTTCCGCCGGTGGCCTTCCTCGCGCTGCTCATTCTTCTCTACGGCCCCACAGCCAAGAGCGCGATCATCCTCGTCGTCTTCGGGTCGATGTGGTCGTTGCTGATCCAGGCCATCTACGGGATGCGCGACCGCGACGAGGTGATGCTCGACACGGCCAGATCGCTGGGCATCGGAGCGTGGCGCCGCCTGCGTTCGGTGACGATTCCGAGCGTCCTCCCGTATCTCGCCACCGGCGTGCGCCTGGGTGTGGCGTACGCGCTGATCGGATGCATCTCGGCCGAGGTCCTGATCGGCTCTCCCGGTCTCGGCAAGGAGGTCTGGCTCGACTTCGAGAACGGCGCGACGACGCTGGCGTACTCCTACATCCTGGCCTCGGGGTTGATCGGGTTGCTCCTGCACATCATGTCCACGCGGTTCGAGAGGCGCTACCTGAAGTGGCACTTCTCGCAGCGGGAAGTGACGGGCTAGGCGATGGCTCGCGCGCCCGGACGCCTACTGGGACTGGCCGTCGAGGTCGGGACCACGGCCGCCGTCATCGGCCTGATCTGGCTGCTCACCGCCGATTCACACAGCCCGTTCATTCCCTCGCTGCCGACGATCGTGTCCACGTTCCGTCGCGTATGGCTGTTCCAGCGGTTCACCTCGGACGTCGTGCCCAGCGTCGAGCGGCTCGCGATCGGCTTCCTCGTCGCCGTCGCGGTCGGGGTTCCGCTGGGCCTGATGATCGGCATGTCGAAGTGGATGCGCATGCTCACGCGGCCGGTGGCGACGTTCATGCGGTCGCTGCCGCCGCCGCTGATGGTGCCCGTCGCGATCTCGCTCTTCCAGATCGGCCTGGTGATGAAGGTGTTCTCGATCGCCTTCGTCTGCATCTGGCCGATCGCCCTCAACACCGAGGACGGCTACGCCGGGTTGAACCCGACGGTTCTCGAGACGGCGCACGCCTACGGGCTGGGGTTCTGGAAGCGCCTGTTCAAGGTCGTCCTCCCGGCGATCAGCCCGCGCATCTTCACCGGGCTGCGCATCAGCATCGCCTTCGCGGTGCTGCTCCTGGTCCTCGCGGAGCAGCTCGGAAGCAGCAACGGGATCGGGTGGTTCGTGCTGTACTCCCAGCAGGGCTACGACGTGCCGGGCATGTGGGCCGGGATCCTCATGCTCGCGCTGCTCGGGATCGGCGCGAACGCGCTCCTGAGCCTGGCAGAGCGACGCGTCCTGCGGTGGCATTTCAACCTGCGCGGAATCGACGTCTGACGCCGTGGAGCTCGATCCAATGAGCCAACGAGCGACCCCGGGAGTGGCCGGCGGCACGTCCGGCCTGGCGCTGGAGGTCAAGGCGCTCGGGAAGACCTTCGTCGGCCGCGAGCGCTCGTCGGTCGCGATCGGCGAGGTCGGCTTCGGGGTCGCCGACCGCGAATTCGTGACGGTCGTGGGTCCCTCGGGATGCGGCAAGACGACGCTGCTGAAGTGCATCGCGGGCCTGATGGCGCCGTCCATGGGCGAGACGAGCTTCGGCGGTGTCCGGGTCAGCGGCCCGGTGTCCGACATGGCCCTGGTCTTCCAGGATTACAGCCGGTCGCTCTTCCCGTGGCTGACGGTACGCAAGAACGTCCTGCTGCCGCTGCAGGGCGGGACGCGCTCGGATCGCGACCAGACCGTGCGGGAATCGCTGGAGGCAGTCGGCCTCACCCGGTTCATCGATCACTATCCGTCGCAGCTCTCCGGCGGCATGCAGCAGCGCGTTGCCATCGCGCGCGCCCTTGCCGTGCGGCCTCGAATGCTCTTGATGGACGAGCCCTTCGCGTCGGTCGACGCGCAGACACGCGCGGATCTCGAGGACCTGGTGCTTCGCATTCACCACGAATACGAGGTGACCATGCTCCTCGTCACGCATGACATCGACGAATCCGTCTACATGTCGGATCGCGTGATCATTCTCACCACCAGCCCCGCCTACGTACAGGAGGTACTGCCGATCGAACTTCCTCGGCCTCGTGCACAGGATGTGACAAAGGCCACACCACAGTTCGCGCGCCTGCGTACCCACGTGTATCGCGCCATCACGCAGGCGCACGGCGACACGCGCCGGTCGACGGCTGCCTCGGAGCCCAAGCCGGCTGAACTCCCGACCGAGCCAAACAGTGCCTTTCTGGTCTGACCCGGTGCGCAGAGCACAGAGCGACGTGGTCGCCCGCCACGGGCGATGCCGTTCGCCGCTCTGGGTCGTGCTCGACGCTTGCCACTGACCCAATTGCAGGATCAACCGGGGAGGCCCTCGTCGAGAGCCTGGGACTCTCCTAAAAGCGAATCACCAAGTTAACCAAACAAGCAGTCTAATTGAGAGGGAGGAAGGGAACCACATGCGTAGCCATTCGTGGATTACCAAGCGACTTGCCTTGGCGGGGGTGATCGTGTCGTGTGCGGGCGCGACCGCCGCGCTGGCGAGCGGTGCGACCGGCCACAAGGCCGCCGCGCTGACGCCGGTGACCGTGTACTTCAACCCGGGCTCCGCCGACGGAGCGGGCATTGAGTACTGCCTGAATTCGGGCACGTGCGCCAAGTACGGCCTGGCCGTGAAGTTCAAGTACAGCACGCAGGGCGGCCCCCAGATCATCCCCGCGATGGTCTCCGGGCAGGTCCAGTTCGGCGAGCCGGGCTACGAGGACACGATCGTCGCCGCCTCGAAGAACATCCCGATCATCGCCATCGCCCCGGTCTCCGTGGCGGCCACCTCGGACGCCTCCGATTGGACCGCCGACCTGTCGCTCGCGAACGGAAAGGTCAAGTCGCTGTGTGACCTGCCCGGGAAGACGGTTGCCGTCAACTCGCTGCTCGGCCTCGGCCAGCTGTTCGTCGACGCCAACTACTACAACGCCCACTGCAAGGGCGATCCAGCGGACACCGGCTGGAAGCGGATCAAGTTCGTCGCGATTCTCTTCCCGCAGATGGCCACGGCGCTGCAGAAGGGCGAGGTTGACGCGATCTGGACCCTCGAGCCCTTCCTGTCGGTGACCGAGCATCAGCTGAAGACCCGCCTGCTGGCCGGCTCCGCGTTCCGGACCGTGCCGCACGGGCCGATCACCGCGCTCGACACCTCCGTCGCCTACCTGCACACGAACCCGAAGGTCGTTCGCGAGATGCAGCTCGCGCTGGCGGCGTCGAACAAGTTCCTGGCGGCGCACCCGTCGGAGACGCGGAAGCTGATCGGCCAGTACACGACGACCCCGAAGAACCAGCTCGCTGGCCTGATCCTGCCGACGTTCGTCGGCTCGGTCCCGCTCAGCCTGGTGCAGAAGGAGGCCGATTTCAACGTGCGGTTCGGCCTGATCGCGAAGGCCCCGCCGCTGAGCTCGTACAACACGCCAAATCCCATCAACGTGGCGAACTACTGAGCTACCGGCTGGCTGAAGAACGCCACTAGACAGACGGCAGTACCGTAGACGCGAGACCGGGAGGGCAGTCCGAGACTGCCCTCCCGGCTGGCGGCAGCGATACCGGCACACGACGGAAAGAGAGAACGATGAGCGCTGAGGCAACACAATTCAGAGCACCCATCGTGAGCGCGAGCGCGATGAGCGAGGTCGCAGACGGGGTCTGGGTCATTCCCGACGCCGACCGGATCCCGATGGTTCCGAACATCGGGATCGTCGTCGGCTCGCGAGCCACGTTGGTGATCGATACCGGCCTCGGCACCGAGAACGCGACGGCCGTGCTCGAAGAGGCGCGGCGCCTGAGCGCCGGCCGCCCGCTGTTCTTGACGTTGACGCATTTCCACCCCGAGCATGGCTATGGCGCGAACGTGTTCGCCGACCACGCGACGATCGTCTACAACGAGGCGCAATGGGTCGAGCTCCAGGAGAAGGGCGAGGCCTACTCGCGGCTGTTCAGAGAGGGTGCGCCCGAGGTGGCCCCGATGCTCGAGGGCGTGGAGTTCATCGCTCCCCACGTGCGCTACACGGGGTCGCTGAGCTTCGACCTGGGCGGCGGGCAGGTCGCCGAGCTGCACGAGCACGGTGGCGGGCACTCGCGCGGTGACCAGGTCATCCTCGTCCGCGGCTCGTCCCCGGTGCTGTTCACCGGCGACCTGGTCGAGGACCGCTACTTCGGCGTGCTCCCCGACGACGACGCACACGTGCTCCCCTGGATCTCCCGCCTCGAGGAGCTCGAGCGCTACCACGCGCCGATCGTCGTGCCGGGGCACGGCATGACGGGCGGGCACGAGCTGATCGTCACCTACCGGGAATGCTTCGAGCTGGCCCGGCGGCGCGTGACCGAGCTGCGCGAGGAGGGCGGGCACTCGGAGGAAGAGATCGTCGAGCAGGTGAACAGCGAGCTGCTCGGCCGCTATCCGGACTGGGAGAACCAGGAGTGGGCGAGGACGGCGGCCGCCGATCTCAAATGGCCGGCGCGGCCCTGACGAGGCGACCGACAGGGCATCCGGAGGACCGCAACCCGCCGGGCCGACGGGCCGATCGGCGCCGTGCTCGAGCGCCCGGCGCCGGGTCCTGAGCGCCGCCGGGTCGCGGTCCGAGGCCCGCTGCGCCGACAGCGCACGGCCGCCGGCGTCGCTCGGCTCGCCGGCGCCGTGATCGCCCGCGCCGCCCGTGGTCGCATGGCGGCCGACGGCCACGCCACCCGGCGGTTACGGTAGGCGGTGGACGGAGCGTTGACCATGTCCACTCACAGCGATCCCTTCACCGCCGTCCCCGCGCCCGACGCCCCCGACGGGCTGGCGTGGTGACCGACCGCCTGCTGATCCGCGGCGGCACGATCGTCAGCCTCGACTCGACGCTGGGGACCCTGCGCGGGGGCGACCTCCTGATCGAGGACGGGACGATCGTCGCGGTCGCGCCGCGCCTGCAGGCGGACGCCGAGACGATCGAGGCGGCCGGCGCGATCGTCATGCCGGGCCTGATCGACGCGCACCGCCACCTGTGGTACGAGATCGTCCGCGGGATGGCGATGGACTCGTCGCTGCCGGCGCTCCACACGACGATCTGGGCGACGCTCGCGGTTCACTTCACCCCCAAGGATGTGTACCTGGCGACGCGGGCCGCGATCGTCGAGGCTCTGGACAACGGGATCACCACCGTGCTCGACTGGTGTCACGTCATCAACACGCCCGAACACGGCGAGGCGGCGGTCCGCGCCCACCGTGAGCTCCCGATCCGCACGGTGTTCGCCTACGGCACCTCGATGCGCAGGAAGCTCGGCGAGCTCGAGGACGCAGCCGCGGACGCGGCCGCCGTCGCCGAGCTCGATCGTGGCGCGGTCGAGAGCCTGGTTGCGGGCGCCGGGGAGCGGATGACCTTCGCGCTCGCGCTGCAGGGACCGGAGTCGGCGTCGATGGGGACGACGCGCACGGAGATCGCCATGGCCCGTGAGCTCGGTCTGCCGATGACCATGCACGCCGGCATTCAGGACGGCGGCCCCCCGCGCCGCACGGTCGCCCGCCTCGCCGGCGCCGGCCTGCTCGCCGGCGACATGCAGTTCGTGCACTGCTGCACGAGCGGCGCCGGGGAACTGCGTCAGATCGCCGAGGCCGAGGCCCGCATCGTCGTCTGCCCGATGGCCGAGATGGCGCTCGGAATCGGCGTACCGCCGACCGCCCGCGCCCGCGACTGCGGATTGCGGCCGGCCTTCGGGTCCGATGCCGTCTGTTCGGCCTCCGGTGACCTCTTCGACGAGGCGCGCCTCGCGCTGCTCAGCGAGCGCTCGCTCCGCACCGCCGCGGGGCGCGCCCGGTCCGGCACCGAAGGCCCGGTGCCGAGCACTCGCGAGGCGCTCGCCGGGATAACCCTCGACGCGGCCCGGGCGTGCTGGCTCGAGGACCGCGTCGGGTCCCTCGGCATCGGCAAGCGTGCCGACATCGTGCTGCTGCGCGAGCTGGACGTCGACCTCGGCCCCGCGGTGGACGTCCACGCGGCGATCGTGGGCTCGGCGCGCGGCTCGAACGTCGACACGGTGATCGTCGACGGCGAGATCGTCAAGCGCGGCGGGATGCTCGTGGGCATCGACCGTGCGCGCATCGGCACCGCCCTCGGCGCCGCTCGCAAACGGCTGCTGGCGCAGGCGGCCGCCCCGTCCGTCGCCGGGTAGGGCGGTGCCGATGGCGGCGCGCGGCACCAACGGCTGGACCGATCGCCGGGTGATGCTGCTGATCGCCGGCACGATGTTCATGGAGATCCTCGACGGGACGATCCTGGCCACGGCGGCGCCGCGGATGGCGCAGGTCTTCGGCGTGACGGCACCGCAGATCGCGATCACGATCACCGGCTACCTGGTGACCCTGGCCGTTCTCATCCCGCTCAGCGGCTGGCTCGCCGACCGCTACGGAGCGCGGACGGTCTTCGTGTTCGGGATCGCCGTGTTCACCGTCGCCTCGGGGCTCTGCGCGGCCAGCCAGTCGCTGCCCGAGCTGATCGCGCTGCGTATCGTCCAGGGCATCGGCGGCGCGCTGATGGTGCCCGTCGGCCGGATGGTCGTGCTGCGCTCCACCGACCGCTCCGGGCTCGTGCGCGCCGTCGCGTTCCTCACCTGGCCGGCGCTCGTCGCGCCGATCGCCGCGCCGCTCGCCGGTGGGGCGCTGACCACCTATCTGTCGTGGCGCTGGATCTTCCTGATCAACGTCCCGCTCGGCGTGGCGGCGGTGGCGTGCGCGGCGCGACTGGTGCCGCAGACCTACGGTGAGGTCCGCAGCGGGCTCGACTGGGGCGGTTTCGCGTTCAGCACCACCTGTCTGGGTGGCGTCGTCGTCGCCGCGGCGGCGCTCGGCGCGCCAAGCGTCGACTGGCCGCTCGTCGCCGTGTCGGCCGCCGTCGCGGCGGTCACCGGCGCAGCGGGCGTCCGCCACCTGCTCGCCGTCGGCGACCCGCTGCTCGATCTGCGGCTGTTCCGGATCGACACCTTCCGGATGTCGCACACGAGCGGATCGCTGTTCCGCTGCACGATCAACGCCGTGCCGTTCCTGCTGCCGCTGCTCTTCCAGGAGGGCTTCCACTGGACGGCGGTCAAGTCCGGAGCGGTCCTGCTCGCCCTGTTCGTGGGCAACCTGGGGATCAAGCCGCTGACCACGCCGATCCTTCGCCGCCTGGGCTTTCGCTCGGTGCTCGTGGCCGCCGACGTCGTGGCCGCGCTGACCATGGTGCTGTGCGGGCTGCTCGCCGAGCACACGCCGCTGGTGGCCATGCTCGCGCTGCTCGTGGTGAGCGGCGCGGCGCGCTCGGTCGGGTTCACGGCCTACACCACGATCGCCTTCGCCGACATCGAGCCCGAGGCGATGCGCCACGCCAACACCATCGCCTCGACCGCTCAGCAGGCGGCGATCGGCGTCGGTGCCGCGCTCGGCGCGGTGGCGGTGCGCTTCGGCGCCTGGGCCACGCCGGCGCTCGGAGCCGGCTCCGCCACGCCGGCCTACCGCACCGCCTTCATGATCATCGCCGCGATAACGCTGGTTGGCGCGGGGCAGGCCCTGCGCCTGCGCCGCGACGGCGGCGCCGAACTGCTGCCGGCGAGGCCCAGTGCGGCGCGCACCGGCTGAGGGGTCGCGCTATCAGGTCAGGCTCGAGGCGACGCCGATCAACGGCGCGGCAGCGCCCGGGCTCGCCGGCGGGCGTCGCCACGAGGCGAACTGCGGCGGCGCGATCGCCAGGTAGTGCCCGAAGGCCCAGCGCCCGAGCGCCGGCAGGCTGACGGCGCGCACCGCGGCGCGCAGCGCGGCACTCGCCGTGGCGCGCCCGACGAGGTGCTGGGCCGCCAGCAGGCAGCCGTACTGCCAGGCGTGCTGGGCGCTGAAGGCGCTGTAGCGCTCGAGCGCCTGCTCGCGGGTCGCCCGCCCGGCCAGGGCGTGACGCAACTCGCGCCCGAGCGCCAGGGCGAAGTAGAACGCGGGACGGATCCCCTCGGCGGTCAGCGGCAGGCAGTGCCCGGCGGCGTCGCCGACGAAGAACACCCCCTCCTCGGTCGCCGCGCGCAGCTTGTGCGGGATCCAGTTGCCCTGGAAGCGGACGGCCGGCACGTCGAGATCGCCGGCGAGCGCGACGGTCGCGTCCTTGACGTGATCGCGAGGCTCGAACGACCCGACGCCGACGCGCAGCTCGCCGGCGGCCGGGAAGCTCCAGCTGTAGCCGGCGCGGACGTAGCGCGGATCGATCCAGATCTCGAGATCGTCGCCGGATCCATCGGGATGCACCTCGAGACCGCGCGACAGGCGCGCCTGCGGGGGCTGGATCGCGCCGCGGTTCGAGAGCAGGCGCCGCCAGCCGAGCGCATCGACGACGAGCGGCGCGCGCAGCTCGCCGCGGTCGGTGTGGACGCGGTGCACGGAACCGGTGTCGATGCGCTCGACGGTCGCGGTCTCGAACGTCGTTCCCGGGGATCCATCGCGCAGCAGCGCGCACAGCGCGCGGTAGTCGAAGGTCGAGAAGGTGAAGGGCAGCTGCCAGCGGGCGCTGGCGCGCGTGGTGTGCACGACGATCTCGCCGAAGCTCTGCAGGATCGAGGCGTGCAGGCCGAGCCGCTCGAGCCACTCGGTCGGCGCCGCGCAGGCGGAGGTCTGGCGCTCGCCGATCTCGTAGCGGTCCAGCATCAGCACGCTCGCCCCGGCGCCCTCGAGCTCGCGGGCCAGCGTCAGCCCGGCGAAGCTGGCGCCGCAGATCAGCACGTCGCAATCGCGTCTCAGGGACGTGCGCAGCGCGCCGCGTTTGGTGGCGCGGGTTGGCATCAGGGCCGATCATACGCACGTGGTGCGCGGTCTGATGCCGGTGCTGCGCTACGCTTTCGCCCGGTGAGCACGGTGATGGAGAACCCCACAGCCAAGATCGTCGAGGGCTCGGACGGGCTGCTGCTCGAGATCGACGGGCAGATAGTTCCCAATTACGACGCGACGATGCGCCCCTTCGAGGAGGGGGAGGTCGTCACGGGCCATGTCGTGCGGATCGACCACGACGAGGTCCTGGTCGACATCGGCTACAAGTCCGAGGGGGTCATCCCGGCCAACGAGCTGTCGATTCGCAAGGCCGTCGACCCGCACGACGAGGTCACGCTGGGCGAGGAGGTCGACGCGCTGGTCCTGACCAAGGAGGACCAGGACGGCCGGCTGATCATGTCCAAGAAGCGCGCCCGCTTCGAGAAGGCCTGGCGGCGCATCGAGGCGGCGGCCGAGTCCGGCGAGCCCGTCGAGGGCACCGTGATCGAGGTCGTCAAGGGCGGGCTGATCATCGATCTCGGGGTGCGCGGCTTCCTGCCCGCCTCGCTGGTCGACATCCGCCGCGTGCCCAACCTCGACGAGTACATGGGCACGCAGATCGAGTGCAAGGTGATCGAGCTGAACCGCTCCCGCAACAACGTCGTGCTGTCGCGGCGCGCGGTGCTCGAGGAGGAGCGCAAGGAGGTCCGCCAGCAGATCCTCGACCGCCTGGCGCCGGGCCTCGTCGTCGAGGGCCAGATCTCCAACATCGTCGACTTCGGCGCCTTCGTCGACCTCGACGGGATCGACGGGCTGATCCACATCTCCGAGCTCTCGTGGTCGCACGTCAACCATCCGAGCGAGGTGCTCGAGATCGGCGACACCGTCCAGGTCAAGGTGCTCGACATCGACCGCGACCGCCAGCGCATCTCGCTGGGTCTGAAGCAGACCCAGGAGGACCCGTGGCAGCGGATCGTCAACACCTACAACATCGGCGACGAGCTGGCCGGCACCGTCACCAAGGTCGTCACCTTCGGTGCCTTCGTCGAGATCCTCGACGGCGTCGAGGGCCTCGTGCACATCTCCGAACTGGCCGCCCACCACGTCGAGAACCCGCGCGAGATCGTCCAGCCGGGCGACGAGCTGCGCGTCAAGATCCTCGAGATCGACTCCGAGCGCCGCCGCCTGTCGCTGTCCGCCAAGCGCGTCGAGGGCCAGGTGCTGCCGGTCCGGCGGATCGAGGCGGAGGGTGAGGGCGAGGGCGAGGAGGGTGAGGTGTCCGGGAGCGACGGCGTCGGCGATGTCGAGACGGCCGCCGAGGAGGCCGCCGACTCGACGCAGGCGACCGAGCCCGGCGAACCGCAGGCGGCGGTCGCCGACGAGCCCGCCGTCGTCGAGCAGGCGGCGCTCGTCGAGGAGCCCGCCGAGCCGACAGATGCCGCCGGCCCCGCCGAACCGCAGCAGGCCGCCTCCGCGGAGAGCGAGCCGCAGCCGGACGGCGCCGACGCTGCGGCTGAGCAGCCGTCGACCGCAGCTCAGTAGCGGGGCAGCTGCTCGGGGATGGCCGTGCCGTTCGTCGGACTGACGGGCGGGCTGGGTGCGGGCAAGTCGACGGCGCTCGCGGAGCTTGCCGTGCTGGGCGCGATGGTGCTGTCGTCGGACGCGGTCGTGCACGAGCTGTATGAGACCGCGGCGGTCGCCGATGCCGTGCGGGAACGCTTTGGCAGCGCGGTCTTTGCGGGCGACCGCGTCGACCGCGGGGCGATCGCCCGGCGCGTGTTCGCGAGCGAGCAGGACCGGCTGTGGCTCGAGCAGCTGCTGTGGCCGCTGGTCGCCGAGCGGGCGCAGGAGTTCCATCAGCGGGCGTGCCGTCGCCGGCCGCCGCCGCGGGCCGCGGTGGTCGAGGTGCCGCTGCTCTTCGAGGCCGGCGCGGCGCCGCGCTTTCAGGCGACGATCGCCGTGGTCGCCGACGACGCGCTGCGGGCGACCCGGATCGCGGCGCGCGACCAGGCAGCGCTCGCGAGCCGCGAGGCGCGACAGCTGCCGCAGGCGGAGAAGGCCCGTCGCGCCACCTACGTCGTGGTCAACGACGGCACCGTCGAAGAGCTCCGCGCGGCCCTCGCAGGCGTGCTCGACCAGTTCGCCGGATGAGGCCGCGCACCGCGAGGCGAGCCATCGCACTTCTCGTCGTGCTGGTCACGGCGGTGGTGCTGGTCCTGCCGGCGGTCCGGCGGATCGTCCGCAACCTGACGTTGCCGCTCGCCTACACCTCCGTGATTCGCGAGCAGGCGCGCGAGAAGCACCTCGACCCGGCGCTGATCGCCGCCGTCATCTTCGCCGAGACGAAGTTCGTGCCGCGCACCTCGGCGACGGGTGCGCTCGGGTTGATGCAGATCGAGCCGGCGACGGCGGAGTTCCTCGCCCGCCGCTCCGGTGGCACGACCTTCGCGATCGCCGATCTCGACTCGCCGGCCATCAACATCCGCTACGGCAGCTACTACCTGCGCTACCTGCTGGACCGCTACGGCGGCGACGAGACGCTGGCGCTCGCCGCCTACAACGGCGGCGAGACCAACGTCGATGCGTGGCTCGCGCAGGCGCAGACCGCCGGTGTCCCGTTCACGATCGCCTCGATCCGGTTCGCCCAGACGCGCGCCTACGTCACGCGCGTCGAGCACGCGCAGGTCTCCTACGCCAAGCAGTATGGCCTTTGACCCGGGCCCTTCGCCGGCGGGCGCAGATGATCAGCCGCTACCGCTGACCGGCTCGCAGCGTGGTTCCGAGCGGGGCTTGGCGCGTGGCGCGCGTGAGCCGCGAGGCCAGGGTCCGCAGATGCTCGACGAGCTCGGGCGGCTCGTGCACGTCGAAGTCGACGCCGAGCATCGCGATGCGCCAGGCGAGCCATCTCAGGTCGTCGTCGCCCGTCGTATACCTGCAGGTGACCGCGTCGATCGGTTCGATGACTCCCCAGTGCGCCGGGACGCGGCTGGTGAGCTCATCCGCGGCGGCGTGCACGGTGACGATCGCTTCGAACCGGTTCGGCGCGCCGGCGATGCCTTGCCTGACGTACACGGCGGCATCCCCGGCCGGCAGCCGCCGCCGGACGAAGCGCACACCGGTCGAGGCCGGCTTGGCCACGCGGTCAAGCCGGAAGGTGCGCCAGTCGTGGCGGTGGCGGTCCCACGCGACGAGATACCAGCGGCGGCCATGGTTCACGAGCGAGTGGGGATCGACCTCGCGGCGGCTGCGCGTTTGATCGCGGCTGCGGTACGCAAAGCGGATGCACTCGGAGTCCCGGCACGCTGCGGCGATCATGGTCAGATGCTGGGGGTCGACGGTCGGGCCGGTGACCGGGAGGGTCGAGGTCATCGAGCCGAGCGCACGGACGCGGCGGCGCAGGTGCTCCGGTAGGACCTGTTCGAGCTTGACCAGGGCGCGCAACGCGGTTTCCTCGATGCCGGTGACCGATGCGCCCGCGGCCGTGCGAAGCCCGACGGCGATCGCGATCGCCTCTTCCTCGTCAAGGAGGAGCGGCGGCATCGCGCTCCCGGCGCGAAGCCGGTACCCACCAGCCGGGCCGGTGAGCGACTCCACCGGATAGCCGAGTTGGCGCAGTCGCTCGATGTCGCGTCGGATCGTCCGCCCGGACACCTCGAGCCGATCGGCCAGTTCACGCCCCGGCCAATCGCGGCGTCCCTGAAGCAGGGACAGCAGTCCCAGAAGTCGGCTCGCGGTCTCGCTCATCGCACCTTCATGATCCGGGCGGTTGAGGACACATCCTGACCTAAATACTCCGTACGGTGGGTCGCGATGTCAACAAGCCAGGAGGGAGCACCAATGCTCGAGCGAGACGGATACATCCCCGGCGTCCCATGCTGGGTGGACACCAGTCAGCCCGATCCGGAGGCCGCCGTCGAGTTCTACGGCGGCCTGTTCGGGTGGGGCTTCGAGGATGCGATGCCGCCGGGATCGGCGAGCAGGTACTACATCGCTCGCCTCCGCGGCGGCGATGTGGCCGCCGTTGGTTCGCAGCCCGAGGGTGGAGCGGCGATGGCGGTGTGGAACACCTACATCTGGGTTGACAGCGCCGACGAGGCCGCCGCGAAGGTGCTCGCCGCCGGCGGCCGCGTCACGGTGGACCCCTTCGAGGTCATGGACGCCGGTCGGATGGCGGCGTGCACCGACTCCGAAGGAGCCGCGTTCCGCCTCTGGCAGGCGAAGGGGCACAGAGGCGCGCGGATCGTGAACGAGCCCGGATCGGTGAACTTCAACGGCCTGAACACCCGCAACGCGGAAGCCGCGAAGCTGTTCTATGGCTCCGTCTTCGGATGGGAGGCGCTCGACCTCGGAGGCGGGGCTGAGATGTGGCGGTTGCCGGGCTACGGCGACTTCCTCGAGCAAAGCGACCCCGGCCTCCGCAGGCGGATGGCGGAGACCGGCGCCCCGGACGGCTTCGAGGACGTGGTCGCGACGCTCAGTCCGATCGCGAACGACCAGCCCGACGTCCACGCGCATTGGGGCCTGACGTTCGCGGTCGACGACGCCGACGCAACCGCCGAAACGGCGGCGAAGCTCGGCGGCCAGGTCCTCGTCCCACCGTTCGATGCGCCCTGGGTCAGGATGACCGTGATCACCGATCCGCAGGGCGCGACGTTCACCGCCAGCAAGTTCGTCCCCGAGAACAGGGACCTCGGTGGCCAGGCCAACGCGACCGGCACGGTCGCATAGCGAACGCTGAGCGCACGTGTCGTGTGCGTCCTCGATCAGGCCGGCTCGGCGGGCGTTCGTGCACGCCGAGCCGGGTGCTCAGACGCGATCGGTTGGCCGCGAGCGTGATCAGCGATACTGGACCGGTGCCCCCCTTCCGGCTTGATTCCGCCTTCACCCCGGCCGCCGACCAGCCGCGGGCGATCGAGCAGATCGCCCAGTCGGTCGGCGGCGGCGACCGATTCACGACGCTGCTCGGGGCCACCGGCACCGGCAAGACGATGACCATGGCCGGCGCGATCGAGGCGCTGCAGCGCCCGGCGCTGGTGATCGCCCACAACAAGACGCTCGCCGCGCAGCTGTGCAACGAGTTTCGGACCTACTTCCCGGACAACGCCGTCGAGTACTTCGTCTCCTACTACGACTACTACCAGCCCGAGGCCTACGTCGCGAGCCGCGACCTCTACATCGAGAAGGACTCCTCGGTCAACGCCGAGATCGACCGGCTGCGCCACGCCGCCACGGCGGCGGTCTTCGCGCGGCGCGACGTGGTCGTCGTGGCCTCGGTGTCGTGCATCTACGGTCTCGGCTCACCGGACGTGTACGAGCGCAACATGCAGCTGCTGCGCCGCGGCGAGTCGGTCGACCGCGATGCGCTGCTGCACAAGCTCGTGTCGATCCAGTACACCCGCAACGACTCGGTGCTCGCGCGCGGCAACTTCCGCGTCAAGGGGGAGACCCTCGAGGTCTTTCCGGCCTACGCCGAGACCGCCTACCGCGCCGTGCTGTTCGGTGACGAGGTCGAGGCGCTGGCCGAGTTCGATCCGCTGACCGGCGAGCTGATCGCCGACGACCTCGAGCACGTCGCGATCTGGCCGGCGACCCACTACAACGTCGCCGACGGCCAGACCGAGCGGGCGGTCGCGGCGATCGGGGCTGAGCTCGAGGCGCGCTGCGCCGAGCTCGAGGCCGAGGGCAAGCTGCTCGAGGCCCACCGCCTGCGCCAGCGCACGCAGTACGACATGGAGATGCTGCGCGAGGTCGGGTTCTGCTCGGGAATCGAGAACTACTCGCGGATCCTCGACGGCCGCCAGCCGGGGGAGCGGCCGTACTGCCTGATCGACTACTTCCCGCGCGACCTGGTCTGCTTCATCGACGAGTCCCACCAGACGATCCCGCAGATCGGCGGGATGTTCGAGGGCGACCGCTCGCGCAAGCAGACGCTCGTGGACTACGGATTCCGCCTGCCGAGCGCCCTGGACAACCGGCCGCAGACCTTCGAGGAGTTCCTCCAGGTCACGCCGCAGATCGTCCTGGTCTCGGCCACCCCGGGCGAGTTCGAGCGCACGCGATCGGGGCGCGTGGTGGAGCAGATCGTGCGCCCGACCGGCATCGTCGACCCCCACGTCGAGGTGCGCGCGACGCGCAACCAGGTCGACGACCTGATGCGCGAGGTGCGCCTGCGCATCGAGCGCGACGAGCGCGTGCTGGTCACGACGTTGACCAAGAAGATGGCCGAGGATCTCTCCGGCTACCTGCTCGAGCTGGGGTTCCGGGCGCGCTACCTGCATTCGGAGATCGACACGCTCGAGCGGATCCGGATCATCCGCGCCCTGCGGCTCGGGGAGTACGACGTGCTCGTCGGCGTCAACCTGCTGCGCGAGGGGCTCGATTTGCCGGAGGTCTCGCTCGTCGCGATCCTCGACGCCGACAAGGAGGGCTTCCTGCGCGGCGCGACCTCGCTGATCCAGACGATCGGCCGCGCGGCACGCAACATCGAGGGCACGGTGATCATGTACGCCGACCGCGAGACCGCGTCGATGCGCGCCGCGCTCGAGGAGACCGACCGCCGCCGCTCGATCCAGCTGGCCTACAACGAGGAGCACGGGATCACGGCGGCGACGATCGTCAAGGGCGTGAGCGACATCAGCGACTTCCTGACCGCGGAATCGAAGACGCCCCGCCGCCGCCGGCGAGCCACGTCGAAGACCGACGAGCTGGCGCCGCACGAGCTCGACAAGCTCGCGGTCGAGCTCGAGGAGGAGATGCTGCTCGCCGCGGAGGAGCTCCGCTTCGAATACGCGGCGCGCCTGCGCGACGAGCTGCGCGAGCTGCGCCGAACCCTGGCCGAGGTCAAGGCGACCGCGTAGCGGTCGCGGTGGAGCGACGCGCGGCTGGACCCGGCCGCCGCGTGAGAACGTCGACGGACGGCGCCGTCAGGCGAGCACCAAACCCTCGAGGGCTGATCAGTCCCCCGACAGCTCGAGGAAGCGCTGGACCGAGGCCTCCTGGTGGGCGAGGTGGTCGGCGAGCTGGTGGGCGTGGCTTGCGGCGCGGTCGAGGAAGTCGTTGAGCGCGTGCTCGGGGTCGTCGGTCAGCGGGTAGACGTGGCTCAGCTCCTGCTGGATGCAGGCGATCCCGAGCGGTGGGCGGCCCTCGGCCAGCGTACGCGCGTTGCACACGGCGACGACGCTGAGCCGGCGCTCGGCGGCGCGCAGCGCGACCGGGATCAGGCGCGGCGCCGGGGCATCGACGGGGCTCGCGACCCCGCGGTCGATCTCGATCCGCGCCGCGGTGATCTCGGCGAGCGGCTCGCGCCACACGGCGAGCACGGTGTCCGCGGCGATCAGCGCGTCGCGCAGCGCGCGGGC
This sequence comes from Solirubrobacteraceae bacterium, assembly GCA_035535075.1. Taxonomy (GTDB): domain Bacteria; phylum Actinomycetota; class Thermoleophilia; order Solirubrobacterales; family Solirubrobacteraceae; genus Palsa-513. Next base: position 33,389 of record DATLQS010000010.1, read on the forward strand.
CTGGTCGCGGTAGAGCGCCTCGGCCTCGTCGCGATCGGTTGCGTCGGCGAGGTCGAGGTCGCAGGGCACGCGCAGCAGCTCCTCGCCGCTGACCGCATCGCCGGTCGAGTGCGCGCCGAGCGCGACGTAGGTCTGGATCGTCGAGAGGTCCCGCCGGCCGTGGAAGATGATCGTCAGCTCCTCGCAGAGCGCGAGGCCCTCGACGCGCATCGAGACGGCGGCCGAGCTGTGGTGGTCGAGCAGCGCGCGGCGCAGGAGCTCCTCCGAGGAGTCGTCGCCAGCACGGTGCTGCTCGCTCACTGTGATCACCTCTGTGGTGGTCGGTGGTGGCCCGTGAGTGTAGACACCCAGGGGGCGGAAGGGGCGCAGTTGACGCACCTCGCGGGCACACCCGCCGCGCAGGCGAACGTCTGTTCGCCTCGCTACAATCACCGGTGAGTTGCCGTCCTCCAGTCAGATCGTCGTCACCGGGGCTCGCGAGCACAACCTGAAGAACGTCTCGCTGAGCTTGCCGCGCGACGCGTTGGTCGTCCTGACCGGGCTTTCGGGGTCCGGGAAGTCCTCGCTGGCCTTCGACACGATCTACGCCGAGGGACAGCGGCGCTACGTGGAATCGCTGTCGGCGTACGCCCGCCAGTTCCTCGGGCAGATGGACAAGCCGGACGTCGACTCGATCGAAGGCCTCTCGCCGGCGATCTCGATCGACCAGAAGACGACCTCGCGCAACCCGCGTTCCACCGTCGGCACGGTCACCGAGATCTACGACTACCTGCGCCTGCTGTGGGCGCGGATCGGGGTGCCGCACTGCCACGTCTGCGGGGCGCGGATCGCCGGCCAGTCGATCGAGCAGATCACCGACCAGGTGCTCGAGCTGGCCGAGGGGACCCGCTTCATGGTGCTCGCGCCCGTCGTCCGCGGGCGCAAGGGCGAGTACGGCAAGCTGCTGGAGGAGCTGCGGGCCGAGGGCTTCGCGCGGGTGCTGGTCGACGGCGAGCTGCGCGGCCTCGACGAGGAGATCGTGCTCGAGAAGCAGGTCAAGCACGAGATCGCCGTCGTCGTCGACCGGCTCGTCATGCGGCCGGACCTCCGCAAGCGGCTCGCCGACTCGATCGAGACCGCCGCGGCGCTCGCCGACGGGATCGTCTCGGTCGCGCTCGTGCCCCGCGACGGCGCGGGCGGTGAGCTCGGCGAGACGCTGACGTTCTCGGAGAAGTTCGCGTGCCTGAAGTGCGGCACCTCGATGCCCGAGCTCGAGCCGCGGATCTTCTCGTTCAACGCGCCCCAGGGCATGTGTCAGCGCTGCACGGGCCTGGGGTCGCAGCTCGAGATCGACCCCGAACTGGTCGTTCCCGACCCGGCGCTGTCGATCGCCGAGGGCGCGATCGCGCCGTGGGCCGCGAGCAGCTCCGCCTACTACGACCAGGTCACCGCCGGGCTCGCGGAGCGCTACGGCATCGACCTCGAGGCCCCGTGGTGCGAGCTGCCCGAGGAGCAGCGCCGGATCTTCCTCTACGGCACCGACGGCGAGCGCGTCGAGGTGCGCTATCGCAACCGCTACGGGCGCGAGCGCGCCTATGCGGCGCGCTTCGAGGGGATCGTCTCGAACCTGCAGCGCCGCTACCGCGAGACCGAGTCCGAGCTCCAGCGCGAGAAGATCGAGGAGTACATGAGCGTGCGGCCGTGCCCGGAATGCCACGGGGCCCGGCTGCGGCCCGAGTCGCTCGCCGTGCTCGTGGCGGGCACGCCGATCAACGAGTTCTGCGCGCTCTCGGCGCGCGGCGCGCTGGCCTGGCTGGACGCCGTCGAGCTGAGCGACACCGAACGCCACATCGCCCGGCTGATCGTGCGCGAGATCGGCGAGCGCCTGCGCTTCCTCGAGAACGTCGGGATCGGCTATCTCTCGATGGACCGCGCCGCCGCGACCCTGTCGGGCGGGGAGGCGCAGCGGATCCGCCTGGCGACCCAGATCGGCTCGGCGCTCGTCGGGGTGCTGTACGTGCTCGACGAGCCCTCGATCGGCCTGCACCAGCGCGACAACGCGCGGCTCGTGGCCACGCTCGAGCGGCTGCGCGACCTCGGCAACACGGTGCTCGTGGTCGAGCACGACGAGCAGACGATGCGGGCCGCCGACCATCTGGTGGATCTCGGACCGGGGGCCGGCGAGCACGGCGGGCGGATCGTCGCGCAGGGGACCGCGAGCGAGGTCGAGCAGGTGGCGGAGTCGCTGACCGGGCAGTTCCTTTCAGGTGCGGCGAGCATCGAGGTGCCGGCGCGGCGCCGCACGCCGACCGGCGCGATCGAGATCCGCGGCGCCACCCAGCACAACCTGCAGGGGATCGACGTGCGCGTCCCGCTCGGCACGCTGACCTGCGTCACCGGCGTGTCCGGCTCGGGCAAGTCGACGCTGGTCAACGACGTGCTCTACAAGGCGGTGGCCAACCGGCTGCATCGCGCCCGCCAGCGTCCCGGGGCCCACCGCGAGGTTGGCGGCATCGAGGCCCTCGACAAGATCATCGCGGTCGACCAGTCGCCGATCGGGCGCACGCCGCGTTCGAACCCGGCGACCTACACCGGGCTGTTCGACGTGATCCGTGAGCTGTTCTCGAAGACCGCCGAGGCGCGAGCCCGCGGGTACAAGCCGGGGCGCTTCTCGTTCAACGTCAAGGGCGGGCGCTGCGAGGTGTGCCGCGGCGACGGCCAGATTCGCATCGAGATGCACTTCCTGCCCGACGTCTACGTCCCCTGCGAGCAGTGCCATGGCCGGCGCTACAACCGCGAGACGCTCGAGGTGCGCTTCAAGGGCAAGACGATCGCCGACGTGCTCGATATGTCGATCGAGGAGGCGCTCGCCTTCTTCGAGCACATTCCGACGATCCGCCGGCGCCTGGCGACGCTCAACGACGTCGGGCTCGGCTACGTCCGCCTCGGTCAGCCGGCGACGACGCTCTCGGGCGGCGAGGCCCAGCGCGTCAAGCTGGCCAGCGAGCTGTCGAAGGTCGCGACCGGGCGGACGCTGTACATCCTCGACGAGCCGACGACCGGACTGCACTTCGCCGACGTCAAGCGCCTGCTGGAGGTGCTGCACCGGCTCGTCGACGCCGGCAACTCGGTGGTCGTGATAGAGCACAACCTCGACGTCATCAAGAGCGCCGACCGCCTGATCGACCTCGGGCCCGAGGGCGGCGACGAGGGCGGCCGGGTGGTCGCGACCGGCACGCCGGAGCAGGTCGCCGCGGTCGCCGCCTCCTACACCGGGCGGTTCCTCGAGCCGCTGCTCGGGCGTGCGCCGACGGTGCGGCGCGGCGCCCGGCGCAAGCTCGTGGCGACGGCGTAGCTCAGCGTTCGAACTCGGCCAGCCCCTCGCGGAACCCGCGCAGCTCGGCCGGGTCGATCGAGAAGCTGTGCTCGGCGGTCGGGAAGCGCCGCGTGCGGACCTCCTCGGCGTAGTCGCTGACCGCGGCCATCATCGTCGAGCGCAACTCGACGTACTGCTTGGCGAAGCGCGGAGCGCGCCCCGGGTAGATGCCGAGCATGTCGTGGAGCACGAGGACCTGGCCGTCCGTGGCGGCGCCGGCGCCGATCCCGATCACCGGGATCTCGAGCAGCGTCGTGATCTCGGCGGCGACGCTCGCGGGAATCGCCTCGAAGACGACGGCGAAGGCGCCCGCCTGCTCGAGCGCGATTGCCTCGGCGGCGACGGTCAGCGCGCGCTGAGCGGTGCGGCCCTGCGCGCGGCGGCCGCCGAGCGCGGTGGCCGTCTGCGGCGTCAGGCCGACGTGGCCCATCACCGGAATGCCGGCCGCCACGACCGCGCGCACGCGTGAGAGCTGCGCCGCGCCGCCGCCCTCGAGCTTGACCGCGTCGGCGTGGGCTTCCTTGACGAAGCGCTGCGCGGTGCGGATCGCCTGCTCGTCGGAGGCCTCGTAGGAGCCGAACGGCAGGTCGGCGACGAGCAGCGCGCCGCGGACGCCGCGCCGCGTGGCGGCGGTCAGCATCAGCATCTCCTCGGTGCTGACGGACACCGTCGAGTCGTAGCCGAGGACGACCTCGGCGCCGGAGTCCCCGACGAGCACGATGTCGGCTCCCGCGCCGTCGACGATCTGGCCGCTCGGGAAGTCGTAGGCGGTGACCATCACGATCGGCTCGCCCAGGCGCTTCTTCTCGGCGAGGCGCGGCAGGGTCATCGGCAGCCGGCCGGGGTCGCTGTCGGTCTGGGTCTTGGGGGTCGTGGACATGGCGCTCCTTAGGACAAGAGGACGTCGACGCGCTCGTCGACGGCGAGGATCTGGTTGCGCGTGTCGACGTGGACCACGCGCGGTGCATGCGCCGGCAGCTCTTCGCTGCTGTAGGCGGCGTAGGAGATGACGATGATCGTGTCGCCGCGGTGCACCAGCCGCGCGGCGGCGCCGTTGAGCTTGATCTCGCCGCTGCCGCGTTCGCCGGCGAGCGTGTAGGTCTCGAAACGCGCGCCGTTGTCGATGTCGACGACGGCGACCTGCTCGTGCGGGAGGATGTCCGCGGCCTCGAGCAGCTCCGCGTCGATGGTGATCGACCCGACGTAGTGCAGGTCGCAGTCGGTGACCGTTGCGCGGTGGATCTTTGACTTGAGCATGGTGCGCTGCATGGCGGGCTAGCTCCCCGGGATCGCGACGAGGTTGTCGATCAGCCGGGCGCGCCCGATGCGGGCTGCGATGGCGACCAGGACCGGGGCGTCGATCTGCTCGACCGGGGCAAGGGTGTCGGGGTCGACGAGCTCGAGATACTCGGGCTCGATCTGGTCACGGACGAGCTCGCGGCGCGCGGCGGCGGCGGCGACCCGGCTGTCGCGCTCGCCGGCGGCGATCAGCGTGGCGGCGTGGCGCAGGGCCCGCGACAGGCCGGCGGCGCGGGCCCGCTCCGCGTCGCTCAGGTACGCGTTGCGGCTCGACAGCGCGAGGCCGCTGCGCTCGCGAACGGTGGGGCAGACCTCGATCGTCGTCGGAATGTCCAGATCGCGCACCAGACGCTTGATCACCAGCGCCTGCTGGGCGTCCTTCTGACCGAAGAACGCGACCTGCGGCCCGACGATGTTGAGCAGCTTGGTCACGACGGTCGCGACGCCGTGGAAGTGCTCGGGCCCGCGCCGCGTCCCCTCGAGCGGTTCGCTGAGGCCGCTCACGACGACGCTGGTGGCGAATCCCGGCGGGTAGATCTCGGCGGCGGCGGGTGCGAACAGCAGATCGACGCCGGCGGCGCGCGCGAGCTCCGCGTCGCGTGCCTCGTCGCGCGGATAGGCCGCCAGGTCCTCGTCTCCGCCGAACTGCGTGGGGTTCACGAACAGCGACATCACGACGGTCGCGCAGCGCTCGCGCGCCTGCCCCAGCAGCGAGAGATGCCCGCCGTGCAGCGCGCCCATCGTCGGGACCAGGCCGATCGGCCGGGGTGCGTCGCCGAGCGCCTGGCGGACCTCGGCGACCGTGTGCAGCGTCCTCATGCCGGCGCTCCGAGGCGGGCGGTCGCCTCCGCCAGTGCGTCGAACAGGCCGAGGAGATCGGGCGCGCGAGCGGCCAGCGCCTGGCGCTGGCGGGCCACCGTCGCGTTGTCACCGCGGGCGATCGGCCCGGTCAGCGCGCGCTCGCCGCCGAGCGTGGCCCAGTTCTCGAGGCTGGCACGGGCGAGCGCCGCGGTGTGGCGATGCTCGACGCCGACCGAGCTGAACAGCCGATCGGCGATCGATTCCAGCGCCACGAGGAAGTTCGACGCGATGCTCGCCGCGGCGTGGTAGAGCGCGCGGTCCTCGTCGCCGAGCGTGAACTGCTGGAGGCCCGCGCGGGCGGCGAGTTCCCCGGCGATGGCCAGCGCGCGCGGGCTCGAGCCGGCGATCGCGGCGCCCGCGCCGATGAGCTGCGCCGGCCCCGACTCGGCGGTCAGGCTCATCAGCGGGTGCAGCGAGAAACGCTCGACGTGCGGGGCGAGGACGTCGAGCGAGAGCGCTCCGGAGCAATGGCCGACGAGCGGTCCCGGGGTCAGCTCGGCGGCGAGCGCCGCCAGCGCGGCGTCGGGAACGGCAAGGATCACGACATCGGTGCCCGGCGCGATCGCCTCCCCGCGAGCGAGCGGCGGCCCGGCGTCGAGCGCGGCCGCGAGGACGCTGCCGAGACGGCCGCGGCCGATGACCGCGATGCGACGGGACGGGGGGATGTCGTTCATTGCTCGGTCCAGTTCCCAGCCGGGATACCGGTCGCGATCGGTGGGGCACTGCGGGTGGTCCGTCCCCCTGAGGTGACGGCCTTGCCCATAGCGTAGCGCGTGGCGAGCGGCGGCTGGTGGGTCGCATTACCCTTGAGCGATGCGAACCGCGACCGATCGCCGCGAGGCGTTGAAGGAGCTGCTGATGCAGGCGCGCGAGTGCACACGCTGCGCGGAGCTCGCGGCGACGCGGACCTCGGTCGTCTTTGGTGCGGGCAACGCCGACGCGGACCTGATGTTCGTCGGCGAGGCGCCGGGCGCCAACGAGGATCTGCAGGGGCTGCCCTTCGTCGGGGCCGCCGGCAAGCTGCTCGAGAAGCTGCTCGGCGAGATCGGGCTGAGCCGCGCCGAGGTGTTCATCGCCAACGTGCTGAAGTGCCGCCCGCCGGGCAACCGTGATCCCCGGCCCGGCGAGATCGAGAACTGCACGCCCTACCTGATCCGCCAGGTCGAGCTCGTGCAGCCGCGCGTGATCTGCACGCTGGGCAACTTTGCCACCAAGCTGCTGCGCGGAGATCCTGCCGGGATCACCCGCGTCCACGGCCAGCCGGAGGTGTGCACGATCGGCTCGCACACCACACGGCTGTACCCGATCTACCATCCGGCGGCCGCGCTGTACACCCCGCGCACGATGGATACGTTGCGCGAGGACTTCCTCGCGTTGCCCGGTGTGCTGGGGCTGGCGCCGGCCGCACCGTCGCCGGCCTTCGACGACGCCCCGGCCGCGGTCGAGCCGCCGGTCGCGCCCGCCCCGGCGGCCATCGCCGTGCCCGAACCGCCCGGGCCCAAGCAGTTGGGACTGTTCTGAGCGGCGCGGTGGCCGTGTTCGAGACCGACGGCCCGGCGGCCACCGAGGCGGTCGGCGGCGAGATCGCGGCGGCGCTGCGGCCCGGGGACGTCGTGCACGTGGTCGGGGAGCTCGGCGCGGGGAAGACGACCCTGGTGCGCGGGGCCTGCCATGCCCTCGGCGTGCGCGGAGCGGTCACCAGCCCGACCTTCGCCATCGGCCACCGCTACGGCGCCGCCGACGGGCTCGTCGTGGCGCACCTCGATCTGTACCGGGTGCCCGACCTCGCCGCCGAGGACCCCGACCTGCTCGCCGACTACCTCGGCGAGGATCGGATCACCTTCGTGGAATGGCCACCCGACGGCGCCGGCGAGCTCCCGGCGCCGCGGATCACGATCACGCTGGCGCACCTCGAGCACGATCGCCGGCGCGTCGAGGTGCACTGGTGAACGTGCTCGGGCTCGACACCGCGACGCCGTCGAGCGCCGTGGCGCTGGCCCGCGCCGACGGCTGGCTGCGCGAGGCGCGCGACGATGTCGCGCCGGGCGCGCGCCCGCAGCACGCGCAGCGGCTGCTTGCCCTCGCGGCCGAGCTGCTCGCCGGCGGCGGGATCGGCTGGAAGGCGATCGAGCGCGTCGTGGTCGGCGTCGGCCCGGGTGGCTATACCGGGCTGCGCATCGGGCTGGCGAGCGCGCACGGGATCGCGCTGGCCCACGGAGCGCAGCTCCTCGGCGTCGGGACGCTGCGCGCGCTCGCCGAGCCGGTGCGCGAGCGTGCCGCCGTCGCCGTGCTCGATGCCCGCCGGGGCGAGGCATTCGTCGCCGCCTACCGCGACGGTCGCGAGCTGATCGCGCCGTGCGTCTGCCGCCCGGCGGAGCTGGCGGGACTGCTGCGTCCCACCGGCGGGGATGCGCTGGCCGTGGGGGACGGGGCGCTACGATTTCGGGAGTTCCTCGAGCGCGGCGGCGTGTGCGTCGCACCCGAGGACAGTGACCTGCACCGGGTCAGCGCGGGGGCGATCTGCCGACTCGCTGCGAGCGGAAGCGCCACCGCCGCCGTCCCGGATTACCTGCGGCTTGCCGATGCGGAGCTCGCGCTGAGCGCCAAGACACGATGACCGAGCGTTCACCAGTCGAGATCCGCCCCCTCAACTACACCGACCTGCCGGCGGTGGCCACGATCGAGCGCCGCGCCTTTCCGACCCCGTGGTCGATCGCGATGTTCGTGCTGGAGCTCTCCAAGCCGACCGGGCTGTGCCTGGCGGCGCTGCGCGACGGCGACCTCGTCGGCTACACGATCTGTTCGCGCTACGACACGGTCTGGCACGTGATGAACATCGCCGTCGACCCCGACCTCCGCCGTGAGGGGATCGGCTCGGCGTTGCTCGCCGAGCTCTACGCGCGGGCCGGGGACGAGCGCGCGCAGTTCACGCTCGAGGTGCGCCGCTCCAACCACGCCGCGATCGAGCTCTACCAGCGCGACGGGTTTCGCATCGCCGGCCTGCGGCGCCGCTACTACCAGGACAACGGCGAGGACGCACTGATCATGTGGCGCACCCCGGCAACCCGCGAGGGGCGGCTCGACGACGTGCCGGCGGCCGATCCGGTCGCGCACCACCGGCCGTGATCCTCGCCCTCGAAACGAGCTGCGACGACACCTGTGCCGCCCTCGTCGGCGAGGACGGGACCGTTCACGCCAACGTGATCTCCTCGCAGGAGGTGCACGACCGCTTCGGCGGTGTCGTGCCGGAGATCGCGGCGCGCCAGCACATCGAGCTGCTGGACGCCGTCGTCGCCGAGGCCTTCGCGCGGGCCGCCGTCGGCGTCGAGGCGGTCTCGCTGGTCGCCGCGACACGCGGGCCCGGCCTGGTCGGAGCGCTGCTCGTCGGCTTCTGCGCGGCCAAGGGCTTCGCCGCCGCCCGCGAGCTGCCGTTCGCGGCGGTCGACCATCTCAGCGGCCACGTCGCCGCGGCCTATCTCGCCCCGGCGCGTTTCGAACCGCCGTTTCTGGCGCTGATCGCCTCCGGCGGGCACACGCTGCTGCTCGACGTTCCCGCGCGCGGCCGCCCGGTCGGGGTGCTCGCGCGCACGCTCGACGACGCCGCCGGCGAAGCGTTCGACAAGGGCGCGCGGATGCTCGGGCTCGGCTACCCCGGCGGGGCCGCGCTGTCGCGGCTGGCGGCCGACGGCGATCCGCACAGCCACGAGTTCCCGGTCGGGCGCGGGGAGGACTTTTCGTTCGCCGGACTCAAGACAGCGCTGCTGTACCGGACGCGCGAGGTCGACCTGGGCGATCGGCAGGTCCGCGCGGACCTCGCCGCCGCCTACGAGCGCGCGATCGTTGAGACGCTCGTGCGCCGTGTCGCCCGCGAGCTCGAACGCTCGCATGCGGGGCGCCTGGCGCTCGGCGGCGGCGTCGCGGCCAACGCGCCGCTGCGCGCCCGGCTCGCGGAGCTCGGAGTCGAGCTGTTCCTGCCGCCCGCAGAGCTGTGCACCGACAACGCGGCGATGATCGCGAGCGCCGCGCGCGACGTCGAGCCGCTGGCCTATCCCGACTACCTCTCCCTTGACGTCTACGCGACCGGCGAGGGCCCGCTGCGGTGAGCGTCGTCGTGCTCTACGGGCGCCCCGGATGCTGCCTGTGCGACGACGCGCGCGCGGTGCTCGAGCGGGTGCGCGCCGAGCAGCCGTTCGAGCTGCTCGAGCGGGACATCGAGCGCGACGAGAAGCTGCTGCGCGACTACCTCGAGCGGATTCCCGTGGTCACCCTCGACGGCGAGGAACTGTTCGACTTCGCCGTCGATGAAGCGGTTCTGCGGGGCAGGCTCGCTAGAGTCCGCCCGATGACCGACGGCGAACCCGCTGCCGAGGAGGTCGCGCCCCCGACCGAGCGGCTGTCGCTCGGCGTCGCGGCGCGCCTGTCCCGCTATCTGCAGGTGTTGACCCAGGCGCGCAAGATGGGCCGCGAGACGATCTCCTCGCACGAGCTCGCCGACTACACGCACGTCAACTCGACGCAGATTCGCCGAGACCTCTCGGGGTTTGGCAAGTTCGGCAAGCGCGGCGTGGGATACAACGTCGACTCGCTGGTCACGCAGATCCGCAAGATCCTGCGCACCGCCGGCCAGCACAACATCGCGCTGTTCGGCGCCGGGCACCTCGGCAAGGCGATCGCATCGTCGGAGATCTTCGCCGACCACGGCTTTCGCGTCGTGGCGATCTTCGACACCGATCCCGCGAAGATCGGCCAGCGGGTCGGCCAGCACGTCGTTCGCCACAACGACGAGCTGCGTGCCGTCGTCGAGGAGCAGGACATCGTCGTCGGCGTGCTCGCGGTGCCGACGGCGGCCGCCCAGGGCCTCGCGGACGATCTCGTCGAGGCCGGTGTCAAGATCATCTTCAACTATTCCGATGCCCTGCTGCACGTCCCCCCCGAGATGACCGTCCACACCTCGAGCCCCGCCGTCGACCTGCTCTACGCGCTGTACTTCTATCTCGCCTGATCGGTGTCGACGATCGATCTCGACCGCGCCGTGGAGACCTTCGCGGCGGCCAGCGACCTCACCGTCGGCCTCGAGGAGGAGTTCGCGATTCTCGACCCGCGCACGCTGGACCTCGAGCCCCGCTTCGAAGAGTTGCGCGACCACGCGGCGGTCGTCGATCCGGTGCTGCGCGAGCACATCACGGGCGAGCTGATCTCCTCGGAGATCGAGATCATCTCCGGCGTCGGAGCCGACCTCGGCGACGCGCTGGCGCGCCAGCGCGAGCGCCGGCGCGCGCTGTTCGCGATGGTCGGCGCCCAGGGCGCCGAGCTCGGCGCGACCGGCACGCACCCGTGGGCCGACTACCGCGCGCAGCCGGTGATCGACACCGAGCACTACCACCGCGTCGAGCAGGGCCTGAAGTACGTCGCGTGGCGCAACAACACCTTCAGCCTGCACGTCCACGTCGGGGTCCGCGACATCAACCGCGCCGTTCAGGTCTGCGACCGGATGCGCCCGCTGTTGCCGTTGCTGCTCGCGGTGTCGGCCAACTCGCCGTTTCTCGATGGCCGGCTGGCGGGCCTGCATTCGGCGCGCACCCAGACCTTCACGCGCAGCTTCCCGCGCTGCGGGGTGCCCTACGCGTTCGGCGGCTGGCCCGCCTTCCGCGACTACATCGACCTGCTGATCCGCACCCGCTCGATCATCGAGTTCACCCAGGTGTGGTGGTCGGTCCGGCCGCACTTCTCCTACGGGACCGTCGAGGTGCGGATCTGCGACGTGCAGGCCACGGCCGCCGAGTCCGACGCCCTGGCCGGCCTGACCGTGGCCTGCGTGGCGCAGGCGCTGCTCGAGCTCGACGCGGGCGAGCCGCACGAAGCGCTCCCCGGCTACCTGATCGAGGAGAACATGTGGCGCGCGATCCGCTACGGCCTCGATGGGCGGATGATCGACTTCGTGCGCGGCGAGGAGTATCCGTCGACGGAGATCGTCGAACGTCTGCTGGCGTGGACCGCGCCGGCGCGGTCCACGTTCGGCCTCGAGCTCGATCCGGCGCTCGGGGAGCCCAACGGCGCCCAGCGCCAGCGCGCGATGATCGAGGCCGGGGCGTCGATGCATGAAGCGTTCCAACGTTGTGTGCGCGACACGCGCGCCACCTATTCCGAGGAGGTTCGAGCATGAGCAGCGGGCCAGGCGAGCCGAGCGAGGCCGAGCTGCGCGCGGCCTGGGAGGAGCAGCTCCGACACGTGACGCCGGCCGATGTCATCGTGCAGACGGCCGTCTCGCTGATCAGCCTGGCCGGGCGGCGGCTGGGTCTCGAGCCCGGGACCGAGGGGGAACGCGACCTCGGCCAGGTGCGCGACGCGATCGATGGCGCGCGCGCCCTGCTGCCGCTGCTGGAGCGTGGCGAGGACGGTCCCCGGCTCGGGCCGCTGCGCGAGGCGATCTCGGCGCTGCAGCTGGAATACGCGAAGCTCGCCGGTGCCGGGGCGGCGCCGGCGACCGCCGCCGGCGGCGGTGATCCCGGGGCGGGCGGGGGCGCTCCCCCCGCCGGTCCACCCGGGGCTCAGACGACCGATCCGGACAAGCCCGGACCGGGGCCGGCGCAGAGCAGCGGCCGGCTCTGGATCCCGGGCACGTGATCCCCATACCGCCACTCGCGATAGACTGCCGCCGGCTTGTCCCTGCCGGGCGGACATCGGTGCTGCCCGGCTTCGTGTTGTGTCTGGCGGCCCAGCGCTCGCGCAGACGTCATGGTGAGGAGCTTCTTTGAGTAATTTTCTGACCAATCACGGGGTCGTCGTCGCCCTCGTGTGCGCGGGCTGCGCGGTCCTCTACGGCGCCCTGACGGCGCGGGCGCTGCTCGCGCGCTCGCCGGGCAACGAGCGCATGCAGAGCATCTCGGCGGCCGTCCAGGCCGGGGCCCGCGCGTACCTGAATCGGCAGTACACGACGATCGCCGGCGTCGGCGTCGTCCTGTTCGTGGCCCTGATCTTCGTCCAGAACATCGCGGTCGCGGTCGGCTTCGCCTTCGGCGGCATCCTCTCGGGGTCGACCGGCTACATCGGGATGAACGTCTCCGTGCGCGCCAACGCGCGCGTCGCCGAGGCGGCCCGCGGCGGAGTCCCCCCCGCGCTCAAGGTCGCCTTCCGCGGCGGAGCGGTGACCGGCCTGCTCGTCGTCGGGCTTGCCCTGACCGGCGTGTCCGGCTACTACGGGGCGCTGACCGCGCTGTTCCATGACAGCCCCAAGACGGCGATCGACGCGCTGATCGGCCTCGGCTTCGGCGGGTCGCTGATCTCGGTGTTCGCGCGACTCGGCGGCGGCATCTTCACCAAGGCCGCCGACGTCGGCGCCGACCTGGTCGGGAAGGTCGAGGCGGGGATTCCGGAGGACGACCCGCGCAACCCGGCGGTGATCGCCGACAACGTCGGCGACAACGTCGGCGACTGCGCCGGAATGGCGGCCGACCTGTTCGAGACCTATGCGGTCACCGCCATCGCCGTGATGCTGCTCGGCGTGCTGACCTTCAGCCAGAGCACCAAGGTCGCCCTGTTCCCGCTGCTCCTCGGCGGGGTGGCGATCATCGCTTCGATCGTCGGCACGTTCTTCGTGCGCTCGGCGAGCGGCAACGTCGAGGGCGCCCTGTACAAGGGCCTGATTGCCTCAGGTGTGATCGCCGCGGCGGCGTTCGCGCCGATCACCTACTGGCTGATGCACGATGCCGTGTTGAAGGGCGGCGCCAAGGCGCCGGCTTGGGGCAAGCTGTACCTCTGCTCGTTGATCGGCATCGCCGTGACCGCCTGCCTGTTCGTGATCACCGACTACTACACCTCGACGCGCTTCTCGCCGGTCAAGAAGACCTCGAAGGCGTCGCTGACCGGTCATGCGACGAACATCATCCAGGGGTTCGCCTCGGGCCTGCAGGCGACGGCGCTGCCGGCGATCGTCCTCGTGCTGGGCATCCTGGGCTCCTGGAAGCTGGCGGGCGGGGGCACGACGGGGATCTACGGCATCGGCGTCGCGGTGATGGGCCTGCTTTCGCTGACCGGCCTGATCGTGGCGCTCGACGCCTTCGGGCCGATCACCGACAACGCCGGCGGGATCGCCGAGATGGCCGAGTTGCCCGATGAGGTCCGCAACATCACCGACCGGCTGGACGCGGTCGGCAATACGACCAAGGCCGTCACGAAGGGCTATGCGATCGGCTCCGCGGTGCTCGCGGCGGTCGTGCTGTTCGCCGGCTTCAAGGACGAGCTGGCCGCCAAGGGCGCGACGGTCGCGTTCAACATCGATCAGCCGCCCGTGCTGATCGGGCTGCTGATCGGCGGCATGATGGTCTGCCTGTTCGCCTCGCTCTCGATCGAGGCCGTCGGACGCGCCGGCGGAGCCGTCGTCGAGGAGGTGCGCCGCCAGTTTCGCGAGAAGCCGGGGATCATGGACGGCACCGAGGAGCCCGACTACGCGACCTGCGTGGACATCGTCACGCGAACCGCGCAGCGCGAGATGATCCTGCCGTCGCTCCTGCCGATCGCGTTGACCGTGATCGTGGGACTGATCGACGTCCAGGCGCTCGGCGGCCTGTTGATCGGCGTGATCGTGGTCGGCTTCTTCTTCGCCGTGCTGATGACCGCCGGCGGCGGCGCGTGGGACAACGCCAAGAAGCTGATCGAGGACGGGGCCCACGGCGGTAAGGGGTCCGATGCGCATGCGGCGTCGGTCACCGGCGACACGGTCGGGGACCCGTTCAAGGACACCGCCGGCCCGGCGATCAACCCGATGATCAAGGTTGCGAACATCGTTGCGATCCTGATCATTCCCCTGATCACCTAGCTCGCATGAGCGGTCGACGATCGTCGCCGCCGGGACGGGGGCGGGCCCTGCATGACGGCGCCACCCGAGTCCTCTCCGCGGCGATGGTCATCCTCGGCGTGCTGCTGATGTTCCGTGGCGCGGTGCTGGCGGTCGTCATCGGGGCCGCGATGGTCGGCGCCGGGCTCGGCCGGCTGTGGATCGTGGCGCAGCTGCGCCGCCGGCGATGAGCACCCAGCGGGGGACGGCCACCGCCTCGATCGGCTGGACACGGCTCGGGGCGATCATCTGGACCTCGCTGGCGAGCTCGCTGTACTTCTCGCTGGGGATCGTCTCCGGTCAGGCGCTCGGGCTGACCCCCCTCGTCTATCTCGCTGCCGGTCTGTTCTTCGCGCTGACCGCCCTGACCTACCTCGAGGGGGCCGCGATGCACCCCGAGCGCGCGGGCTCGACGGTGTTCGCGCGCTACGCGTTCAACGAGCTCGTCAGCTTCGTCGCCGCGGCCGCGGTGCTGCTCGACTACGTGATCCTGATCGCGATCTGTGCGCTGACGGCGACCGACTACCTCGCGACCTTCGTGCCGGCGATCGGTCACGGTGGCGGCCGCGTCGTGATCGCGTTGGCGATCATCGCCTACGGCGCGGTGACCAACGTGCTCGGAGTCTCGGCGCTGCGGCGATGGCGGCGCATCCTCGCGATGGTCGCCGTCGACATCGTGCTCCAGCTCGTCGTGGTCGTGATCGGGCTGGTCCTGTTCTTCAACCTGGGGACGATCACCGACCACATCCACCTCGGTAGCCAGCCGAGCTGGACGGGGGTGATCTACGCCCTGGCGATCACGACCGTGGCGTTCACGAGCCTCGAGTCGGCGTCCGGGCTCTCGAGCGAGCTGGCGATCAGCCGAGCCGGAGTGCGGCGAATTGCCTGGTTCGCCAACCTCACGATCCTCGTCGTCTACGTCGGGGTCGGGCTCGTCGCGGTCACCGCGGTACCGGTGCTGGGCGGGCATTCCGCGCTCGCCACGGCCCATCTCGGGGCGCCGGTGATCGGGATCGTCGAGCGCTTCCGCCCGGGCGCCCTGGCCGACACGCTCAAGTACACCGTCGCCCTTGCGGCCGGCGCGACGCTGATCGCCGCCGCGCGCTCGGCGATGCTCGGCCTGTCGCGGCTGGCCTTCTCGCTCGCGACGAACCGGCAGATTCCGAGCGCGCTGGGCCGCCTGCACCCGCAGCGCGCGACGCCCTTCGTGCTGATCGGCATCGCGGCGATCGCCGCCTCGGCGCTGGTGATCCCCGGCGACCTCGACTTCCTGTTCGGGATCTTCGCGTTCGGGGCGATGCTGGCGTTCACGATCGCCCACCTCTCGATATGCGTGTTGCGCTACCGCGAACCGGACCGGCCGCGGCCCTACCGCATCCCGGGCGGCATCCGCTGGCGGGGCGGCGTGCTGCCGGTGTCCGCGGTGGTCGGGACCGCCCTCTCGGGCGCCGGGTGGGTCACCGTCGTGGTGCTCCATGCCGGAGCCCGCTACCTCGGCTTGTCGTGGCTGCTCGCCGCCGTGGCGCTCTACGTGGTCTACCGAAAACACGAGGGAAAGTCGGTCGGAGCGCGCGTGACGGTGCCGGAGATGGTGCTCCGTGCGCCGGCGCCCGAGCGTGACTTCGGCTCGATTCTCGTGCCGCTGTTGGGCGGCGAACTGGACGAGGACCTGGTCCAGACCGCGGCGCTGCTGGTCTCCTCGGAGCAACGCGACGAGGCGGCGATCGATCGCGCGACGATCGAGGCGGTCTGGATCTTCAGGGTGCCGATGTCGCTGCCGATCGACGCTCCGCTCCCCGAGGCGCAACTGCTGGCGGCGCGAACCGCCCTGGCCCGCGCCAAGCGGGTCGGCGAGGAGTACGGCGGCGTCGAGGTCGCCACGGCGACGGTCCGGGCGCGGCGCATCGGCCAGGCGATCGTCGAGGAGGCGCGCCGGCGGGGAGTCGAGGCGATCGTCCTCGCCGCCGACGAGACGGCGCGCACGCGGGCGGGGTCGTTGCTCGGCGGCCGCACGCTGGTCGGCGAGAGCACCGTCTCGGAGACGATTCGCTACGTCGTCGCCCGGGCGCCGTGCCGCGTGATCCTCACCGCGCCGGCCCGCACGCCCGCCCAGCGGCGCGCTCCCGCGCCGGACCAGTAGCATCCGCTCCGATGTTCGTACTGATCGTCGGAGCGGGACGCGTCGGGTCCGCGGTCGCCAAGCGTGCGCTCGCCCAGGGCCACGAGGTGTCGGTCCTCGACGAGGACCCCCTCTCGCACGAGCGTCTGGTGGAGATCGAGGGGCAGAGCTGGGAGGACGCCGGCGGCCTGTTCACGGTCGGCACGGCGCTCGAGGTCGATGCGCTGCTCGAGGCCGGCGTGCAGCGCGCCGACGTGTTCATCGCCTCCACCGACGGCGATAACACCAACCTGACCGTCGCCCAGGTGGTTCAGCGGCGCTTCGGCGTCGAGCAGGTCCTGTGCCGCGTGATGGATCCGGCGCGCGCCGCGTGGTATTCCGAGCAGGGATTGCACACGATCTCGCCGACCCAGCACGCGATCGAGATGTTCGAGCAGGCGCTGGAGCGATAGCGATGTATGTCATCGTCGTCGGCTCCGGCAAGGTCGGGCTGAACCTCGCCAGGGAGCTGATCGACAAGGGACACGAGGTCACGCTGCTCGAGGCCGACCGCCGTCGCTACCTCGTCGTCGAGGAGGAGCTCGAACACGCGGTCCAGTACGGCGACGCCACGGAGCTGTGGGTCCTCGAGCGGGCCGGGATCCAGCGCGCCGACCTGGTCGTCGCGGTCACCGGGGACGACGAGGACAACATCCTGATCTGCCAGGTGGCCAAGGAGAAGTACCTCTGCGAGCGCGTCATCGCCCGCGTCAACAACCCGCGGAACCTCCAGCACTTCAAGCTGCTTGGGATCCAGCCGGTGGTCTCGGCCACCGACCTGATCCTGCGCCTGATCGAGCACGAGGTGCCGCGCTACGGCCTCGTCCACCTGCTCGCGCTCGAGGAGGAGCGCCTCGAGATCATCGAGCTCGAGGTCCAGCCCCAGGCGCCCGCCGCCGGCGCCCGCGTGTCGGACGTCGCGCTGCCCGAGGGCAGCCTGATCATCTCCGTGCTCCGCGAGGGCCGCGGCTTCGTGCCGACCGCCGAGACCGTCATCGAGGCCGGCGACCAGGTGCTGCTCGTGCTCGACTCCGGTCTCGAGGACGAGATCACGCCGGTCTTCGCCCCGCACTAGACGGTTGATGGCCCCGGCCGGCCTGCTCGGCAGGCGAGGTGCCCCCCGAGGGCCGGGCGTCGCGCCGCGGACATGATGGGAATCCCCGACGCGCCCCCCGGTGCCAGGGCCCCGGGGGGCGCGGCGATCCGCCGCCGCGAGATGCCGCCCACGGCTGCGAGCTCGTGCCAGCGCGCTCGCCGGGCGGCGGCCACGGTCCCACGCTGCCGCGCCATCACCCGGCTAACGGCGCGAGCGCCAGGCGGTGTTCCGGCGCGCGCGCCGCAGGGCACGCCGTGCGAACCGCTTCGGCGGCCGCGCGTAGAGGCGCTCGCCGAGCTCGAACGCGGCCTCCTGGA
>DATLQS010000011.1:0-72273 GCA_035535075.1 Solirubrobacteraceae bacterium
TTCGCGAAGAGCTCAAGCTCCACCGCCCGATCTACCAACAAACCGCCGCCTACGGCCACTTCGGCCGCGAACACCCCGACTTCACCTGGGAACAAACCACCAAAGCCAACACCCTCCACACCGCCGCAACAAACCTCTAGAGCCGACCGCCTCGCGCACTAGTCTGCGACGGTGGCCTCGATCGCTCAGGTCGAGCCGCTCACCAGCGCGCGCGCGCTGCGTGGGCCGTTCGATTACGCCCTGCCGGAGGAGATGCGCGACAGCGTCGGCGTCGGCTCGATGCTCGTCGTGCCGTTCGGACGCCGCGAGTTGCTGGGCGTGGTCGTCGGGCTGACCGAGGCGAGCGCCGTCGCGGACGAGCGCTTGCTCGCACCGCGGCGCGCCGTCGAGGCGGACGTGCCGGTCGACCTCGTCGAGCTCGCCGGATGGATCGCGCTGGAGTACTGCTCGACGCCGGCGCGAGCGCTCTCGCTCGTGCTGCCGCCCGGGGCCAGCCACGGAGTCCACGGCCTGGCGCGCCTGGTCGCAGAGCTGACCGCCGCCGGGCGCGAGGCACCGTCGGCCGGGGTTCGCCTGACGGCGGTCCAGCGAGCGGTGCTCGAGCGGCTGCCGGCGGTCGGCGCGACGCCGGTGGCGGCGACCGGGGCCGCCCACGCGACGCTGCGGCGGCTCGAGGCGCGCGGGCTGCTGAGGCTGAGCCATCGCGCGCTGGCCCGGGCGCCCGTGCACGTGGCGGTGGGCGCCCGGCGCGACGGGCCGGTGACGTTGAACGACGACCAGCGCCGGGCGCTCGAAGCGCTGGATGCCGCGATCGGGGCACGGCGCTCCGCGCAGCTCCTGCTCCACGGCGTGACCGGCTCCGGCAAGACCGAGGTCTACCTGCGCGCCGCGGAGGCGACGCTCGCCCAGGGGCGCGGGGTGATCGTGCTGGTCCCGGAGATCGGGCTCACGCCGCAGACGGTCGGGCGCTTCGTGGAGCGCTTCGGCGACACCGTGGCGGTCGCGCACTCGCGGCTCGGCGCGGGAGAGCGCTACGACGAGTGGATGCGGCTGCGTCGCGGGGAGGCCAGGATCTGCGTCGGGCCGCGTTCCGCCGTGTTCGCCCCGATCGAGGATCTCGGGCTGATCGTCATCGACGAGGAGCACGACCCGTCCTACAAGCATGAGGGAGACCCGCGCTACGACGCGCGCCATGTCGCGGCGCGGCGGGCCGAGCAGGCCGGCGCCGTGCTGCTGGCCGGAAGCGCGACACCGCGTCCGGAGAGCTTCGCGCGGTTGCGCCGGCTCGCGCTGCCGGCGCGCGCCGACGGCGGCGAGCTGCCGGCCGTCGAGGTGCTCGACATGTGCGGTGTCCACGGGGCGCTGCACGAGCGGACCGCGGCGGCGCTCGGCGATCTGCGCCGGGCCGGCGGCAAGGCGATCGTGCTGCTCAACCGCCGCGGCTGGTCGAACTTCCTCTCGTGCCGGTCGTGCGCAAAGGTCTGGGGCTGTCCGGAGTGCGACGTCGCGCTCGTGCTGCACCGCTCCGAGGGCGTGATCAGCTGCCACCACTGCGGCCATCGCGAGCGCGTACCGCCGTGCTGCGATGCCTGCGGTTCGGGGAGCGTGGCGCGCCATGGGCTGGGCACCGAGCGGCTCGAACACGAGCTGGTCGCGGCGCTCGGCGGCGCCGACTACCCGATCTTCCGCCTGGACGCGGACGTGGCGGCGGCACGAGGACGCGCGACGTCCGTGCTCTCGCGCTTCGAGCGGGCCGGCGCCGGGGTGCTGATCGGCACCCAGATGGTGGCCAAGGGGCATGACTTCGACGGCGTCGGCCTCGGCGTGGTGCTCGACGCCGACGCGACGCTGCGGTTCCCGGATTTCCGCGCCGAGGAGCGCACCTTCGCGCTGGTCGCCCAGCTCGCCGGGCGGGCCGGGCGGGGCGGCAGCAGCGGGCGGGTCCTCGTGCAGACGCTGGCGCCGACGGCGCGCAGCATCCTCGCCGCCGCGCGCCACGACAGCGCGGGCTTCCTCGAGGGCGAGCTGCGCCGTCGCGAGGCCCTGCGCTACCCGCCCTACGGAGAGCTCGTGCGGATCGTCTGCTCGAGCACCCGCGAGGAGTTGGCGCTGGCGGAGGCACGCGAACTGCGCGCGCGGCTGGTCCTGCCCGACGCCCAGATCCTCGGTCCGGCGCCGCTCTTTCGCCTGCGCGGGCGCGAGCGGGCGCAGATCGTGATCAAGGCGGCCGACCGCGGCGCGGCGGTGGCGGCGGTCACGGCGGCGCTCGCCCAGCCGCTGCACCGCGAGGTGTCGGTCAGCGTCGACGTGGATCCGCAGTGAGACTCCCGGCAGGCGCTCCGTAGACTTTGGGTATGGCCGAGGAAGTCCTCGAAGAGCGCGAAGTGCAGCCGGAATCCGCCCAGGAGCGGGAACGGCGCGAGGCCGCGATGGCCAAGATCCGCACGCTGGACGATCCGGTGCTGCGCACGCGGGCGCTCCCGGTGTCGAACTTCGATGGGCGCCTGCGCGAGGAGGTCGACTGGATGCGCGACGTGATGGACGGCGCGATGGGCGTCGGGCTCGCGGCGACCCAGGTGGGGATGCTCGCGCGGGTGCTCGTCTACCGGATCGAGGCCGGTAGCCCGACCGTCGCGGTGATCAACCCGGAGATCCAGTGGCACGGCGTGGAGACCGAGACGCTCGAGGAGGGGTGCCTGAGCATTCCCGGGATCCGCGTCGACGTCGAGCGCTTCGTCCATCTGCGGGTCGCCGGTGCCGACGAGTACGGCGCGGCGGTGACGATCGAGGCGTCCGGTCTCGAGGCGCGCGTGCTGGCGCACGAGATCGACCATCTCGACGGCGTCCTGATGCTCGATCGCACGAGCAAGGCGCAGCGGCGCGATGCCATGCGCAGCTGGCGCGATCGCCAGCGCGACGAGTGAAGACCGTCTACATCGGCACCTCGGGCTTTGCCGAACGGGTGCTCGCGGCGGCCGCGCCGGCGCTCAGCCCGGCGCTGGTCGTGACGCGACCGCCGGCGGCCCGGGGACGCGGGCGGCTGCTGACCCCGACGCCGGTGGCGGCCGGGGCTCGCGAGCTCGGCCTGCGCGTGGCCGAGCCGGCGCGCCTGGAGGACCTCGCCGGGGAGATCGCGGCGCTGGCCCCCGATCTGATCGTGCTCTGCGCCTACGGCGCGATCGTCCGCGAGCCGCTGCTCTCGCGCTATGAGATCGTCAACGTGCATCCGTCGCTGTTGCCGCGCTGGCGCGGTGCAGCGCCGATCGAGCGGGCGATCATGGCCGGCGACACCGTGACGGGAGTCTCGATCATGCGGCTCGTCGAGGAGCTCGACGCCGGGCCGGTGTGCCGGCGCGAGAGCCTCGCGATCGCGGCGGCGGACGACTACGGGACGCTGAGCGCTCGCCTCGCGACACTCGGCGCGGCGCTGCTGGTGGCGGCGCTCGCCGGCCCGCGCGACTACCTCGCCCAGGATCGTGGCGGCGTCAGCTACGCCGAGAAGCTGACCGCGGCCGACCGCGAGCTCGACCCGGAGCGCGCCGCCGACACACTGGAGCGGCAGGTGCGAGCGCTGCACCCGCACATCGGCGCGCGGCTGCCCGGCGGGCTTGGCGTTGAGGCCGCACGCGTGTCGGGCCGGCCGACGCCCGCCGGCGTGCTGGCCGCCGAGGACGGGCGCCTGTTCTTCGGCGCGACACCGGGGACGCTCGAGTTGCTCCGCGTGCTGCCGCCCGGCCGGCGTGCGATGGACGCCGCGTCGTATCTGCGCGGTCATGCCGTCTGAGGCGCGCCTCGCGGCCTACCTCGTGCTGCGACGCACCTTCGAGCAGGGGGCGTTCACCGATCGTGCCTTTCACCGTGCGGCGGTCGCGCTGCGCGGGCGCGACCGCGGGCTGGCGATGCACCTCGCCTACGGCTCGGTGCAGCGCGTGCTGACGCTCGACCACCTGATCGAGGAGGCCTCCGGGCGGGCCGTCGCAAAGATCGACGCGCCGCTGCTCGCGGCGCTGCGGCTCGGCTGCTACGAGCTGTGCTTCGCCGGCAGCGCGCCGCACGCCGTGGTCAACGACGCCGTCGAGCTGGTGAAATCCGCGCACGGGCACGCGCTCGTCAACGCCGTGCTGCGGCGCATCGCGCGAGAGGGCCCGGCGCTGCTCGAGGCGCTCGACGACGAGAGCCCGGCGGGGGCCTCGATCGCGCACTCGATGCCGCGCTGGATCGTCGATCTGTGGTGGGCGGCGCTCGGTGGCGACGCGACGCGGGCGCTGCTCGCGCGCGCCAACGAGCCGGCCGAGAACTCGCTGCGCGCCAACACGCTGCGGACCGACGCGGCGACGCTCGCGACGGCGCTGGAGTCCCAGGGCGTCGCCACGGTGGTGCCGGGCGAGCCGCCCGAGGCGGTGCTGGCGCTCGGGCCCTTCGATGCCCACGGCTCGGCGCTGTGGCGCGAGGGCATGCTGATGCCGCAGTCGCGCGCATCGATGATCGTCGCCCACTGCCTCGGCGTGGCCGGCGGTGAGCGGGTGCTCGATCTGTGCGCGGCTCCCGGGGGCAAGACGACACATCTCGCCGCCCTGATGAGCGGCCGCGGGGAGATCGTCGCGGTCGAGCGCCACGCCGGCCGTGCGCGGGCGCTGCGCAACACGGCGGCGCGGATGGGGGCCGGGAACGTGACCGTCGAGGTCGCCGACGCGACCAGTCCGCGACGCGCCGGCGAACGCTTTGCACGGGTGCTCCTCGACGCCCCGTGCTCGGGGCTCGGGACGCTCCAATCGCGCCCGGACCTGCGCTGGCGCGCCTCGCCCGGCGCGGTGGCGTCGCTCGCCGAGCAGCAGGCCCGGCTATTGTCCGCGGCGGCCGCCGCGTGTGGGCCGGGTGCCACGCTTGTCTACTCGACGTGCACGATCTCGGCGGCCGAGAACGAGCACCAGATCGGAGCGTTTCTCGATGCCCACCCCGAGTTCTCAGCGATCGACCTGCAGGTCCGCCACCCGGCGTGGGCGCACCCGCACGCGGGCGACCAGCTGCTGGCGCTGGGTCACGTGCAGGGCAGCGACGGGTTCTTCGTCGCAGCGCTCGCGCGCGAATCCTGAGCGGGCCGCCCGGCGATGAACGAAGAGTCCGAACTCGGTCCGGGCTGCCCGAACTGCGGCGAGCCGTGGCTGCGTCCCACCAACCTGCCGGGACGCTACCGCTGCGTCTACTGCCTGCATCGTTTCGAACTGGTGTCGGTGTGCCCCAACTGCGGGGAGCACTCGACGATCGTGCGGATGGCGAGCACCGCGATCGTGATGTGCAACGTCTGCGGCGGCAGCATGCTGCGAGAGATATGACGCCAGAGCTGCTGAGCGTGCCGCGGGTCGCGCCGTCGATCCTCTCGGCCGATTTCGATCGCCTCGGCGAGCAGGTGCAGGAGGTCCTCGACGCCGGCGCGCGGGTGATCCACGTCGATGTGATGGATGGCCATTTCGTGCCCCCGATCACGATGGGCCCGCTGGTCGTCGCAGCGCTGCGCGAGCGAATCGGCGCGGCGGGAGCGCTGCTCGAGGTCCATCTGATGATCGAGCAACCGGAACGCCAGATCGCCGAGTTCGCGCGATCCGGGGCCGACCTGATCACCGTCCACGCGGAGGCGACGCCGCACATCGACTACGCGCTGTCGCTGATCCGCGACGCCGGGCTCGCGGCCGGGCTTGCGGTGTGCCCATCGACCCCGCTCGGGGTCTACGCCGAGGTTGCCGACAAGGTCGATCTGGCGCTCTGCATGACCGTCAACCCGGGCTGGGGCGGCCAGCGCTTCATCGAGGCCTCGATCGGCCGGCTGGCGAGAGCGAGGAGCCTGCTGCGCGACGGCGTCGCGCTCGAGGTCGACGGCGGCATCGAGGTGGACACGGGGACGCGGGCGCGGGCGGCGGGGGCCGGCGTGTTCGTCGCCGGCACCGCCGTGTTCGGCTCGAGCGACCCGGCTGCGGGCTACCTCGCGCTGGCCGAGGCCGTCGGGGACCCGCGGCGGTAGAGCGCCGCCAGCGCCAGCGCGAGCAGCCCGGCGGCCCCGGCGTAGCCGAGCTCGGTGCGCAGCACCTGATCGGACACCACGCCGAGCAGCATCCAGCCGACGAACAGGGCCGCCGCGAGCAGCCAGAGCGCCGCGGCGAGCCCGGCCTGCCCACGCGCGAGCGCGGCCTGGTTGAGCGCCCCGGCGCACAGGTGCAGCCCCATGCCGAGCGCGATCAGCGCCAGCCCGAAGCGGTCGTAGGGGTAGTCGTAGCCGAACACGTGGTGCATCGCGAACGGTCCGACGGCGAGCAGGCCGAGGGCGACCGCGACCGCGAATGCGCCGATCGCGAGCACGGTGATGCGGATCGCGCGGCTGAACGCCGCGTGACCCTCGGTCACCTCGAGCCCGGCGAGGTGCGGCAGCAACGAGGTCTGGATCGCCTGGAACAGCTGCAGCGGCGCGCGGGTGATCAGCAGCAGGTCGAACACGGCCCCGGTGAGCCCGCGGTCTGCCGCGGTGGTCGCGGCCACGGTCAGCACCGCGGCGTTCAGCAGCGTCTGCTCGGCCAGCTGTATGCCCGAGACCGAGACCGCGAAACGCGCGCCGAGGCGGATGCCCAGATCGCTGGCAGCCTCCTCGATGCCCTCCGCCGCCGGGCCCTCGAGCGCGGCGTCGGCGAAGCTGGCCGGCGGCCCCGAGCGCTGCGCGCGGCTCGCGAAGGCGGCCGGGACGACGACGAGCGAGACGAACGGCGCGGCGGCGATACCCAGGGCGATCGCCGACTGCCCGTGGGAGATCCCGACCGCGGCGGCGAGAGCGAACGCGAGCCGTGACGCCGACTCCATGAACACCAGACCGCCGTACAGCGCGAAGTACTTGTGTCCGGCGAGCCAGCCGCGGGCGAAGTAGCTCGCGGCGTAGGCGAGGATGCCGACGATGAGGATCCAGTAGAGCGTGACCGAGTGGAACACGCCGTGGGCGAGGGGGCGATGCAGCGGCAGCGCGACCGCGAGGAAGGCCAGCGCGAAGGTCGCCTGGATCAACATCGGCACGCGCATCGGGTGGTGTTCGATGCCGCGGGCGCGGCGTTCGGCGATCGTCCGCGAGAGCAGCTGCTCGATCGGCCGGTAGATCACGCAGATGATCACGAACATCACCGACCACAGCTCGGCGATGGTGTCGTAGCGCGACCGCTGGTGCGTGCCGAGCACGTGACTTGCGATCGCGAAGTAGGCGAAGGTCAGGACGCCGGTGGAGGCGATCCCGATCGAGAGCATCCGCGCGCCGCTCGCATAGGAGCGCGTGCCGCGTTCAGACTCGGACAAGCACCATCGTCCACGGGAACGGCGAGCGGGTCTCGATCACCTCGCCGTGGCGTGCGCACAGCGAGACGATCGCCGACTTCGAGAAGTGGTTCACGTGGCCCGGCGTATCGCCCAGCTCGCGCCAGTACGCGCCGCGCGCCATGTTGACGGCGCGCCAGAGCGGCTCGCGGGGCACCGAGATCAGCAGGTGGCGCGCGGCGCAGCGGGCCATCTCGGCGATCGTGTGCTCGGGATCGGGCACGTGCTCGAGCACCTCGACGGCGGTGGCGAGGTCGAACTCGTCATCGGCGAACGGCAGCCGCTCGGCACGCTGCGCGATGTAGGTCAGGTTCGGCGCCGGCCGCAGCGCCCATTCGGCGGCGATCAGCGGGTCGTCGAGGTCGATGCCGACGACACGGCGCGGCGCGATCTCGGTGGCCCAGCGGTGGGTCAGCACGCCCTCGCCGCAGCCGACGTCGAGCAGCGATTCGGGGGCCGCCGAGACGAACAGGTCGTCGAGGTTGCGCTCGAAGCCGCGCATCAGCAACCGCGCGACGGGGTTTCGCGCGTTGTACTTGTCGTAGGTGTTGCCGGTGACGATGCCGTCGGCCGAGCGCGTGACGGCGGTCACTGAGTCGCCTCGTCCGCCGCCGGCAGCTCGCTCGGCTGCCCGTTGGGGTGGCTCGGCTCGCCCTGCGCCTGCGCGGCCGGCGGCGTGGGCGGCTCGGCGGTGAGCGCCTCGTAATGCGAGGGCTCGATGCCGAGCTTCAGCTCGATCCGTCGCACCCGCTCGTGGGTGCGCTGGATCATCGTGCGCTGTGCGCTCAGCAGGTCGCCGATCACGCCGAGCGCGGCGAGCACGACCGCCGCGTTGAACAGCACGGCGCCCAGGATCAGCGATTGGACGTGGCCGCTCCCCTTGCCCTGGATGTAGGCGACGGCAAACCGCGTCCAGACGCCGATCGCGGCGACCAGCAGGACTCCGGCCACCGTGAGGAACACGCGCAGCGGCTCGTACTGCGCGTAGATACGGAAGATCGAGACCGCATTGCGGCGCACGTAGGACCACATCGAGGGGAACAGCCGCGACTCGCGCGTCCGCGGATTGGTGCGAATCGGGACGTGGTCGATCGCGACGAGCTGCTTGCCGGATTGGATGATCGACTCGAGCGTGTAGGTGAAGCGCGAGACGATCATGATCTGCAGCGCCGCCTCGCGGTTGTAGGCGCGGAAGCCCGAGGTGGTGTCGGGAACGCTGGTCGAGGAGGCGGCGCGGACGACCCGCGACCCGAGTCGCTGCAGGCGCTTCTTGAGCGGCGAGAAATGGTCGATCGAGAGCACGTCGCGGTCGCCGATCACCATGTCGGCGCTTCCGGCGACGATCGGCTCGACGAGCTTCGCGATGTCTTCGCCCCGGTACTGGTTGTCGGCGTCGGTGTTGACGACGACGTCGGCGCCGAGCTTGAGCGCCGCGTCCATGCCGGCCTGGAAGGCGCTGGCCAGGCCCTTGTTGTTGGTCAGGCGGACGATGTGCTCGACGCCGTGTTCGCGCGCGACGGCGATCGTCGCATCGGTCGAGCCGTCATCGATCACGAGCCACTCGATCAACTCGAATCCCGGCAGTTCGCGCGGGAGGTCGGCAAGCGTGGCCGGTAGTTGCTCGGCCTCGTCCTTGCAGGGGATCTGGATGATCAGCTTCATCGTGTGCGGTGCCGTCCGCGCGTTCCGTCCACGACGGTGCCGTAAACTGGCGGCCCAGTATCCCAGAGAAGCGAGGGGCCGCCAAGTCCGCCGCCCCGCTCGATCTCTGTGGATCGTCCCTGCTCGATGGAACGTCCGACGCCCACCGGGAACGGCCCCCGGCCAGACTGGGTTGTGCGGCTGTTCGCCGTGCCTGCGGCCACGTGGGCGAAGCTGACGTTCGCGGCGATGAGCGTCGGCGCGCTGATCGGCTTCCTGACGATCCCGACCTACCCGATCTACGACACCGAGTACTACCTGCTGTGGGGGCGGGAGCTGTTGCACGGCCAGCTGCCGTCGTTCACGGCCTACGATGCGCCGACCGAGCATCCGCTGGCGGTCGCCTTCGGCACCGTCATCTCGATCTTCGGCAACGCGGCGCTGCGCCTGGAGGTGCTGTGCGCCATCGCCTCGTTCCTGCTGCTCGCCTGGGGCGTCTACCGGCTGACCCGCACGGCGTTCACGCCGATCGTCGCGGCCACCGCCGTCGCGCTGCTGCTCACGCGGTTCAACTTCATGTTCCTGGCCGCCCGCGGCTACGTCGACCTGACCTACTGCGCGGCGATCGTCTGGGCGGCGGCGCTCGAGATCGAGAAGCCCCGGCGGGGAACGCCGGTGTTCGTCGTGCTGCTCGCGGCGGAGCTGATCAGGCCGGACGCCTGGCTGCTGGCGGGCCTGTACTGGCTGTGGTGCGCGCCCAGGGCGAGCTGGCCGCAGCGCGTGCGCTGGGCGGCGATCGTCGCCGCGGGGCCGCTGCTGTGGGTGGCGCTCGACTGGATCGTCACCGGCCAGCCGCTGTATTCGCTGCACCGCACGCAGAACACCGCGGTCGCGCTCGGTCGCACCGTGCCCCTGGCCCAGGTGCCCGGGACGCTGTCGCACTACCTGATCGTGCTCGCCAAGTCGGCTGTCGTGGCCGGCGCGATCGCCGGGGTGGTGCTGTCCGCCTGGCTCGTTCCGCGACGGATGGCCGCGCCCTTCGTGGTGCTGCTGAGCGGCATCGGCACCTTCGTCGTGCTCGCCGGCGCCGGCCTGTCGGTGATCGACCGCTACCTGCTGATGCCCGCGGTGATGGTCCTGATCTTCTGCGCATTCGCGCTGAGCGGTTGGACGATGCTCCAACGCGGGCTGCTGCGACGGTTGTGGGCGCTCGGCGCGGCGGCGCTGGCCGGCGTCGGCATCTACCTCGCCGCCAGCACGCTCAGCCTCAACAAGATCGAGACCGAGCTCGGCTTCCGTGACGACTCCCACACGTCGTTGGTCGCGATCCTCGACAAGCCGGCGGTCCAGCGCGACCTGTCGTGCGGGCCGCTGTCGGTGCCCGATCACAAGCTCGTTCCCGACGTGCGGATCATCCTCAACCGCGGGCGCGAGGACGTCATCGATCGCAGCTACGCGCTCGACCTGTTCGAGCATCACGGGCAGCCTCGCCTGTACGACGAGAT
Organism: Solirubrobacteraceae bacterium; assembly: GCA_035535075.1. GTDB lineage: Bacteria > Actinomycetota > Thermoleophilia > Solirubrobacterales > Solirubrobacteraceae > Palsa-513. Next base: position 10,488 of record DATLQS010000011.1, read on the forward strand.
GCAGCGCGGGGTCGAGCTGATCCCGCTCGGGCTCGCGATCTCACGCTACGCGCTGACCAGCCCGAACGACAGCCCGCTCGTCCAAGTCCCCGTCCGCGGCTTCACCCAGGTCGCGGTCACCCAGTACTACTCCGCCTACGCACGCTGTTGAGCGCCGCCCCGCGTCGCTGGGACCTCCGCTACGGCGCCGCCGTCGCCGCGGTCCTCGCGATCGCGCTCGCGCTGCGCGTGTGGGGCGTGCGCAGCGGCCTGCCGTGGGTCTACAACGTCGACGAGGCCCAGCATTTCGTGCCGCACGCCGTCGCGATGCTCGGCGGCAACCTGAACCCGCAGTACTTCGGCAACCCGCCGGCCTTCAGTTACCTGCTGGCCGGCCTGCTCGAGCTGTGGTTCGGCGGGCGTGACACCGTCAATCACCTCTACTACTCGGCCGACTCCACCCAGATCTGGGTCCTCGCCCGGGTCACCGCGGGGGTCCTCGGCACGCTGGCGGTGTGGTTGCTGTACCTCGTCGGCGCGCGGCTGTTCGACCGCCGCACCGGCCTGATCGCCGCCGCCGTGATGGCGGTCGCGTTCCTGCCGGTGTCCTACGGCAAGCTCGCGCTCAACGATGCCCCGACCCTCGCCCCGGTGTGCCTGTCGCTGTGGGGTGCCGTGGGCATCCTTCGCGACGGGCGCCGGCGCGACTACGCGATCGCCGGCGTCGGGCTCGGCCTGGCGGCGGCGACCAAGTACACCGGCGGGATCGTCGTGCTGCCGCTCGTCGCCGCCGCGCTCTCGCGGGCTCGCGGCGACGGTGGGGGGCGCGTGGCGCTGGGGCTCGCGCTGGCCGGGGTGGTGGCGCTCGCCGCGTTCATCGCCGCCGACCCCTACGCGGTGATCGACTTCCACAGCTTCTGGAACGCGCTGGCGCACCAGTCGGCGGAGAGCGAGGGCGCCGGCGGCAAGCTCGGGCTGACCTACGGCAGCGGGGTCTTCTACTACCTGTGGTCGATCACCTGGGGGGTCGGCTGGGTGCCCGCGATCGCGGCGCTCGCGGGCGCCGCGATGCTGGTGTGGCGCCGCGAGTGGTCGATGGTCGCGGTGTGGCTGCCGGTGCTGCTGGTGTTCCTCGCCTTCATGGGCCTGCAGGGGCGCTACTTCGGACGCTGGGTGATGCCGATCGTTCCGATCGTCTGCCTGCTCGCCGCGCACGCCGCGGTCGCCGGCGCCGGGCGCCTGTGCCGCTGGAAGCCGGCGCTGCGCGGCGTCCCGGTGGTGCTCGCGGGGATCGCGTTGTGCGCCCAGGGCCTCGGTTACAGCATCCATTCGGGCCTCGTGAATTCGCGCGTCGACACGCGCACCTCGACGCTTGCCTGGCTCGACGCGCACGTTCCGGCGCACACGCGAATCGTCGTCGAGCCGGTGGTTCCCAACTCGAGCCGGCCCCCCAACAACTGGGCCGCGCGCTGGATCGCCTTCCCGGACTTCTACACGCACCGCGGCCGCCACGGCGGGCTTGCGGTACGCGGCGGGCACGTGGTCAAGCTCGAGAACTACGAGCGCACGCTCTCCCCGGCCCTGATCGACCTCTACGTGCGCACCGGCTACTGCTGGGTGGTCACCGGCTCGACCGAGGAGGCTCGCGCGCTGGTCGACCCGACGGCCGTGCCGCAGGCCGTCGCCTACTACGCCGCGCTGGCGGCACGCGGCACCCTGGTCCACGAGGACTCCCCCTATTCCTCGGGCGTCGTCTCGGTCCCGTTCAATTTCGACTGGTCCTTCGACTACTACCCGGCGGCCTACGCGCGGCCGGGCCCGCTCGTCGCGATCTACCGCCTCCACGGCGGGCGCTGCGGCAGGGCGTGAGCGCGCAGCTGGGGCGGTCGCCTCCGCCGGGACCGCGTGCCCATCGTCCGTATGCTTCGAAGTGCGATGCAGACCTGCACGGCGACCGACCTGGTGCACCTCGAGCGAGCGATCGAGCTCGCGCGCAACGGCAGCGGGCGGGCGAACCCCAACCCGGTCGTCGGGGCGGTGATCGCCGTCGAGGGCAGCGTGCTGGGCGAGGGTTGGCACGACGAGCTCGGGGGACCGCACGCCGAGATCAACGCGATCGCCGCGTGCGGCGGGGCGGACCTCGGCGCGGCCACTCTGTACGTGTCGCTCGAGCCGTGCTGCCATCACGGCCGCACGCCGCCGTGCACCGACGCGATCATCGCCGCGGGCATCAAGCGCGTGGTGGTCGGCAGCGACGACCCGACGGAGAAGGCCTCCGGGCGGGGGCTCGGGATCCTGCGCGACGAGGGCGTCGAGATCGTGCTCGCCGAGGGCGAGCTGGCGCGCAGGGCACGGCTGCTGAACCAGGCCTTCCGCAAACACGCGCGGACCGGACGGCCGTGGGTCCTGTTCAAGTCGGCGATGACGCTCGACGGCAAGGTCGCCACGCGCGACGGGGATTCGAAATGGATCTCGGGAGTGGCCAGCCGCGAGCTCGCCCATCACTGGCGCGCATCCGTCGACGCCGTGGTGATCGGCATCGGCACGGCGCTCGCCGACGACCCGCAGCTGACCGCGCGCGTCGAGAACGTCCACCGCCAGCCGCGGCGGGTCGTCTTCGACTCGCTGGCGCGCCTGCCGCTGTCCTCGCAGCTCGTCCAAGCCACCGCCGAGGTGCCGCTGATCGTCGTCGTCTCGCGTGCCGCGCCGCGCACCGAAACCGACGCCCTGGAGGCGGCCGGGGCGGACGTGATCCTGGCGACCGGCGAGAACGAGCAGGCGCGGGTGCGTTCCGCGCTCGACCAGCTCGGCGGGCTGGGGGTCGCGGCGATCCTGCTCGAGGGTGGCCCGCACCTGGCGGGTGCCTTCCTCGACGCCGGCGAGATCGACGAGGTTCGCCTGTTCCTGGCACCGATGCTGCTCGGCGGGCGCAGCGCGCGCGACCCGCTGGAGGGCGAGGGCGTCGAGCGGATCGCCGAGGCGATCAGCGCGTTGACGCTCGACTGCGAGCAGGTCGGCGAGGACCTGTTGATCTCGGCGCGGCTGCGGGAATGGTGATGTTCACCGGCTTGGTCGCGTCCGTCGGCGAGGTGGTGGGGATCGAGCAGGACGGTGACGGGGCGTTACTGGAGATCGCCGCGCCGATCGTCACGGAGCTGCGCCCCGGCGACTCGGTCTCCGTCAACGGCGCCTGCCTGACCGCGCGCGAGATCGACGGCGCGCGGTTTCGCGCCGATGTCGTCGAGGAGACGCTGCGGCGCACGACGCTCGGCGATCTGGTCGGCGGCTCGCGGGTCAACCTCGAGCTGGCGTTGAGAGTCAGCGACCGGCTCGGCGGCCATGTCGTGCTCGGGCACGTCGACGGCGTCGGCGAGGTGACGGCGCGCCACGCCTCCGGCGAGATCGAGGTGGTCATCGACGAGGAGCTCTCGCGCTACGTCGTCGAGAAGGGCTCGATCGCGCTGGACGGCGTCAGCCTGACCGTCGCGTCGATCGACGGCGCGACGCTGACCGTCGCGCTGATCCCGCAGACGCGGGAGTCCACGACGCTTGGCGAGGCGACGGTGGGACGGCGGCTCAACGTCGAGGTCGACATCCTCGCGAAGCATCTCGAACGGCTCGTGGCCCGATGAGCGCCCCGACCACGCCGAGCCCGTTCGCGACGATCGAGGAGGCGATCGAGGAGATCCGCCGCGGCCGGATGGTCGTCGTCTGCGACGACGAGGACCGCGAGAACGAGGGCGACGTCGTGATGGCGGCGCAGTTCGTGACGCACGAGTCGATCAACTTCATGACCAAGCAGGCGCGCGGATTCATCTGCCTCGCGCTCACGCCCGAGCGCTGCGCGGAGCTCGGGCTGGACCTGATGACCGCGAAGAACGAGTCGCGGATGCAGACCCCCTTCACCGTGACGATCGAGGCCCGCGAAGGCGTCACCACCGGCGTCTCGGCGCACGACCGGGCGCACACGATCCAGGTGGCGATTGACCCCCACAGCGGCCCGGGCGACCTCGTCCAGCCCGGTCATGTCAACCCGCTCAAGGCGAAGCCCGGCGGCGTGCTCGAGCGCACCGGGCACACCGAGGCGAGCATCGACCTCGCGCGGCTCGCCGGCGTGATCCCCGCGGGAGTGATCTGCGAGGTGATGAACGACGACGGCTCGATGGCCCGCGTCCCCGACCTCGTCTCCTACTGCGCCAGGCACGAGCTGAAGATGATCACGATCAAGGATCTGATCGTCTACCGCCGCCGCTCCGACCGGCTCGTCGAGCGCGTCGTCTCAACCCGCCTGCCGACGGCGTTCGGCACCTTCGAGGCGGTCGGGTACCGCTCGCTGGTCGACGACAAGCACCATCTCGCGCTCGTCAAGGGAGCGATCGACGGACGCCAGGACGTCCTCGTGCGCGTCCACTCGGAGTGCCTGACCGGCGACGTGTTCCATTCCGAGCGCTGCGACTGCGGCGGCCAGCTGACGGCGGCCCTGACGATGATCGAGCAGGAGGGGGAGGGTGTGCTGCTGTACCTCGCGCAGGAGGGCCGCGGGATCGGCCTGCTCAACAAGCTGCGCGCCTACAAGCTCCAGGAGGAAGGGCTCGACACCGTCGAGGCCAACGAACGACTCGGGCTGCCGGCGGACCTGCGCGACTTCGGCATCGGCGCGCAGATCCTCGTCGACCTCGGGCTCTCCACGATCCGCATCCTCACCAACAACCCCAAGAAGATCCACGCGCTCGAGGGCTACGGGCTGTCGGTGACGGCCCAGATCCCGATCGAGGAGGCGCCGAACCCCGAGAACCTCGCCTACCTGCGGGCCAAGCGCGAGAAGCTCGGCCACACCCTCCATCACCAGGGTCTCGACCTCGACGGCGAGATGCTGCTGCGTGAGCGCACGCAGGGGTCCCAGCCGCCCGGCGAGCGCTGATGGCCCGCTACGCGCTGGTCGTCGCCCGCTTCTATGACGAGCTCGCAGCGCGTCTGGAGTCCGGGGCGCGCGCGGTGTTCGAGGCCGCGCACGACGACGTCGAGGTGTTCGACGTTCCGGGTGCCTTCGAGCTTGCTGCGGCCGCGCAGTACGCGGCCCGCAGTGGCCGCTTCGACGGCGTGGTCTGCCTCGGGGCGGTGATTCGCGGCGAGACCGACCACTACGACCACGTGTGCGCCGCGGCGGCCCGCGGCATCCAGGAGGTCGGGCTCGCGACCGGCGTGCCGTGCTCGTTCGGCGTGCTGACCGTCGACACCTACGAGCAGGCGCTGGAGCGTTCGGGGGGCGAGCGACGCGACGCCGGGGCGCACGCCGCGCACGCGGTGCTCGCGCTGGCCGGGATCCGCGCGCGGACGGCGCTCAGCTAGACTCCCGGATCGATGGCCAAGGTCTGTCATATTTGTCACAAGGGCCCGGCGTTCGGCAACAACCGCAGCCATTCGATGGTCGCGACCCGCCGGCGCTTCAACCCGAACCTGCAGAAGGTCCGCATCGTCGAGGACGGCGCCCCCCGTCGCGAGTACGTCTGCACGCGCTGTCTCAAAGCCGGCAAGGTCACCAAGGCCCGATAGCAGCGGGGAGCACGACGGGTCGTGACTGACCCCAACCTGATCCGCTTTCGCCACCTCGTCGCCGGGGCGCTCGCCCATCTGGAGTCGCGCCGCCAGGAGGTCAACGACCTCAACGTGTTCCCGGTCGCCGACGGCGACACCGGCGACAACATGGTCCTGACGATGCAGGCCGTGCTCGCCGAGCTCGACCGGCTCGCGGCGGGCGGCGACCGCACGATCGACGAGATCGGGCGCGACGAGATCGTCGAATCGGTGGCGCGCGCGGCGCTGCTCGGCGCGCGCGGCAACAGCGGCGTGATCCTCTCGCAGCTGATCCACGGCGCGGCCGAGGAGCTGTTCAGCCGCCCGGGCGAGCTGATCGACCCGACGCTGATCGGCGCGGCGCTGGCCCGGGCTGCCGACCGCGCGTACGCCTCCGTGCGCGAGCCCGCCGAGGGCACGATCCTCACCGTGGTGCGCGAGATGGCACACCGGGTCGCGGTGGAGCTCGCGCACATGCCGGACACGCGTCTGGGCCCCGAGGTCACCTCCGAGCTGCAGGACGACGCCATCGCCGGCCTGCTCGAGCGCGCGGTCGCCGCCGGCGAGGCGTCGGTGCTGCGCACGCCCGAGCTGCTTGCCGTGCTGCGCGACGCGGGCGTCGTCGATGCCGGCGGCTATGCGCTGGTCGTCATCTTCGCGGGCATCGTCGCCGCGCTGCGCGGCGACGAGCCGCCGCCGCTCGAGCACCATGCCCCGGCGCGGGTCACCCACCCGCAGCACCTGTCCGCCACCTACCGGTACTGCACGAACTTCGCGGTCACCGGGCGCGGCCTCGAGGCGAGCCGCTTCACGGTGGCGCTCGAGGCGCTCGGCGACTCGGTGCTCGTCGTCGGCGACACGCGGACGCTGAAGATCCACGTGCACACCGACCAGCCGGAACAGGCGATCGCCGTGCTCGCCGGCGCCGGAGCGGTCTCGCACCTCGATGTCGCCGACATGCACGCCCAGGTGGCGGCGCGGGTTCGCCAGCTCTCGGAGGGCGCCCGCTGCGGTGTGCTCGCGGTCGTCGCGAGCACCGGGATCGGCAACCTGTTCCGCAGCCTCGGCGCCCACGTGCTCGACGGCGGGCCGACGCTGAACCCGTCGACCTACGAGCTGCTTGCGGGGATCCACGCGGTCGCCGCCGAGGAGGTCGTGGTCCTGCCGAACAGCCCGAACGTGATCATGGCCGCCGAGCGCGCCGCCGAGCTCTCCGAGAAGCAGGTCGTCGTCGTGCCCTCGCGCAGCCAGCAGACCGCGCTCGCGGCGCTGGTCGCGCTGTCGCCCTCGCGCGGCGCGGCGGAAAACGCCGCGGCGATCGCCGACTCGCTGGCCAGGGTCCGCGACGGCTCGGTTGCCCCGGCGGCGCGCGACGACGCCGACGGGCGCTTCAGCATCGGCGAGGCGGTCGGCTTCGTCGGCGAGTCGCTCGTCGCCTGGGGAGATCCGGAGGCGACGCTCGTGCACGTCCTCGCGAGCCTCGGCGACGGCAGCGAGCTGATCACGTGCATCGCCGGCGCGGGCGCGCCGCTGAGCGCGGAGCGGATCGAGCAGCTGGTGCCCGAGGCGGTCGAGCTTGAGCACCGCGACGGCGGGCAGCCGAGCTACTGGTGGCTGCTGTCCGCCGAGTAGCGACCGCGGCGCCGATCATCATTCCCACCATGACCGAGGCGCCCCCAGGGTTCGCCGGGACCGCCGCGCCGGCGCGCGAGGAGCTGCTCGGCGCGCCGGTGCGCACGCCCCGCCCCTCGCGGCTCGCGCGGGCGCTCGAGCTGAGCCCGAAGGCGGCGGAGGGCGCGGCGGCGCTGCACCTGCACACCGTCGGCGACCTGCTCGAACACGTGCCCCGGGCGCGCCGGGAGGCGCGCACCGTCGGCGCGCTCGCGCCGGGGGAAACGGCGACGGTGCTCGTCGAGGTGCGCGCGATCGCGGCGCGCCCGGTGCGCCGGCGCGGGATGCGACCGCTGGTCGAGGCGACGGTCGCCGACGCGACCGGCCCGATGCAGGCGACGTTCTTCAACCAGCCCTGGCTGGTCAAACGCTACGAACCGGGCACCCGGCTGGTGCTCCACGGCAAGTACGAGGGAAGAAATCGCTTTCGAGTGTCCAACCACGCCACCACCGACGAAGCGGCCGCGAGCGCCGAGGAGGTCTCGCACTATGGCGCCAGCGAGGGTCTCTCGAGCACGCAGATCCTCGCGCTGGTCTCAGCGGAGCGGGCCGCCCTGCGGGATGTCGTCGATCCGCTCCCCGGGCGCCGGCGGGCACGGCTCGCGTTGGCCGAGCGCGGCGCCGCGCTCGAGGCGATGCACTTCGGCGAAAGCGCGGAGGAGGCCGAGCGCGGGCGCGAGCGCCTCGCCTTCGACGAGTTGCTCTACGTGCAACTCGCGCTGCTCGCCCGGCGTGCACGCGAGGACTCCGGAGCGCATGCCCTCGCCCTGGCGGGCGAGCCGGGCCTGACCGGGCGCTGGCTGAGCCGCGGGCTGCCGTTCGTGCTGACCGCCGATCAGCTCGCGGCGATCGGCGCGGTGCGCGAGGAGCTCGGCCGGGATCGGCCGGCGCAGCGGCTGCTGATGGGCGAGGTGGGCAGCGGCAAGACGGTGGTCGCGCTGTTCGCCATGCTCCGCGCGGTCGAGCACGGCGCCCAGGCGGCGCTGATGGCGCCGACGGAGACCCTCGCGGAGCAGCATTTCGCGACGATCCAGCGACTGCTCGGCGGCGAGTCGGTCACGCTCGAGCTGCTGACCGGCTCGACGCCCGCGGCGCGGCGCGCGGCGCTGCTCGCCCGGCTGGCGAGCGGGGAGTGCTCGCTGGTCGTGGGCACCCACGCGCTGATCGAGGACAGCGTGCGCTTTCACTCGCTGGCCGTCGCGGTCGTCGATGAGCAGCACCGCTTCGGCGTGCGGCAGCGCACCGCGCTGCATGGCAAGGCCCCGGCGGGCCGGGCGCCCCACGTGCTGCACATGACGGCGACGCCGATCCCGCGCACGCTCGCCCTCTGCGAGTACGGGGACCTCGACCAGACGCGACTGCGCGAGCGCCCGCTCGGGCGCCGGTCCGCCGCGACCTATGTGGTCTCCGGTGAGCGCGAGCGCGCTCGCGCCTACGAGCGGATCGCCGAAGAGCTGCGGGCGGGGCGCCAGGCCTTCGTGGTCTGTCCGCTGATCGAGGCCGGGGAGTCCGAGGAGGGCACCGATGCGGCGGCGCAGGCCCGCGCGGCGACCGAGGAGTTCGAGCGGCTGCGTACCGGGGAGCTGCGCGACTTCCGGCTCGTGCTGCTGCACGGGCAGCTCGGTCACCGCGAGAAGCAGGCGGCGATGTCGACGTTCGCGGCCGGCGGCGCCGACGTGCTCGTCGCCACGACGGTGATCGAGGTCGGGATCGACGTTCCGAACGCGACGGTGATGCTGATCGAGAACGCCGAGCGCTTCGGGATCTCGCAGCTGCACCAGCTGCGGGGACGCGTCGGGCGCGGCGAGCACGCGTCGCTGTGCCTGCTGTGCGGGCCGAAGTCCTCGCCCCGGTTGACGGCGCTGGCCCGTCACGACGACGGCTTCGAACTGGCGGAGATCGACCTGCGGCTGCGCAAGGAGGGCGAGCTGGTCGGAACCCGGCAGTCGGGCGTCGGGCAATTCGCGCTCGCACGGCTGCCCGAGGACGAGTGGCTGCTGATCCGGGCGCGAGCGTGCGCCGAGGCGATGATCGCCGCCGACCCGCTGCTCGCGGCGCCCGAGCACGCGCTGCTCGCCGACCGCCTCGCCGAGCTGCACGGCGAGATCGCGGCACACCCGATCGCGGCCTGAGGCGAGCGCTCGTGCGGGTGATCGCTGGGGAGCTCGGCGGCCGGCGCCTCGTGACGGCGCGCGGCGACGCGACGCGCCCGACGGCGGAGCGCGTGCGCGAGGCGCTGTTCTCGATGCTCGGGGAGCTCGAGGGCGAGGTCGTGCTCGACCTGTTCGCCGGCTCTGGCGCGCTCGGCATCGAGGCGCTCTCGCGCGGGGCGGCGCGCGCGACGTTCGTCGAACGGGCGCCGCGCGCGCTCGCGGCGCTGCGGGCGAACATCGCCGCGTTGGGGCTCGGCGAGCGAGCCCGCGTGCACGGCGGCGACGCGCTGGCGGCATTGCGCGGTCGTGACAAATACGATCTGGTGTTCCTAGATCCCCCTTACGCGATGGCGGCGGGGCTCGCGGAGGCGCTGTCGCGCGATCTGCCCGACGTGCTCACCGCGGGTGCGCTCGTCGTCAGCGAGTCCGACCGGCGTGCTCCGCTGACGCTGACCTTGCCGCTGCGGCGCGAACGCCGCTATGGCGACACGATGATCCGAATCCACGAAACGAGTGAACTGTGAGCGCCGCGAAGCGGATCGTGGTCTGTCCCGGGTCCTACGACCCGATCACCAACGGGCACGTCGACGTCATCACGCGCGCCGCGGCCCTGTTCGACGAGGTCGTGGTGGCCGTCGTCAGCCACTCCGTGCGCAAGTCGGTGACGCTGTTCTCGCTGGCCGAGCGCCTGGAGTTCATCGCCGCGGCGACCGCGCACCTGGACGGCGTCCGCGCCGAGGCGTTCGACACCCTGGTCGTCGAGTTCGCGCGGAGCATCGGTGCGACGGCGATCGTCAAGGGGCTGCGGGCGATCTCCGACTTCGAGTACGAGCTCGAGATGAACCAGCTCAACCGCCAGCAGGCGCCGGAGATCGAATCGGTGTACATCATGGCGAGCCCGGAGTTCTCGTTCGTCTCCTCCAGCGGCGTCAAGGAGCTGGCGACCTTCGGCGGCCGGATCGAGGGGCTCGTGCACCCCGCTGTGGCGCGGCGCTTGCAGGAAGAGCTGTCCCGAACGCGAAAGTCGTGACCGAACGCGCGCCGCACCGCCAGCGCGTTACCCTGTAGCCATGGATGTCCTCGTTCTCATCGACAAACTCGACGACCTGGTGCACAACGCCAAGCAGGTTCCGCTGACCGATCAGGTGCGCGTCGACAAGGAGGAGATCTACGATCTGCTCGATCAGATGCGCGCCACGATCCCCGAGGAGATCAAGCAGGCACGCTGGATCGTCAAGGAACGCCAGGAGATGCTGGCGGAGGCCAAGCGCGAGGCCGAGCGGATCGTCAAGGAGGCGCGGGAGCGCCAGGAACGCCTGATCTCCAACGAGGAGGTCACCAAGGCGGCCGAGCGCACCGCCGAGGACATCGTCGAGGAGGCCCAGGCGCGCGAGCGCGAGATCCGCCTGGGGGCCGAGGACTACGCCGACGAGATTCTCAACACCCTGGAGATCAACCTCTCGAAGTTCATCGCAGCCGTGCAGCGCGGTCGCGACCGCCTGGCCGGCAGCGACGAGTCCGCGGCTGCCTAGCGGTCGTCCACCGACGCCGAGCACCCGCGGCCGGAGGCTCGCTTTCACCGCCTGTTGTCCACCGGCGGCGCGGGGAACTGCTTGGATACGGCCGTGACGCTCGGCCGGCTCGGAACCTCGCTGCGCACGGGCGCGATCCTCGCGCGAGCGGGCGTCGTGCGGTTCGACCGGCCCGACAAGCTGATCCGCGTCGGACTGACGATGCTGCGCTGGGGGCCGACGCCGGCGGCCGGCTACGCGATCTCGGCGCTGCGAACGCCGGATCGCCCGGCGATCCACGACGAGCGCGGAACGATCACCTTCCGCGAACTCGCGGAGCAGACCAACGCGCTGGCGCACGGCCTGCGCGGCCTCGGCGTGCGTGAGGGCGACGCGATCGCGATCCTCTGCCGCGACCATCGCGGCTTCATCGAGTCCGCGGTCGCCGCGTCCAAGCTCGGCGCCACGCTGCTGCTGCTCAACACCTCCTTCGCCGGGCGCCAGATCGCCGAGGTCTGCGCGAGCGAGAACCCGCGGGTGCTGATCTATGACGAGGAGTTCAGCGAGCTGTGCGCCCCGGCGGCGGCGGGCCGCGCGAGCCTGATCGCCTGGCAGGACTCGCCGATCCCGCCGCACCCGACGCTCGACGGTCTGATCGCGGCGAATCCGAGCACCAGGCTCAGGCCACCGCATGACCGCGGCCGCGTGGTGATCCTGACCTCCGGGACGACCGGCTCGCCGAAGGGCGCCTCGCGCCATCAGCCGCGTTCGCTCGATCCCGCCGCGGCGCTGTTCTCGCGGATTCCGCTGCGCGCACGCGAGACGACGCTGATCGCGGCGCCGCTGTTTCATTCCTGGGGCTACGCCCATTTCACGCTCGCGCTGGCGCTCTCGTCGACGCTCGTGCTCCAGCGCCGCTTCGACCCGGAGGCGACGCTCGCCGCGATCGCCCAGTGGCGCCCGAGCGCGCTCGTCGTCGTGCCGGTGATGCTGACCCGGATCCTCGAGCTCGGGCCGGAGGCGATCGGGCGCTGGGACACCCGCTCGCTGCGGGTGATCGCGGTCAGCGGATCGGCGCTGCCCGGCGAGCTGGCGCTCCACGTGATGAACACCTTCGGCGACACGCTGTACAACCTCTACGGCTCGACCGAGGTCGCGTGGGCGACGATCGCCTCCCCGACGCAGCTGCGCGCGGCCCCGGGGACCGCCGGCACCGCGCCGCACGGGACGCGGGTCCGCCTGTTCGACGAGCGCGACGCCGAGATCGCCACCCCGGGCGAGACCGGGCGGATCTTCGTCAGCAACGAGATGGTGATGGACGGCTACACCAGCGGCGACGGCAAGACGATGCTCGACGGGCTGATCGCCACCGGCGACGTCGGCTACCTCGACACCCACGGTCGCCTGTTCGTCTCCGGACGCGACGACGACATGATCGTCTCCGGCGGCGAGAACGTGTTCCCGCGGGAGGTCGAGGATCTGCTGGCCGAGCACCCGGCGGTCGACGACGTCGCCGTGATCGGTGTGCCGGACCAGGAGTTCGGCGAGCGGCTGCGCGCCTTCGTGGTGCGCAAGGACGGCGCGCAGCTGAGCGAGGAGGAGGTGCGCACGCATGTCCGCGAGAACCTGGCGCGCTTCACCGTGCCCCGCGACGTGGTGTTCGTCGACGTGCTGCCGCGCAACGCCACCGGCAAGGTGCTCAAGCGGGAGCTGCGCGCACGTTGATGGTGCGCACCGACCTGTTCGACCTCGGCGGCGAGCGCCTGAGCGCCGGCGAGGGACGCCGTCTCGCACTCGAGGTGGCCCAGGAGCCGCTCGAGCTCGCCGGCGCCCGCTACCTCGCGCTGCCGGAAACGGTTGGCGTGACGCTCGATCTCTCGCGGACCACGGGCGGCGGATACGCCCTGCGGCTGCGCTTCTCGGCGACGCTGAGCGGTCCGTGCATGCGCTGCCTGGAGCCCGCGGCGCCGCTCGTCGCCGTCGACGCGCGCGAGGTCGACGTGCCGGGCGGCGGCGAGGAACTGGACAGCCCCTACGTCGAGGGCGACGTGCTCGACCTGCGCAGCTGGGTGCACGACGCGCTGGTCCTCGCGGCGCCCGACCAGCTGCTCTGCGCGCCCGACTGCCGGGGGCTGTGCCCGATCTGTGCGGTCGCCCTGTCGACCGTCGGCGAGGAGCATCACCACGAGCGTGAGCCGGACCCGCGCTGGGCCAAGCTGCGCGAGCTCGATCTCGGCTAGCGAGCGGTCGAGCGGCGCGCCGGCGCAGCGTTGTCGTTTTGGAGACGCCGCGGTTTGTGCGATGATGGAGCGGCGGTGGGCGCTCTCGCCATCCCGGCGTTCGCGCTCCGCACAGGAGTCCGCCGGGATCCACAGGCCCCTGCCTGGGGTTGGTGGTACGCGTGGAACAAGTTTGGCCGTCACCGAACCTCGACCGATAATTACCCACTCGGCGCCGATCGCCGTTCCGGCGCTCCCCGCCGAGTTTCAGCCGCCAAGCAGCCACGATCGGGCCGACCGCGTCGCGACCGCGCTGGTGACGCTGCTGCCGCTGGTCGCGCTGGCGATCGTCGCGCCGCTGGCCTGGGGCGGCTTCCTGCACTGGTCCGACCTCGTCGTGTTCGTGCTCTGCTACGTCCCAACCGGGCTCGGGATCACCGTCGGCTACCACCGGCTGCTGACCCACCGGGCGTTCAACACCACCCCGGCCCTGCGCGCGATCTTCACGATCCTCGGCTGCATGGCGATCGAGGGCCCGCCGATCGAGTGGGTGGCAAACCACCGCAAGCACCACACCTACTCCGACGAGGAGGGCGATCCGCACAGCCCGCACGTCAACTTCGCCGGTGGCCTGGTGGGTTCGCTGCGCGGCCTGTGGCATGCCCATCTCGGCTGGGTCTTCGGCGGCGGGATGGCCAATGAGGCGCGCTACGCGCCCGATCTGCTCGCCGACCCGGTGGTGCGCTTCGTCGACCGCACGTTCATCGTCTGGGTCCTCGCGGGCCTGGCGATCCCGTTCGGCCTCGGTTGGGCGATCAGCGGCGGCACCATCGCCGGCGCGTTGACCGGGCTGCTGTGGGGCGGCGCGGTGCGGGTCTTCCTGCTCCATCACGTCACCTTCAGCATCAACTCGCTGTGCCACTTCTTCGGGCGCCGGGAGTTCGAGACGACCGACCACTCGACCAACCTCGCATGGCTGGCGCCGTTCTCGTTCGGCGAGTCCTGGCACAACAACCATCACGCCTTCCCGCGCTCCGCCGTCCACGGTCTGGGCCGCTGGCAGCTCGACCTCTCGGGCGTGTTGATCAAGGCCCTCGCGAGGGTCGGACTGGCGCGGGACCTGGTGGTCGTCAGCGCCGAGCGCCAGCAGAGCAAGCGCCACCCGGACCGCGCCGGCTAGCCCGCGGCGGGGCCCCTGATCCGGAACGGCGCGCCCAGGCTGGTACGCTTGCGCGCCAATGCAGGCCCCAAAGCAAAAGCAATCGCACAGCCGGACCGCGAAGCGCCGCTCGCAGCACAAGATCGTCGCCCCGACGCTCAACGCATGCCCTCGCTGCCACAGTCCGCGACGGCCGCATCGGGTCTGCCCGGTCTGCGGGACCTACGCTGGTCGTGAGATCGTCGCTCCGCAGGAGCACGAGCACGACCACGAACACGACTGAGCGCTCGCCGGATACCCAACCGAACCTCCGGCGGGAACCACTAGGCATGACGGTCATCGCGGTCGACGCCAACGGCGCCGATCTCGGACCGGCCGAGGTTGCCGCGGGTGCGCGGATCGCCGCGCAGCAGGGAGTCGGCGTCGTGCTGTTCGGACCGGCCGGCGAACTGGGCGAGCCGGGTGGCGGGATCGAGATCGTCGACGCGCCGGTCTCGATCGCCAAGGATCCCGATCCGGTGCGCGCCGTGCGCGGCAACCCCGAGGCCTCGATCGTCGCGGCGGCGCGCGCTGTCGCCGACGGCCGCGCGCAGGCCCTGGTCTGCAACGGCTCGACCGGTACCGCGCTGGTGGCCGGGCAGCTGCACATCCGCCGCGCCCACGGCGTGCATCGGCCGGCACTCGCGCTCACGCTGCCGATCCCCGGGCGCCCGGTGACGCTGCTCGACGTCGGCGCGAACGCCGATGTGCGGCCCGAGATCCTCGTGCAGTTCGCGTTCATGGGGGCGGCCTACGCGAGCGCGGTGCTCGGCATCGAACGCCCGCGCGTCGGGCTGCTCTCGAACGGCAGCGAGGCGCAGCGCGGAAGCCAGCTGGTGCTCGACACCCACGCGAGGCTGGTGGCGCAATGCGCCGGAAGCGCCGCTCTGGTGTTCGTCGGCAACGTGGAGGGCAGCGGTCTCACCCAGGGGGTCGCCGATGTCGTGGTCACCGACGGCTTCACCGGCAACGTCGCGCTGAAGCTGGTCGAAGGGGTCTCGCAGGCGACGCTCGACGCGATCCGCGACGTGGCGCGCTCCTCGTCGCGGGGGAAGATCGGCGGGCTCCTGCTGAAGAGCGGCCTGCGCGAGTTTCGCGAGGAGATCGACCCCGAGCGCCAGGGCGGCGCCTACCTGCTCGGGCTGCGCCAGCTCGGTGTGCTGGCGCACGGCAGCTTCACGCGGCACGGCATCGCGCGGGCCATCCTGCGCGCGCGTCGAGGCGTCGAGGAGGATCTCGTCGGGCGCACCCACCGTGCGCTGGAGGCCGCCGGGGCGCTGCGGGGCGCGGAGCTCCCGTCCGCGTAGGGCGATACGGTGTTCACTGGAGCCTGATGACGCACGACGAAGTTCTCGAAATGATCCGCGCGCATCTCGCCGACGAGCTCGAGCTCGATCCTGCCCGGATCGAGCCGTCGACGCGCTTTCGCGAGGATCTCGCCGCGGACTCGCTCGATCTGTACACGCTCGTGCAGGAGCTCGACGACACCTATGGCGTCAAGATCTCCGACGAGCAGGCAGCCCGGATCCTGACCGTCGAGGCGGCCATCGACTTCGTCCTCTCTCACGCCGCTGACCGCTGAAGCGCCTACGCGAACTGCTCGAGGAGCTGCCGGAGGACCTGTACCGGCAGGTTTTCACGCACGCGTCGTGGACGGCGCGCCGCAGCGACTCCTACGCGCGGCTGGCGTTCCTCGGCGACAGCGTGCTGGCGCTCTCGGTCACGGCGCACCTGTATCCGCGGCTCGAGGCCGAGCACTTCGGGGCCGGGCGGTTGACCAAGATCCGCGCCCAGGCGGTGTCCGGGCCGGCCTGCCGCGCCGTGGCGGAGCAGCTCGGCGTCCCGGAGTTGCTGCGCGCTGCGGCGCCGGTGGGCACGCCGGCGGCGGCGACGGCGGTCGTCGAGACCGAGCGCGTTCTCGCGTCGGTGATCGAGGCGGTGATCGGCGCGTGCTACCTGTGCGCCGGGTTCGAGCGGACCTCGGCGGCCGTGGTCGAAGCGTTCGCCGAGCAGATCGAGGATGCGCTCGACCATCCCGTGGATTTCAAATCCGCCCTGCAGGAGCGGCTCGCGCAACACGGCGAGACGGTCCTCTACGAGGTCACCGAGCAGCACGGGCCGCCGCACGATCGCACCTTCACGGTGGCGGCGATGGTCGGCGACGCGCTGATCGCGCACGGCTCGGGGCGCAGCAAGAAGGTCGCCGAGCAGGACGCCGCGCGCACGGCGCTCGAGGAGCTCGGCCCGCCGATCGAGGACCCGCCGACGGCGGCGAGATGAGCGTGCGATGCACCTGAAGTCGATCACCATCAAGGGCTTCAAGTCCTTCCCCGAACGCACCCGACTCGAGTTCGGCGCGGGCGTCAGCGTGATCGTCGGGCCCAACGGCTCGGGCAAGTCGAACATCACCGACGCGGTGCTGTGGGCGCTCGGCGAGCAATCGCCGCTGGCGGTGCGCGGGCAGTCGATGCAGGACGTGATCTTCTCCGGCGGTCGCGGCGTGCAGGCGCGCAGCGAGGCGGAGGTGGAGCTGGTGCTCGACAACAGCGACGGCGTTGTCGCGCCGGGCGCCAGCGAGATCTCGATCCTGCGCCGGCTGAACCGCGCGGGCGAGGGCGAATACCGGCTCAACGGCGCGCACTGCCGGCTCGTCGACGTGCTCGAGCTGCTCTCGGACACCGGCCTCGGCAAGGAGGCCCACTCGGTGATCTCGCAGGGCCGCGTCGAGGCGATCGTGACCTCCAAGCCACGCGACCGCCGGCTGCTGATCGAAGAGGCGGCGGGGCTCGGCAAGCACCGCAAGCGCCGCCGCCGCGCGGCGCTCAAGCTCGAGCGCACCGAGGAGAACCTCGACCGCGCGCTCGACGTGGAACGCGAGGCGCGTGGCCGGCTGCGCCCGCTCAAGCGCCAGGCCGAGGCGGCCGAGCTGCACGAACGCCTCGAGCGCCAGTCGCTCGAGGCTCGCTGGACGCTGACCCGCGAGCAGCTGCGCGTGCGCCTCGAGCGGCTCGCCGCGAGCGAGGCCACCGCCGGGAGCGTGCGCGATTCGCGCGAGCTGATCGAGCGCGAGATGGAGCTCGTCGCGGCACGGCGCGAGCAGGCCGAGCTGGCGCTGGCGCAGCGCAGCGAACGTCACGACGCGATCGCCCGTCGCGCGTTCGCGGCGCGTTCGGTGCGCGATCGCATCGCCATGCGCCTCGAGCAGGCGCGCGCGCTGTCCGCGGCGATCGCCGAGCGGGCGCCGCGGCGCGACGCCGAGCTGGCGGTGCTGCGCGACGAGGCCGGCGCCGAGGAGAGCGCCGGTAGTACGCGCCTCGAACAGCTCGAGGCCGAGTTGGCGGCGCTCGAGGAGCGCCGCGAGCACGAGCTCACCGGCGAGCTCGAGCAGCTGACGGCGCAGCGCCGCGAAGCCGCGGAGATCCTGGCGGCGCGGGCGCGCGTGCGCGAGGAGCGTCGCGAGCAGAGCGCCCTCGCCGAAGCGGCCGTCGCCGAGGCGCGCGAGGGGCTGCGCGAGGCCGAACGCGTCGTCGAGCGGACGCGGCGCGAATCGGCGGCGGTGGGCGCCGAGCTCGCGGCCGTCAACCAGTTCCTGCGCAGCCACGCGGCGGCCGGCGCCGCCGCCGGCGCGCTGGAAGGCACGCTTGCGGTGGAGCACGGCTACGAGCTGGCGCTCGCCGCGACGCTGGGCGGCCGGCTCGCCGCCGCGGTCGTCGGCGATCGCGCGCAGGCGGATGCCGTGCTCGAGCGCGCCGGCGACGACGGTGGGCGGGCGCTCGTCGCCGACACGGGTCGCGAGCCGCTCCCGCCCGGGGAGCCCCCGGTGGCCGGGGCGCGGGCGCTCGTCGAGCTGCTGAGCGGCGATCCGGCGGCGCTCGCCGTGGCCGCGCGGGTGCTTGCCGACACCTGGGTCGTCGAGGACCTCACGGCGCTCCCGGACGGATTCACGGGCACCGCGGTGACGCGCGCCGGCCGCGTCTGGAGCGGTGCGCTCGGCGAGCTGCGCCAGGCGCCGAGCGGCGGGCGCGAACGCGCGCTCGAGCAGCGCAATCGCCGCGAGGCGCTGATCGGGGCCGCCGAGCGGGCGGCGCAGGCGGAGCAGGCAGCGCTCGCGCTCGCGAACGAAGCGCAGCGGCGCGTGCAGCAGGCCGCCGACGAGCGCGAACGCGCCGACGCGAGTCTGCGCGCCGCCGATCGCGAGCAGGCCGAGGCCGCCGAGGACGAACGCCGCGCCGGCTGGCTGATCGAGCAGCGGCGCGCGGCGCCCGACCAGGGCGAGACGGCGGTTCGCCGCGCCCAGCTCGAGGGCGAGCGGGCCGCCGAGCGCCGCGCCGTCGATCGCGTCGAGCGCGAACGCCGCGGACGCGAGCGGCGGATCGCGGTGCTCGAGCGCCAGGCCGGCGCCGACAGCGCGCTGGCGCCGCAGGCCGAGTGTTTCGTCGTGACCCTCGAGGGGCTCGGCGGCGCCCTCGACGCGAGCCTCGCGACGATGGAGGGCGAGCTGCGTGCCGACAGCGCCGCCGGCGAGGCGCTCGCCGGGGCGCTGCGCGAATGTGCCAGCGAGGAGAGCGGCCTGCAGGCACGCCTGCGCGAGCTGGCGGATGCCGTGACCAGCGCCGAGGTCGCCGCGCAGCAGGCCCGCGACCACGCCGCCGAGGCCGAGGCCGAGCTCGGTGCGCTCGCCGGGCGGCTCGGCCTCGAGGCCTCGCCCGCCGAGCACGAGCTCGCGGAAAGCGAGCGCGACGTGCTGCGCGACCGCGTGGAGCGCCTGGCGCGCCGGCGCGAGGCGCTTGGTCCGGTCAACCCGCTGGCCGCCGAGGAGTACCGCGAGGCGCTCGAGCGCGTCGAGGAGCTCGAGGCGCAGCGCAGCGATCTTGAGAACGCGCTGCGCGAGCTGCGCGCGCTGATCCGCACGACCGACCGCGAGATCGCGGAGAGCTTCGAGCAGACCTTCGCCGCCGCGGCCGAGAACTTCGAGTTGCTCGTCGCCGACGTCTTCCCCGGCGGCCGGGGCCGCCTGCGACTGGTGCGCGAGGAGGCCGGTCCGCGCGCGGTCCTCGGCGGCGAGCCGCTGAGCGCGGAGGCCGCGGAGGCCGGCGCCGAGCGCGAGGCCGAGGAGCAGGAGGCGGCCGCCGACGGGCTCGGCCCCGAGGAGCTGCTCGGCGTCGAGATCGAGGTCACGCCCGCCGGCAAGTCGATGAAGCGCCTGTCGCTGCTGTCCGGCGGCGAGAAGTCGATGACGGCGATCGCGTTCCTGTTCGCCGTGTTCCTCGCGCGGCCCTGTCCGTTCTACATCCTCGACGAGGTCGAGGCCGCGCTCGACGACGTCAACATCGATCGCTTCCTGACGCTGCTGCGCCGTCACTGCACGCGCGCCCAGTTCATCGTCGTGACCCATCAGAAGCGCACGATGGAGGCCGCCGACTGGCTCTACGGGGTGTCGATGGGCGGCGACGGGACGTCGAAGGTCGTGTCCCGCCGGCTCGGCCGCGACGGGCTCGCCGAGGTTGGCGCCGACGCCGCCTGATGGCGCGCGAGTGGTCCGAGCTGCTGCGGCTCCGTGGCGAGGCGCCGGCGCCGCTCCCGGACGGTGAGGCGGCGAGCGAGGCGCGTGGCGGTTTCTTCCGCCGGCTGCGTGAGAGCCTGCGGGCGACGCGTGAGGCGCTCGGCGGGGAGCTCGGGGCGAGCTTCGCGCGGACCCTCGAGGCACACGACTGGGAGGCGCTCGAAGAGGCGCTGATCACCGCCGACGTCGGCGCGTCGGCGACCGCGGCCGTGGTCGAGGAGCTCGAGCGCGTGGCGCGCGAGGAGCACCTCGCCGGCGAGGCGCTGCGCGAGCGCCTGGCGACGCTGCTGGCCGAGACGGCGCGCGGCGGCGAGGCGGCGTCGGACCCCGCGATCGATCTGCGGCCGCTGCCCACGGTGCTGCTGATCGTCGGGGTCAACGGGACCGGCAAGACGACGACGCTCGGCAAGCTGGCGTGGCAGCTGCGGGAGCACTTCGGCCTGCGGGTCCTGCTCGGCGCCGCCGACACCTACCGGGCCGCGGCGACCGAGCAGCTCGAGGGGTGGGCGCGTCGCGCGGGTTGCGAGATCGTCACCGGAGCGCCGCGCGCCGACCCCGGGTCGGTCGCCTTCGAAGCGCTCGCGCGGGCGCGCGCCGGGGGCTTCGACGTGCTGCTGATCGACACCGCCGGACGCCTGCACAACCAGGAGCCGCTGATGGGCGAGCTGGAAAAGGTGCGTCGCGTGATCGGCCGCCAGCTCGAGGGCGCGCCGCACGAAACGCTGCTGACCATCGATGCCACGACCGGCCAGAACGGATTGCGCCAGGCTGAGCTGTTCGCGCGCGCGGCCGCCGTCGACGGGATCGTGCTGACCAAGCTCGACGGCAGCGCGAAGGGCGGCGTCGCGATTGCCATCGCGCGCGAGCTCGGTATTCCGGTCAAGCTGATCGGCGTGGGGGAGCAGCTGGAGGATCTGCGCCCCTTCGACCCGGACGACTTTGCCCGGGCGCTGGTCGGCCTGGATTAGCTCCGCATGCGCGCTGAGGGTCACGACGCGCTTTAATCGGTAGATGGGCTCTTGGGTGTTGTGGACCATTGTGGCAGCCGCGTTCACCCTGGGTGAGTTGCACACGAACTCGTTCTACCTCGCTCCGTTCGCGGTCGGAGGCGCGATCGCGGCCGTGCTGGCGGCGCTCGGGGCCGGCGGTCTGGTGGCGGTCATCGCCTTCGCGGCGGCGGCGATCCTGTTTCTGCTGCTGCTGCGCCCGATCGCCGTCCGTCACCGCGAGTCGGCGCCGACGCTGCGCACCGGGGCGGCCGCGCTGATCGGTCAGCCGGCCCTCGTCGTCGAGCGGATCGCGAACCGTGAGGGCGTCGGGACGGTGAAGATCGGCGGCGAGGTGTGGACCGCGCGCGCGTTCGACGAGGAGCAGGTGATCGCCGCCGGCGAGCAGGTCGAGGTCGTTGAGATCAGGGGCGCCACGGCGCTCGTCATGCCATAGCGAGGAGACCCACGTGGTCGCATTGATCGTCGTCGCCGTGATTGTCGTCGTCGCGCTGGCCATCGCGGCGAAGACGATTCGGATCATCCCGCAGGCACGCGCCGCGGTACTCGAGCGGCTCGGCCGCTACCACCGCACGCTGACCCCGGGGCTGACCTTCATCACGCCGTTCGTCGACCGCGTGCGGCCGCTGATCGACCTGCGCGAACAGGTCGTCAACTTCTCCCCCCAGCCGGTGATCACCCAGGACAACGTCGTGGTGAACATCGAAACCGTCCTCTATTTCACGATCAACGACGCAAAGGCCGCGACCTACGAGATCGCGAGCCCTTTGCAGGCGATCGAGCAGCTCACGGTGACGACGCTGCGCAACGTGATCGGCGGACTGACGCTCGAGGAGACGCTGACGAGCCGCGAGGGCGTCAACACCGAGCTGCGCGCGGTGCTCGACGACGCGACCGGCAAGTGGGGAATCCGGATCAACCGCGTCGAGATCAAGTCGGTCGACCCGCCCGCCGACATCAAGGCGGCGATGGAGAAGCAGATGCGCGCCGAGCGCGACCGCCGGGCCGCGATCCTGACCGCCGAGGGCACCAAGCAGGCGGCGATCCTCACGGCGGAGGGCGAGCAGCAGGCCGCGGTGCTCACCGCCGAAGGGGCCCGACAGGCGGCGATCCTGCGGGCGGAGGGCGAAGCGAAGGCGATCGCCACCGTGTTCGCGGCGATCCACGCCGGCAACCCCGACCAGCAGCTGCTCAGCTATCAATACCTGCAGATGCTGCCGAAGCTCGCCCAGGGCGAGGCGAACAAGGTCTTCGTCATCCCGTCCGAGTTCACGCAGGCGTTCGCCGGGATCGGGGACTCGCTCAGTCGCCGGCTGCCGCCGCAGCCCGAGGAGAAGTGAGCACCGGCGTCGAGCCGACGCTCGACCGCTACGCCGAGCAGCACACCACCGCATTCGGGCCGGAGCTCAAGGAGCTCGCCCGCGAGGCCGCGACGCTCGGGTCGGTGTGGATGCTGTCCGGCCCGGTCGTCGGGCGGCTGCTGGAGCTGCTGGTGCACGCGACGCGGGCCCGTCTCGTGCTCGAGATCGGGACCTTCGCCGGGCTCAGCGCGCTCGCCATGGCCGGCGGGCTGGCGCCCGACGGGCGGATCATCACGTGCGAGATCGACCGCGAGCGCGCCGAGTTCGCGCGCGCGCGCTTCGCCTCGGCCGGGCTGGCCGAGCGCATCGAGCTGCGCGTCGGCCCGGCGATCGAGACGATCGAGTCGCTCGACGGCCCGTTCGACCTCGTGTTCATCGACGCCGACAAGGCCGGCTATCTGGCCTACTACGAGGCGGTGCTGCCCAAGCTCGCCGCCCACGGGCTGATCGTCGTCGACAACACCCTGCGCTCGGGAACGATCCTCGCGTCCGCGGGCGACGCCGACGCCGCGACGGGTTCGATGGCCCGCTTCAACGACCACGTCGCGCGCGACCCGCGGGCGGTCTGCGTGATGCTGACGGTGCGCGACGGTCTGACGCTGATCCGGCGAGCGGGCTGAGCGATGTTCGACACCCTCGCCGAGAAGCTCCAGGCCACGCTCGGCGAGCTGCGCGGCCACGGCGTGCTGAGCGAGCAGGACGTCACGCGCTCGATGCGCGAGATCCGCCTCGCGCTGCTCGAGGCCGACGTGAACTTCAAGGTCGTCAAGGAGTTCACGGCGGCGGTGCGCGAGCGCTGTCTCGGCGCCGACGTCATCGGCCAGCTCAACCCGGCACAGCAGGTGGTCAAGATCGTGCACGAGGAGCTCGCCGAGATGATGGGCGGCGAGAGCCCCGGGATCACGTTCGCCGCGAGCCCGCCGACGGTGATCCTGATGGCCGGTCTGCAGGGTTCGGGCAAGACGACGGCCGCCGCCAAGCTCGCCAGGCTGCTGCGGGTCGAGCACCGCAGCTCGGTCGCGCTCGCGGCATGCGACACCTACCGCCCGGCTGCCGTCGAGCAGCTGGCGATGGTCGGCGAGCAGGCGGGCGCCACGGTCTATCAACAGGGCACGGAGCGGACGCCGCTGCAGATCGCGACCTGGGCGCTCGAGCGGGCGCGAAGCGACGGCAAGGACGTGCTGATCGTCGACACCGCCGGGCGACTGCACGTCGACAGCGACCTGATGGACGAGCTGGTCGCGATCCGCGATGGCACCCGGGCCGATCAGGTCCTGCTGGTGCTCGACGCGATGACCGGTCAGGACGCGGTCAACGTGGCCGAGCAGTTCGCCGCGGCGGTGGCCTTCGACGGCGTGGTGCTGAGCAAGCTGGACGGCGATGCGCGCGGCGGCGCCGCGCTGTCGGTGCGCGCGGTGACCGGCCGGCCGATCCTCTTCGCCTCGACCGGCGAGAAGCTCGACCAGTTCGAGCGCTTCCACCCCGATCGCATGGCCCAGCGGATCCTCGGCATGGGAGACGTCCTGACGCTGATCGAGAAGGCCGGCCGCGAGGTCGACGAACGCGACGCCAAGGTGCTCGAGCAGCGGCTCAAGGCCGGCGAGTTCGACCTCGAGGACTTCCTCGGCCAGCTGCGGACGATGCGCCGGATGGGGCCGCTGCAGGGCCTGCTGGGGATGATCCCCGGCGTTGGCGCGCAGATGCGCGGGATGAAGGTCGACGAGCGCGAGCTCGACCGGATCGAGGCGATCATCCTCTCGATGACCCCCGAGGAGCGCCGCCGGCCGGAGCTGATCAAAGGCTCTCGGCGGCTGCGGATCGCCCGCGGGTCGGGGACCAACGTCCAGGCCGTCAACCAGATCGTCAAGCAGTTCGCCCAGGTGCGCAAGGTGATGCGCCAGATGGGGCGGGGCCGGATGCCCGATCTCGGGGCGCTGATGCGCCAGAATCGCTGAGCGCCCGGCGGGGCTCCGGGGGTGCCCGGTCAGCTAAGGTGGTGGATCGCTTTCCAATGATCGAAGGGACAACGTGGCTGTACGACTGAGGCTGACCCGTGTCGGCGGACGCAAGGATCCGGTCTGGCGCGTCGTCGTCGCCGACCAGCGCTCGAAACGGGACGGGCGCGTGATCGAGACCGTCGGGCACTACAACCCGCAGACCAACCCGTCGACGATCACGCTCGACGAGCCGCGGGTGCGGGACTGGCTCGCGCGCGGCGCACAGCCGTCGCAGACGGTGCGCAAGCTGCTGCGCATCCACGGCATTCCCAGCTGAGCGGCCGGGCCGGCGCCGTGGATCCGACCGAGTTGCTCGAATATCTCGCCGAGGGCCTGGTCGATGACCCCGAGCAGGTCGCGGTCGAGCGCTTCGAGGAGCGCGACGGCAGCGTGATCCTGGAGCTCGCGGTCGGCCCCGACGACTACGGCAAGGTCATCGGACGGGGCGGGCGCACCGCCCAGGCGCTGCGCACCGTGGTCGGCGCCGCCGCGGCCAGCGACGGCCAGCGCGTGCTCGTCGACATCGTGGACTAGGTGGGCCGGGGTGGCGGTCGCCGGCGTCGTCGGACGGCCCCACGGGCTCGATGGAAGCTTCTACGTCGGCGTGCCTGACGCGTCGTTGCTCGTCCTCGGCGCAACCGTGACGCTGGCCGGCAGCGAGCGCGCCATCGTGCGTCGCGCCGGGACCGACCGGCGGCCGATCATCCGCGTCGAGGGCTGCGACGACCGCGACGGTGCCGACGCGCTGCGTGGTCAGCAGTTGCACATCGACAGCGGGCCGCGCCCGGCGCTGGGGCCCGACGAGTGGTGGGCCGAGGAGCTGGAGGGCGCGCGCGTCTTCGATGGCGAGCGCGAACTGGGGGTCGTGCGCCGGCTGATGGCGCTGCCGTCGTGCGAGTGCCTCGAGGTCGAGCGCTCCGGCGGCGGACCCGACCTGCTCGTTCCGCTGGTCCGCGACGCGGTCCGCGCCGTCGATGTGTCGCGGGCGCGCATCGACATCGACCTGCGCTTCCTCGGGGAGGCCGAATGAAGCTCGACGTCGTCACGCTGTTCCCGGACTGGTTCGACTGGTTTCGTACGCAGCGCCACGTGGCGAACGCGCTGGCGGCCGGCACGACGTTGACGCTGATCAACCCGCGCGACCACACCCCGCTCGGCGGCGGCCAGGTCGATGACGCGCCGTTCGGCGGCGGCGCCGGCATGGTGCTGCGGGTCGACGTGATCGACGCGGCGTTGCGCAGCCACTACGGCTGCGATCCGGTCGAGCTGCGCAGCCGCCGGCGGGTCATCGCGCTCAGCCCGGCGGGACGCCTGCTCGACGATGCGCTCGTCGCGGAGTTCGCCGGCGAGCCGGCGCTGACGTTCCTGTGCGGGCGCTACGAGGGCTTCGACCAGCGCATCGTGGAGCACTTCGCAAGCGACGTCGTGTCGGTCGGGCGCTACGTCCTGGCCGGCGGCGAACTGGCCGCGATGGTCTGCGCCGACGCCGTGCTGCGCCGCCTGCCGGGTGCCCTGGGTCACCCGGGCTCGGCGCTGGAGGAGTCCTTCAGCCCGGCTCTCGAGGGACTGCCCGAGTACCCCCAGTACACGCGCCCGGCCGTGTTTCGCGGCTGGAGCGTGCCCGAGATCCTGCTGTCGGGGCACCACGAGGCGATCCGCAGCTGGCGGCTCGAGCGCGCCCGCGAGCTCGGCGCGCCGCCGAGCGACCAACGGCGCGGGCGCGGGGCGTGAGCGTGCGCGCTAGGATTCGAGGGCGCGCCGGCGTGCTCGTCGTGTGCGCCTTCTTTTTGCCATGAGCACTGTCATCGACACCATCGAGCGCGCTCAGCTGCGCCGGGTCCCCGACTTTCGCGCCGGCGATCGCCTGCGCGTGCATTTCATCGTCATCGAGGGCACCCGCCGGCGGACCCAGGTTTTCGAGGGCGTCGCGATCAAGCGGCAGGGGCACGGCGCGCGCGAGACCTTCACCGTCCGCAAGCAGTCCTTCGGCGTCGGCGTCGAGCGCACGTTCCCGCTGCACTCGCCGAAGATCGAGCGGATCGAGGTCGCGGCGCGTGGCGACGTGCGGCGCGCGAAGCTGTACTACCTGCGCGATCGCGTCGGCAAGGCGGCCCGCGTGCGCGAACGCGGCTACGTCGGCCCCGAGGTGGTCGTCGAGCCCGGGTTGCTGCACGCGCCGGCGCCCGAGGCGGCGCCCGCCGAGGAGGAGGCCTCGGACACCGAGGAGGCCTCGGACACCGCCGTCGAGCTCGGGGAGCCCCAGGCCGGCAGCGCAGAGGCGCCGAGCGAGGAAGACCTGACGGAGTCGAGTGAGGATGCCGCGGGGGTGGAGCCGGTGGCCGACTCCCCCGAAGAGCCGGCGTGAAGCTCCGGCGCCTGGCTCGCGGCAACCAGGTCGTCGAGTTCGTACTGATCGTCGCTCTGGCCCTCGGCCTCGCGTTCGGCATCCAGGCGTTCGTCATCAAGCCGTACCGCATTCCGAGCGGCTCGATGGAGCCGACGCTGAACGTCGGCCAGCGCGTCCTCGTCGACCGCATCGGCAACGACTTCTTCGCACCATCGGTGGGCGACATCGTCGTTTTCCATCCGCCGGCCGGCGCCGCCGCGGAACAGTGCGGCGTGGTCGCGCGCAAGTCCGGCCAGGCCTGTTCGCGTCCGACCGCCAAGCAGTCGAGCGAGAACTACATCAAGCGGGTGGTCGCCGGGCCCGGCGACACGATCGCGATCGTCAACGGCCACGTGATCCTCAACGGCAAGCGCCAGCATGAGCCGTTCGCGAACTTCGCGGGTTGCCAGAACAACACCGACTGCAACTACCCGGCGCCGATTACGATTCCGGCCGGTTACTACTTCATGATGGGCGACAACCGTGACTTCTCCGACGACAGCAGGTTCTGGGGACCGGTCCCCCGAGCATGGATCATCGGAGCAGCGTTCTTCACCTACTGGCCGCCCGACCGAATCGGCTTCCTCTAGCGCCAGGGCGCGGCGCTCGGCCCGGCGGCGCGCGAGCGGCCACCGCCTGTTCGCCTTCGACCGGGCGCTGTCGGTGCGGCTCGTGGCCGGCGCCGACGAGGCCGGGCGGGGCTGCCTCGCCGGGCCGCTCGTCGCCGCGGCGGTGTTGTTCGACTACGCCACGCTGACGACCCGCGAGCTGCGCTCGCTGAGCGCGCTGAACGACTCCAAGCAGCACGACCACGCGGCGCGCGAGGAGCTGTATCCGCGCGTCCTGGCGTGCGCACGCCGCGTCGTCGTCGTGACGCGGTCGGTGCGCAGCATCGACGACTGCGGGCTCCACGTGATGAATCTCGAGGCCCTGCGCGACGCGCTGCGGGGCGTGGCAGGCCCCGGCGTGCTGTGCCTGATCGACGGCTTCGCGGTGCCCGAGTTTGGCTTCGAGCAGCGCGCGATCGTCAATGGCGACGCCACGAGCGCGGCGGTCGCCGCCGCCTCGATCGTCGCCAAGGTCACGCGCGACCGCTTCATGCGCCGCGCCGACGAGCGCCACCCGGGCTGGCACTTCGCGACGCACGTCGGCTACTCGACGCCCGAGCATCGTGCCGCGATCGCGCGCGAGGGCGTCTCGCCGCTGCATCGGCTGTCGTTCCAGTCGAGCGCGTACCAGCAGCTCGCGCTGTAGGCGCTCACGCGACGTCCTCGAACTGCTCGAGCGCGACGAGCGCGCCGCGGTCGTCGACGACCACCGCGACCGCGTCGATCCGCACCGCGGGCGTATGCGGCCGGTGCGGGTGGTCGGCAAGCCAGGCGGCGGCGAGCCCGCGCATCCGCCGTCGTTTGACGGCGGTCAGCGAGAGCAGCGGGTCGAGCCCGCCGCTGCGTCGCGTCTTGACCTCGGCGAATATCGTCGTACGGCCGTCGCAGACGACGAGGTCGATCTCGCCGGCACGGGTGCGGCAGTTGCGATCGATCAGCCGGAAGCCCAGGCGTTCGTAGTGCTCGAGCGCGAGCCGCTCGCCGAGGCGGCCGACGATCTGGTTGGCGGTCTGTGCCACCTCGCGACGCTAGCGGCCCGGCGTGCGGCGGTTGATGAAGAGGTGCGACGAAAACGAGACGGCAATGTGAAGCGCGCGGCCACCGGCGCCGATCGCCGAGTTCCAGCCCCGTCGCCTGCTGTGATGCGGCGATGCTCGTCCACGCCCACAGCTTCGCGATCAACCGCGGGATCGCCGAGCACGTCCACGTCGAGCTCGACACGCGCGGCGGGCTGCCGGCCTTCTCGGTGATCGGCCTGGGCAGCGGTGCCGCGCGCGATGCGCGCGAGCGTGTCCAGGCGGCCGTGCTGAACAGCGGCTTCGGCTTCCCGCGCAAACGGGTGACGGTGAACCTGGCGCCCGCGGCGACGCGCCGGGGCGGCCCCGAGCTCGATCTCGTGCTCGCCTGTTGCGTGCTCGCGGCCGAGCGGCACATCGACGCCGATCGTCTCGCCCGGATCGGCGTGTTCGCCGAGCTCGGCCTCGGCGGCGACCTGCGGCCGTGCGAGTCAGCGGACGCCGCCGCGGAAGCCGCCGATGGCGCGGGGCTCGCCGGGTTGATCGTCGCGTGCGGCGATCTGCACCGGGCGCGCGGCGCCGGACGGCTGCCCGTCGCCGGCCTCGGCAGTCTGCGCGAGGTCGCCGCGTTTCTCGCCGGCGCGCGGCCACGCTCGCCGTATGACCAACGACTTGTCGTGGTGCGAGGCGACACCGACGAGCGCGGCGCGCGGCGCGGCGTCAGCGCTGGCGCTCGCGGGCCGTCGGCGGCGTCGACCGCCGGATCGCCGCGCTCGCCGCCGGCGGGCCGCGCATGAGCGTCGCGCCCGAATGTCGGTGCTTGGCGCGGCGTTTGCGATAATCGGCGGATGCGGCTGCTCCGGATGAAACCCGGGCATGGTGAGGTGTTGATCGCCGAGGGTGATGTCGAGGTCGCGGAGCAGGAGCAGGAGCTGATCGCGGCGTTTCGCGCCCAGCTCGAACAGGGGATGTGGGCCGCGGTCCCGATCGTCGCCTCCGACGGCCGACGCCAGGCGGAGCTCGTGCGCGCGTTCGAGGAGGTTCCCCGCGACGCCGAGCGGGTGATCTTCTTCCCGCGCGCGGCCGGCGGCGGCTGAGGGGCGCTCGTGCTCGTCGCGCTCGGCGCGTGTGCGGTCGTGGCCATCGTGCTGACGGCGGAGGTCGCCGCGTCCGCGGTCAAGCGGTCACTGGTCAGCTGGCGTGTGCGGGTCGCTGCGGGCCGCGCGGAGGACATCGCCGCCTATGACCCGGGACGCGAGCGGCGCGCCGAGCAGCGGGCGCGCGAGCTGCTGCGCTCGTGTGTCGGCGATGACGACTGGGCGATGTACCGCGACCTCGGCTTCCTCCGCGTCTGGGGCCGTGCCGGCTCCGGGATGGGAGCGGGTCACGGCGTGGCGCCGTACGCGTATCTGATCTATCCGCACAAGCCGATCGTCGCCTACGTCCCCACGAGCGCGCGGCTGCTCAGCGAGTACTGCGTCGAGTTTCCCGACGCCGAGCGGCCGTTCGGCAGCACCCGCCTGCCCGCCTCCGATGACGTGCTGGCCAAGTGGATGGCGCTGACCGGCGACGAGCAGCGGCTGATCGAGAACGCGAACCTGCACCTCGCGGGGCGCGCGCTCGATCCGCACGCCGTGCGGGCGGACATCGCGGCGCTCGCTCGCTGGGACCACGAACGCCTCCAGCGGCGGAGCACGGACGCCGGTAGTGTTCCGGCTCCGTGAGCGCCGCCAACGGATTCGACCTCAAACACCGTAGCCGCCAGCTCACGGACGGGCCTGAGCGCGCGGCCGCGCGCGCCTACCTGAAGGGCATCGGCTATGACGACGAGGCGCTCGCCAAGCCGATCATCGGCGTCGCCTCGACGTGGATCGAGACGATGCCGTGCAACTTCCATCTGCGTGCGCTCGCCGCCCAGGTCAAGGAGGGAATCCGCGAGGCGGGCGGCACGCCGATGGAGCTGAACACGATCGCGATCTCCGACGGGATCACGATGGGGACCGCCGGCATGAAGACGTCGCTGGTCTCGCGCGAGGTGATCGCCGACTCGATCGAGCTGGTCGGCCGCGGACACTATTTCGACGCGATGATCGCGCTGTCCGGCTGCGACAAGACGATCCCCGGGACGGTGATGGCGCTCGCTCGCCTCGACGTGCCCGCCGTGATGCTCTACGGCGGCTCGATCCCGCCAGGGCGCTTCCAGGGCCACGACGTCACGATCCAGGACGTCTTCGAGGCCATCGGTGCGCACGCGGCGGGCACGATGACCGACGAGGAGCTCGCCGAGCTCGAGGGCGTCGCCTCGCCGGGGGCCGGGGCGTGCGGCGGCCAGTTCACCGCGAACACGATGGCGATGGCCTACGAGATGCTCGGGATCTCGCCGATCGGCGATTCGCTGATGCCGGCCCAGGAGCCGAGCAAGCCGGAGGTCGCGCGTGCCGCCGGAGCGCTGGTCGTGGACGTCTTGCGCCGCGGGCTGCGCCCGAGCGCCCTGATCACCCGTCACGGGATCGAGAACGCGATCGCCGCCGTCGCCGCGAGCGGCGGCTCGACCAACGGGGTGCTGCACCTGCTCGCGCTGGCCCGCGAGGCCGGCGTCGAGCTCGAGATCGACGACTTCGACGCGATCAGCGAGCGCACGCCGCTGCTGTGCGACCTGAAGCCGGGCGGCCGCTTCGTCGCCGTCGACCTGTACCGAGCCGGCGGCGTCGCGCTGCTCGCCCAGCGCCTGGCGCAGGCCGGGCTGCTGCACGAAGATGCGCCGACGGTCACCGGCGCGACGATCGGCGAGATCGCCGCCACGGCGAAGGAGACGGCGGGTCAGCAGGTGATCCGCCCGCTCTCGGCTCCGATCAAGCCGAGCGGGGGTCTCGCGATCCTGCGCGGCAACCTGGCTCCGGAGGGCGCGGTGATGAAGCTCGCCGGGCACGAGCGCCGCCACCACCGCGGGCCGGCGCGGGTGTTCGAGGCCGAGGAGGCAGCGATGGCCGCCGTCACCCACGGCTCGATCGACGCCGGCGACGTCATCGTGATCCGCAACGAGGGTCCGGCCGGCGGCCCGGGCATGCGCGAGATGCTCGCCGTGACGGCGGCGCTCAACGGCGCCGGTCTGGGCGAGCACGTGGCGCTGCTGACCGACGGGCGCTTCTCCGGCGCCACGCACGGACTGATGGCGGGCCACCTCGCGCCCGAAGCGGTCCGCGGCGGCCCGATCGCCGCGGTGGCGGACGGCGATGAGATCACGATCGACGTCGACGCGCGGCGGATCGACGTCGCGCTCAGCGATGAGCAGATCGCCGCGCGTGTCGCGGCCTACGTGCCGCCGGAGAACCCCGACCTGACCGGTGTGCTGAAGAAGTACGCGCGGAGCGTGTCGAGCGCGTCGCACGGCGCGATCACCAGCTGACGAGCGGCCGGCGGACCGCCACGCCACTCGCCGGCGCGGCGCGAGCGCGCCCTGGGCACGCAAAGCTCGACGGAAGGGGTGCCGGGACCCCCGGCGAACAAGCAACAATGGCGACAACCGCTGCAACAAACGTTGCAAGCCCGCTGGCCGACCGTTGGGCGGACGCGCTGCGCGCCTTCGACGCCGACCTGCGGACCCGCGCGGCGGCCGAAAAGACGCGCCGCGCCTACGGCGGTGACCTGGCGCGGTTTGCCGACTGGTGCGTCGGCCACGGTCTCGAGCCGCCCGCCGTCGACGTCCGCGGCCTGCGCCGCTACGCCGCGTCGCTGTCGCAGGGCGGCCTCGGCCCCAGCTCGCTGGCCCGCAACGTGGCGTCGCTGCGGTCCTTCTACCGAATGCTGCGCGAGCACGGGCTGCTCGATTCCAATCCGGCCGATCTGCTGACGCTGCCGAAGCGTCCCCGTGCGCTGCCACACGTCCTGCGCCCCGAGGATCTGACGGTGCTGCTTGATCGAATCGGCTCGGCCACGCCGCTCGAATTGCGTGATCGGGCGATGCTTGAGCTGGCCTACGCCTCGGGCCTGCGGGCCGAGGAGCTGGTGCGGCTGACGGTCGACTCGGTGGACTTCGATGCCGAGCACGTGCGGATCGAGGGCAAGGGCTCAAAGACCCGCCTGGTGCCGGTCGGGGAGCCGGCGGCGCGTGCGCTGCGCCACTATCTCGAGCGCGCTCGCCCGGCGCTCGCCCACGACGAAGAGCCGGCGCTGCTGCTCTCGAAATCCGGTCGCCCGCTGTCGACCTCCGATGTCCGCCGGCGGCTGCGGATCTGGTCGGCGCGGGCCGGGCTGGGCAGCGCGGTGCATCCGCACGCCCTCCGCCACTCCTTCGCGACCCATCTGCTGAACGGCGGCGCCGACCTGCGCGCGATCCAGGAGCTGCTCGGGCACTCGAGCATTTCGACGACGCAGGTCTACACTCAAGTAGAGTCCGCGCGACTGAGACGCGCCTACGCCAGCAGTCACCCGAGAGCGTAGTTCGGTCAGCGGGATTCGGGAGACCTCGGTGCAGACAAACGTAAAAGCGGTTGAGCTCCGTGACCTGTGGCGGCGCTTCAAGACCTCAGATGACCAGAAGGCGCGCGACCGGCTCGTGGTGGCGTACTCGCCGCTGGTCAAATACGTCGCCGGGCGCATGGGTGCCGGGCTGCCGGCGCATGTCGACGAAGCCGACCTGATCTCCTATGGCCTGGGTGGCCTGATCTCGGCGATCGAGCGCTTCGATCTCAGCCGCGAGATCCGCTTCGAGACCTACGCGATCACGCGCATCAAGGGCGCCATTCTCGACGAGCTGCGCGCGCTCGACTGGGTCCCGCGCTCGGTCCGCGCGCGGGCTCGCCAGATCGAGCGCGCCAACGTCAAGCTCGAGGCGAGGCTGCAGCGCGTGCCGACCGAGGAGGAGCTCGCCGGCGAGCTCGAGATGAGCATCGAGGACTTCCGCGGAGCGCTGCTGCAGATCGCCAATTCGTCGATCAGCGCGCTCGACGAGCTGTGGAGCCCGTCGAATTCCAGCGGCGAGAGCATCTCGCTGCTCGACACGCTGAACGACCCCAACGCTCCCAACCCCGAGCGGATGGTCGAGCAGAACGAGCTGCGCGACCGCATCGCCGAAGCGCTCGAGCGGCTCCCGGAGCGGGAGAAGCTGGTGATCGCGCTGTACTACTACGAGAACCTGACGCTGCGGGAGATCGGCGAGGTTCTGCGGGTGACCGAGTCGCGCGTGTCGCAGCTGCACACCAAGGCCGTGCTCGGCCTGCGCTCCCACCTGACCACGACACGCTGAGAGACTCTTTCGGCCGGTGCGGGATCGCGCTATGTTGAGCGCCCCCGAAGGAGAGGAGATATCGCATGGCGTACAGCGCGGACGCGATTCGCAATGTGGCCCTCGTCGGCCATCGCGGAGCCGGCAAGACCTCGTTGCACGAGGCGCTGCTGTTTGAGGCCGGGGTGCTGGCTCGGCTCGGCAGCGTGACCGACGGCACGACCGCCTCCGACACCGAGGCCGACGAGCAGGCCCGCCAGATGTCGATCTCGATGACGCTCAGCTCGTTCGAGTGGTCGGGGCGCAAGATCAACCTGCTCGACACGCCCGGGGAGCCGAGCTTCGTCGCCGACGCGCTGGGGGCGCTGCGGGTCTGCGAGTCGGCGATCTTCGTGATCAACGGCGTGATGGGCGCCGAGGTCACGACGCGGCGGCTGTGGAAGGTCGCCGCCGAGCACGACATCGCGCGGATGCTGTTCGTCAACATGCTCGACCGCGAGCGGGCCGACTTCTACCGCGCGCTGGAGACGCTCAAGGCGGCGTTCGGCCAGCACGTCGTGGCAACCGAGATCCCGATCGGCAGCGAGCAGGAGTGCAGCGGCGTGATCGACCTCGTCGACATGCGTGCCTACCGCTACGAGGGCGCCGCTCGCGGCAATGCCACCGAGATCGAGATCCCGGCCGAGGAGCGGGCTCGCGCCGAGGAATACCGCGAGAAGCTGCTCGACGAGGTCGCCGAGGTCTCCGATGAGCTGATGGAACGCTACCTCGAGGGTGCCGAGATCTCCCACGAGGAGATCGTCGAGGCGCTCAAGCGCGGAACCAACCACGGCTCGATCTTCCCGGTGGTCTGCGGCGTCGCGACACGCAACCTCGGCACCAACCGCCTGCTCGAGGCGATCGTCGAGGATCTGCCGTCACCCGTCGAGCACGGGGCGTTCGCGACCGACGAGGTCACGCTCGAGCCGGTCGCCGATCGCGAGCTGTTCGCCTATGTCTTCAAGACCCGCGCCGACCCGTTCGCCGGGCGCATCAACCTGCTGCGCGTGTACCAGGGGACGCTCGCGCATGACACCCAGCTGGCCAACACACGGGCGCACTCCAAGGAGCGGATCGGGCAGCTGATCGTCTTTGCCGGCAAGGGCACGACGAACGCCGACGCGTTCGGACCGGGCGACATCGGCGGTGTGGCCAAGCTCAAGGACACGCGCGCCGGCGACTGGCTCGCGGCGCGCGATGAGCCGATCAAGATGCCCGCCGAGCGGCTGCCGGCGCCGGTCATGGCCTTCGCCATCGAGCCGAAGACCAAGGGCGACGAGGACAAGGTGTTCAGCTCGCTGCGTCGGCTGCAGGAGGAGGATCCGACGATCGACTTGCACCGCGACGCGCAGACCGGTCAACAGATCGTCGCCGGGCTCTCGCAGATTCACGTCGAGGTGATCGTCGATCGGCTGCGTTCGCGCTTCGGCGCCGAGGTGACGCTGAAGCCGCCGCGCGTCCCCTACCAGGAGACGATCCGCTCGGGCGCCAAGGCCCACGGGCGCCACAAGAAGCAGTCCGGCGGTCGCGGCCAGTTCGGCGACTGCCACATCGAGATCGAGCCGCTCGAGCCCGGCGGCGGCTTCGAGTTCATCGACCGGATCAAGGGCGGGGCGATTCCCGGGTCCTACATCCCCGCGGTCGAAAAGGGGGTGCGCGAGGCGATGGAGCACGGCGTGCTGGCCGGCTACCCGGTGAAGGACGTGCGCGTCACCCTGTTCGACGGCTCGTTCCACACCGTCGACTCCTCCGAGCTCGCGTTCAAGCTGGCCGGCGCGCTGGCGATGAAGCAGGCGCTCGAGCAGTCAAACCCGGTCCTGCTCGAGCCGATCATGCTGGTCACGCTGACCGTCCCCGAGGACACCGTCGGCGACGTCATCGGCGACCTCAACGGCCGCCGCGGCCGCCCGCACGGGATGGAGCCGAGCGGCGCGATGACCGAGATCAAGGCCGAGCTGCCGATGGCCGAGCTGCTCGGCTACGCCCCCGACCTGCGCTCGATCACCGGCGGCCAGGGCGACTACACGATGGAGTTCCTGCGCTACGAGGAGGTGCCCGCCCACCTCGTCTCGAAGGTCCTCGGCGCCGCCGCCGAGGAACCGGTGCGCGCCTGAGGCCCCCGATCAGTCGTCCGCGGATCCGCTGCGCTGCGCTAAGGTGAGCAGCGTGGCCACCCGCCAACTGCAGACCAGCTACCAGCCGGAGATGTGCGAGATCTGCGGCCGTTCGCTGCTGCGCGGCGAGCACGCCGCGGCGTTTCGCGACGGATCCGCACTGCACACGGTCTGCGAGCTGTGCACCGACCGGGCGCTCGACGAGGGCTGGGTCCGCGAAGGAACGTCGATCGCCGACGTGGCACAGACGCGCACGGTGCGGGCGCGCTCGCTCGTCGGCCGGCTGCGCGCACGGCTGGAGGAGGGCCACGGCCTGGCCGAGCGCCCGCGGTCGCCCGAACAGCCCGAGGTCGCCGTGTCCGAGCGCCACGTGCACGCGGTGCCGGCCGACCAGCGCGGCCAGCTCGCCCGTGCCGTCGCGCTGTTCAACGCCAGCGAGCATCCCAAGACGCTCGCCGGCGTGATCCGCTCGCTGGGCGCGCCGTATGTGCGTGTCGGACCGTCGCACGGCGACGTCGTCGTCGAGATCCTGGCCGCGTGGGAGCTGTGCTGGTACCGCTTCGAGGCCGACCTCGAGGGTGACATCGTGCACCGGCGCGGCCAGGGCTACGAGCTGACCGAGCTCGAGAGCGACCTGGCCGAGGCCAACGCCGCTGCCGATCCTGACGGTCGGCTTGCGCTCGCGGTGTAAGCTGACGCCATGCCCTATTCCGTCGTGCCACGTGAACTGCAAGGCGAGCTGCTCGAACGGCTCGCCGCCCACTACGCCGATGATCCCGAGATGACGGTCATCGTCGATCGCCGTCAGGGCGAGCGCCGCCAGCGCCGCACGCCGGACGCGGCGGTGCCCCAGCGCGTGATCCGTGATCGCCGCCGTCGCCGAGTGAACGGAGACTTCGCCGCGCTGCACGGCGAGGCATCGCTGACCAGCACGGCGTGAAGGTCGTGATCCACGTCGACGGCGGTTCGCGGGGAAACCCGGGGCCCGCCGCCGGTGCGGCGATCATCTCCTCATCCGACGGGGAGCTGCTCGCCGAGGCCAGCGAGCTGCTCGGGGTGGCCACCAACAACGTCGCCGAGTACCGCGGCCTGCTGCTCGGCCTGCGCCGCGCGCGCGAGCTCGGCGCGACCGAGGTCGAGCTGATCAACGACTCCGAGCTGGTCGCCAAGCAGCTGACCGGGGCCTACCGCGTCAAGCATCCCGACATGCGCCCACTGCACCGCGAGGCCATCGCGGCGCTGGGCGCCTTCGACCGCTGGTCGATCCGCTCGGTTCCGCGCGAGCAGAACGGGCAGGCGGACGCGCTGGTCAACGCGGCGCTCGACGCGTAACCTCCTGCGGTGTTCAGCGCGCGCAATCGGGAGTTGCTCGGGCTCGTGCCGGCGGCCCTGCTGGTGACCGCCGGTTTCGCGGCGATCTTCATCCAGTCCGACAACCAGCTGTCGACGGTGTCGCTCACCTACGGCGGCGTGTTCCTCGCGCTGTGCCTGGCCGGGCACCTGGTGATCCGGCGGGCGCTGCCCCACGCCGACCCGTATCTGTTCCCGCTCGCCGCGGCGCTCGCCAGCGTCGGGATCGTGATGATCTACCGGATCAACCCGACGCTCGCGCGCGACCAGGCGCAGTGGTTCGTCGTCGGCCTGGCGCTGTTCGCCGTGACCATCGTCGCGTTCCGCGGCGGGCGCTACCTGCAACTGGAGAACTACCGCTACCTGATCGCGATCGCCGGCGTCGGCAGCCTGCTGCTGCCGCGCCTGCCGGGGATCGGCGGACAGGTCAACGGGGCCTACCTGGCCGTCCACCTCGGGCCGATCAGCTTCCAGCCCTCGGAGCTGGGCAAGATCGCGATCGTCATCTTCCTCGCCTCCTACCTGCGCGACAACCGCCAGGTCCTGGTCACCGCCGGCCGGCGAATCCTCTGGGTCACGATCCCGCCGATGAAGCAGTTCGGGCCGTTGCTGCTGGTCTGGGGCTCGGCGATGGCGATGCTGCTGGTGACGCGCGAGATCGGCACGTCGCTGATGTTCTTCGGCGTGTTCCTGGCGCTGCTCTACGTGGCGACCGGGCGCTTCTCGTTCCCGTTCATCGGGCTGCTGCTGTTCGCCGGCGGTGCGTACTACCTCGGCACGCACGTGCCGCACATCAACGCGCGCGTGATCGCCTGGGAGAACCCGAACCCGATCAATCCGACGCTCTACAAGGGCATCGACTACCAGTTGGCCAACGGGCTGTTCGCGCAGGCCGACGGCGGCCTGCTGGGCGTCGGGTTCGACAAGTCGCTGATCGGATCGGGGCTGCTGCCGGTGGCCGAGACGCCGAGCGACTCGATCTATGCCGTGATCACCAACGAGATCGGGCTGGTCGGGGCCATCGCGCTGCTGCTCACCTACCTGCTGTTCATCG
Source organism: Solirubrobacteraceae bacterium (assembly GCA_035535075.1). Lineage (GTDB taxonomy): Bacteria > Actinomycetota > Thermoleophilia > Solirubrobacterales > Solirubrobacteraceae > Palsa-513. Next base: position 48,512 of record DATLQS010000011.1, read on the forward strand.
TCCGCGGGCTGAAGATCGCGACGCTCGCCCGCGACTCGTTCTCCAAGCTGCTCGCGACCGGGCTCGCGTTCATCATCGCGATGCAGGTCTTCGTGATCGTTGGCGGGGTGACCGCGGTGATCCCGCTGACCGGCGTGACGCTGCCGTTCGTGGCCTACGGGGGATCCTCGGTGGTGATGAACTTCGTCCTGCTCGCCCTGCTGCTGCTCGTCTCAGACCGGGCGCGGCGTCCGGTCTGAGCGGGCGGCGAACCCCGGTCAGCGCCGGCGTCCGCCGCCGAAGCTCTGCACCGGCGGCGCGACGGCGCGAAAGCCCGCGGCGGCGACCTGGCGCTCAGCCGGCTCCTGAGCGCTCGGGCGGGCCTCGCGTTCGGGCAGCCGCGCGACCGGCGCCGCGGCGATCCCGGCCAGTTCCTCGTCGAGCGTGCGCAGATCGCGGACGAGCACATTGATCGTGCCGCCCCCGGCCGGCGGTCGCTCGAGGCGACCGTGGGCGAGGATCAACGGCTCGGCCCGGACGAGGTGGCGGCGGCGCTCGTAGAGGGCGGGTGTGACGATCAGGTTGACCGGGCCGTACTCGTCCTCGAGCAGCATGAAGACGACCCCGCTCGCCGTCTCCGGGCGCTGACGGGCGACCACCAGGCCGGCAACCGTGACCTGCGCCCCATGGCGTATCCCGGCCAGCTGGGCGCTCGTGGCGACCCCGTCCAGGCGCGGGCGCAGGATCGCCAGCGCATGGTCGTTCAGGGTCACCCCGGAGGTGGCGTAGTCGGCGAGCAGCAGCTCCCAGCGACCCAGCTCGCGGAGCCGAGGGGTCTCCCCGGCGTCGAGTGCGAGGGCAAGCTGGGTGCCGCCGGGGACGCGGTGGCCGGGGGTCGCGACACCCAGGTCCCACAGCGCGCGCCGGCGCTCGCCGGCCAGCGCGTCGCAGGCGCCCGACCAGGCGAGTTGCTCGAGCGAGGAGCGCGCTGCGGGAACGCGTGCGGCCAGTTCGGAGACGCTGCCGAACGGCCCGCCCTCCTCGCGTGCACGGACGAGCGCCGCGACCTCCTCGGCGTGTACGCCGCGCACGTAGCCGAGCCCGATCCGCACCGCCCCGCCACCCTCGACCGAGCACTCGGCGAGCGAGACATTGACGTCGACGGCACGCAGCGGGATCCCCCGCCGCTGCGCCTCGTGGGCGAGGCTGTCGGGCGGATAGAAGCCCATCGGCTGCTCGTTGAGCAGCGCGCAGAGGAACTCGGGGCCGTAATGGACGCGCAGCCAGGTGGACTGGTAGGCGAGCAGGCCGAAGGCGGCGCTGTGCGCCTTCGGGAAGCCGAAGCCGGCGAAGCCCGCGACCATCTCCCAGACCCGTTGCGCGAGCGCCTGTGGCGCGCCGACGTGGGCGGCGGCGCCCTCGATGAAGCGCTGGCGGTAACGCTCGATTGCGACGCTCGCGCGCTTGCGGCTCATCGCGCGGCGCAGCCCGTCTGCCTCGCCGGGGCCGAAGCCGGCGAAGGCCTGTGCGACCTCGAGCACCTGGTCTTGGAAGATGATCGTGCCGAGCGTCTCGCGCAGCACGCCGGCCAGGGAGGGGTGCAGGCACGGTGGCTCGTAGGAGGGGTCCTCGCGCAGCCGCTGGCGCCGCTCGATGTAGGGATTCACCGCGCCGCCCTGGATCGGGCCCGGGCGAATGATCGCGACCTGCACCGCCAGCTCCGCGAGGTTCTCCGGGCGGGTGCGTCGCAGCGACTGCATCTGCGCGCGGCTCTCGATCTGGAAGACGCCGGTCGTCTCGGCGCGCCCGATCGCGGCGAAGGTCGCGGGATCGTCGAAGCGGATTCGCGAGAGGTCGATCCGCTCGCCGCGCGTGCGGGCGATCGACTCGACGGCGCGCTCGACGGCGGAGAGCATCCCGAGCCCGAGCAGGTCGATCTTCAGGAAACCGGCATCGGCGCATGAATCCTTGTCCCACTGGACGAGCTGGCGACCCTCCATCGCGGCCGGCAGCACCGGGCAGCAGTCGATCAGCGGCTGGGTTGAGACGATCATTCCTCCCGGATGCTGGGAGATGTGGCGCGGCAGCCCGAGCGCCTCCTGCGCGAGTCGGGCCAGCCACCTCCAGCGACTGCCGTGCGCGCGCGTCCCCAGGGCGCTCGAAAGGTCGCGCTCGACGGCGTGCCCAAAGCCATCGGCGCCCCGAGCGACGCGCTCGATCTCGCCCGGCGGCAGTCCCAGGGCCTTGCCCAGCTCGCGGATCGCGCCGCGCGCGCGAAAGCTCGGGAAGGTCGCGACGAGCGCCGCGCGGTCGTGGCCGTAGCGTTCGTGGACGCGGGGGATCAGGACCTCGCGCACATCGCGCGGAAAGTCGATGTCGATATCCGGCAGCGAGGTCAGCTCGGGGTTCAGGAACCGCCCCATCGAAAGCCCGCCGGCGAGCGGATCGATGTGCGAAAGGCCGGTCAGGTAGCAGACGATCGAGGAGACCGAGGAACCGCGGCCGCGGCCCGGGGGCAGCAACGCGCGGGCCGAGTCGGCGCCGCGAACCTCGGCGGCGACCTCGCGCGAGAGCTCGAGGATCTCGTAGTGCAGCAGGAAGAAGCCGGCCAGCGAGAGCTTCTCGATCACCGACAGCTCCTGCTCGAGGCGGCCCCGGGATTCGCGCAACGCCACCCCCGCGTAGCGCTCGCGCAGCCGCCGGCCGCAGAGCTCGGCAAGGCGTCGCTGTGCGGTCTGGTCCTCGACGCCGGGATAGCGGTAGCCGAGATCGCCGGCGAGGTCGAAGTTCAGCTGCTCGGCGAGCATGCTGCTCTCCGCGACCGCCTGTGGATGATCGCGAAAGCGCGCCGCCATCGCCGCCGGGGAGGTGAGCACGTGGGAGCTGTTGGGGCGGCGCAGCGGCTCGCTGGACTCCAGCGTGAGATGGTGCGCCAGCGCAACGAAGGCGTCCTGGAGCGGGACGCGCGAGGCGGCGTGGGCGTGGACGTTGCCGGTCGCCACGCAGCGCAGCCCCAGGCGCGTGGCGAGCGCGGCGAGCGCACCGTTGCGGGCGCGGTCGCTGGCGAGGAACGGGCGCTGCAACTCGACGCGCAACCGCTCGGGACCGAAGGCGTCGCGCAGCCGCCGCACGCCGGCTTCGTCGTGCACGCCGTGCTGCGCGCAGCCGGTCAGGCAGACGAGCCCATCGGCGTGCGCGCAGACCGTCGCGAGCGAGATCGCCGGGGGGATTGGGTCGCGGGGGCGCTCACGGGTGTGGGCGTGGGCCAGCGTCAGCAGGCGGCAGAGGTTGCGCCAGCCGCGCTCGGAGGCGACCAGCAGCGTCAGATGGCGGCCGTCGGCGAGGCTCAGCTCGGCGCCGTGGATCGGGCGCAACCCGAGCCCGCGGGCGGCATGGGCAAACTCCATCGAGCCATGGACACCGTTGTGGTCGGTCAGGGCGAGCGTCCGATAGCCGAGCTCGAGCGCGGTGGCGGCGAGCTCCTCGGGCAGCGAGGCGCCGTCGAGGAACGAGTAGGCGGAGTGGCAGTGCAGTTCGGTGTAGGTCATCGCGCGCGAGCCCGGTGCTCATCGTTGGCGAAACCAATGCCCGTCGGCAAGGTCGTGGTAGACGATGAGGTCGCGTCCGGACTCGCTGACGAGCTCCCAGTAGCGGCGGCGCAACGGCTGCTCGGTCCACCAGCGGTCTTCGACCAGCCAGGATTCGCGCACGTGCGCGACGGCGTGTCCGTCGACCGCCAGTGGCTGCCCGCCGGGGGCGGCTCGCACCCGCGCGGTGCGAGCGGTGGCGAGGCGGCGTGGTCCGCTCACGACTCGAACGGAGTGAGCATCACCCGTCGCTCGGGGACGCGCGAGTCCAGCTCGAGGCAATAGACGCGCAGGGCAGCGTCGGCTCCGGCGGCGCTGCGCATCTGGTGGATCGCCTCGCGAAGTCGCGCGCGTCGATGCTCGACGGCCTGATCGAGCAGCGCACGCTGCTCACCGGCCGGCGGGCCGAAGCGATCGGCGGCGAGGGTGAGCAGGCTCGCCGGGGAGGGCAGCGCCGCCAGGCGGGGGGCGAGCACGAGGCGCATCCGCTGTGGCTCGGCGAGGGCTTCGCGAAAGGTCACGCCGCTGCGCCAGCTGCCGCCGTCGATCAGCCGCGCCGCAAGCGTCGCCGCGCGCAGCGTGCGGCCGCGACGCTCCGGTCGCGCGAGCAGGCGGTCGATCAGGACCACGAGGGCGCGCTCAAGGGCCGGTCCGCCAGTCGCCTCGGGAAGCTCGAGCGACTCCTCGAGCGGTGTCTCGATCCGGCGCGGGCGGGGTGGATCGTCCTCGCCGCAAGCGAGCCGGTGCGCCTCGCCGCCCGCCGCGCCGAAGCGGTCGGCGAGCGAGGCGCGCGGGAGCGCCGCGAGCTCGCCGAGCGTCGCGATCCCGAGCCGCTCGAGGGTTTCCACCAGCGGCACGGTACGCCCGCGCGAACGCAGCAACGCGACCGGCAACGGCGCCAGGTATGCGCGCGCCTCCTCGCGGACGATCAGCGTGCGCCGGGGGCGGGTTGCGAGTGCGCCCGCCAGGGCGCAGAAGCGGGTCGGCGCGGCGGCCAGGCGGGCGGGACGGTCGAGCGCGCGTCGTGCTGCCGCGAGGACGAGTGCATCGCTGCCGCCATGCAGGCCGCGCAGCCCCTCGAGCGAGAAGCAGGCGAGGCCTGGACGCTGAGGCTCGACGCCGGCCCCAATTCCCTCCAGCGTGCGCAGGGTGCGCTCCCAGGCGGCCGCGACGGCGATCGGGTCAGCGCTGAGCAGCTCCAGTTGCGGGCAGCGCGCGAGCGCTTCGCCGAGCGCCATTCCGCTGCGCACGCCGAAGGCCTGGGCGGCACCGGAGACCTCGCCGATCGGCCCGGGGCCGCCATCGGGAGCGATCGCCACCGCACGGCCGGCGAGCGCCTCGAGCCCTCCGGCGGCGACTGCGAGCTCGAAGCGGGGGATCAGGACACACGCCACCATACGAACGTATGTTCGCATAGGGAGGAGGTGGATGCAAGCGCGGCCCGCCGAACGCGGACGCGAATCTCACGCGATCGGCGGCGAACCCGTCACTGCTCGTAATGCTCCACCGTGCCGGCGGGGCGGATGCTCGCCTCGTCCGGGTCGAGCCCGAACTCCTCGTGCGCGCGCCGCTGGCGCAACAGATCCCAGTAGCGATCGAGCTGGACTCGGATCTGCTCGAGGCGAGCGCGCTCATCGACCGTGTGGCCACCCTCGCGCTCCGCCGCGGCGTGCAGCTGCTGCTCCTCGGCGACGAGCGTCTCGATGTGATCCTGCACGTCGCTGTCGTCCATCGTGCCTCCTGGGGTCTCGTCGGGCGAAAAGCCATCCAGCGGCGCTCACCTTCGCGCGCCAGGCAGTCTCGCAGCGCTGCGTGCCGCTGTCGAGCCGGCCGGCTAACCGCAGCGGGATGGCGTCGCGGTGTTCGACGCCGTGCCCACCCCCGTCAATGGGTCGATGCACGATTTTTTTCGCTCCGCAGCGCAGGATCCGTAACACTGTTTGGTGTCATGTGCCACGAACGTGGGGAGTGTGGGGACGGCTGATGGCGGAACCGCCGGAAGAGCCGCCCGAGGGGCCGCCGGAAGAGCCGCCGGAAGACCCGCCCGAGGGGCCGCCGGAAGAGCCGCCGGAAGACCCGCCCGAAGGCCTGCCGGACGAGCCGCTCGAAGGGCTGCCGGACGAGCCGTGGGATGGGCTCTCGGACGAGATCTGGGACGAGTCGCCGGAGGAGCGCTGGGGCGAGCCGGAGCTCAGATCGCCCGCGGAGCTTGCGCAACGACGCGCCGAGGAGCGGGCAGCGCGTCGACGCGTCGGCCGACAGCGTCTGCTCGTCCTGGTCGCCGGGGTCATCGCGCTGGTCGTGATCATCGTCCTCGTCACCGGCGGGGGCGGTAGCCCGCCGGCGCCGTCGAACGTCCCCGCGGCGACGAAGGCCGCCGGAGCAGGGTCAGGGCCGGCCCGTCTGGCCGCTGGGAGCGACGCCGGAGCGCTGCCCACGAACGTCCTGATCGCCGACCGCAACAACAACCGCCTGGTCGTCGTTTCACCGCTCGGCCGCGTCGTCTGGTCATCGCCCGAGCTGTCTCCGAGCGACGCCTACTTCAGCTCGACCGGCCGCTCGATCGTCGTGACCCAGCATCTCAACGCGGTGGTCCTGCTCCGCGGCGTGGACAGCGGCCGGATCAACTACAGCTACGGGCATCCCAATACTCCGGGCTCCGGGGACAATCGCCTGCGCGACCCCCAGACCGGACACCTGACGGCAAGCGGACAGATCGTGATCGCCGATCTCGGGAACTGCCGCATCCTGTTCGTCAGGAAGCCCTCGCACGTCCCGGTCAGCCATCTCGGCAACGGCCCCTGTGTGCACAGGCCGCCGGCGAGCTTCGCGGAGCCGGACGCCGCGGTTCCCGCGAGCGATGGCGGACTCGTCGTCACCGAGCGCAACCCGGGCTGGATCGACGTGCTGAGCAAGGCCGGCCAGCTGGTCTCGCAGACCCGCCTGCCGAGGTTCAGCCAGCCCTACGACGCCAGCGAGTTCGCGCCCGGCAAGCTGATCGTCACCGACCGCACGCACCCGGGAACCGTCGAGGAGCTCAGCGCCGCCACCGGCAGCGCCACCGCCGGCAAGGTGATCTGGACCTATTCGCCCAAATCGGGCTCCGGCGAGCTGAACGGGCCGACGCTCGCGATCGTGCTCGCCGACGGCAACGTGCTCGTCGCCGACTCGCTCAACGACCGCGTGATCGTGATCGACCCGAAGACCAACAAGATCGTCTGGCAGTACGGTCACACCGCCACGCCCGGCTCGAAGGCGGGGTTCCTCCACACGCCGGAAAGCGTCGATCTGCTGCCCTAGCGCGCCGGCTCAGGCCTCCGCGGCCGGTGCCCGCGGGTTGAGGATTCCCACGGCGCCGATCAGCGCTCCGAGCGCGAGCAGCGCGGCGGCGATCAGGATCCCCAGATGAAAGCTCGACACCGACGCGGCATCCGCGGCGCGCACGATCGCATGGCCCTCGGGGATCGGCAGACCGCGCACCGACGGGCGGCCGACGACGAGGCGCTCGGCGGCCGCGACCGTGGCGCGGCCGGCGCGTCCCAGCCTCACGGCGCCGAGCTGGGCGTGAAGCGTCGCGCCGAAGTGCGCCGCGACGAGCGCCCCGACGCCGGCGGTGCCGAGCAGGCCGGCGACCCGCGCCACCGCGTTGTTGATCGCCGAGGCGATCCCCGCTCCCTGGCTCTGCACCCCCGCCAGCACGGTCGTGGTCAGCGGCGCGACGGTCATCGTCAGGCCGATCGCGAAGACGCCCACCGTGGGCAGCAGCTCCGAGAAGTAGCCGGGGCTCCGGCCGATGCGCAGCCCGAGCAGCAGGCCGGCCGACGCGATCAGCGGGCCGACGCTCATGAACACGCGCGGGCCGTAGCGCGCCGAGAGTCGCCCGACGCGACGCGAGAACAGGAACATCACGATGGTGGCCGGAAGGACCGACAGACCGCTGCGCAACGGCGAGTAGCCGGCGACCTGCTGGAGGAAGAGGATCAGGAAGAAGAAGAACACGCCGAGCGCGGCGTAGACCACGAGCGTCTCGGTGTTCGCGACTGCGAAGTTGCGCCGCCTGAACAGCGACAGCGGCAGCATCGGGTCGCGGGCCAGCCGCTCGCGGACCAGGAAAGCCCCGAGCAGGAGCATGCCCGCGGCCAGCGAGGCGATGATCTCGCGCGAGGACCATCCGAGCCTCGGCGCCTCGATCAGCGCGAAGACCACCCCCGCGAGACCGCCGGCGCAGAGCAGCGCACCCGGCAGATCGAGACGGCGAGCGCCCGGAGCGCGGGCCGGCGGACGCGGGATCACGGCCAGGATCAGCGCGAGGCAGATTCCGACGAACGGCACGTTGATCAGGAACAGCCAGCGCCAGGAGGCGAGCGCCAGCAGTTCGCCGCCGGCCAACGGGCCGATGACCGTCGCGATCGCGCCGAACGCCGTCCAGGTGCCGATCGCGGCGCCGCGCTCGGACTCGGGGAAGGTGGCGGCGATCACGGCCAGCGAGCTCGGCGTCAGCAGCGCGCCGCTGATGCCCTGTACCCCTCGCGCCGCGGCGAGCAGGCCGATCGTCGGAGCGGCGGCGCAGAGCAGCGAGGCGAGCCCGAAGCCGCCGACGCCGAGCGCGAACACTCGGCGCTCGCCAAAGATGTCGCCGAGCGAACCGCCCACCAGGATCAGGGAACCCAGCGTCAGCAGGTAGGCGCTGCTGACCCACTGCTGGCCCGCCAGGCCGCCGCCGAGGCTGCGCTGGATGGTCGGCAGCGCGACGCTGACAATCGTCCCATCAAGCTGGGCGATCGCCGAGCCGAGGATCGCGGCGGTCAGCGTCAGCCGTTTGATCCGTTCCGGAGCCACGCCGGCGGGAGTCTAGGGCGGCCGCCGTTCGCGCCCGCCGAACGTGCTAGAAACGGGACTCCGCCCACGTCGACGTGCTCACCGAGCGCAAGCGAGGACCTCAATGAAAGTGATCGGCGCCGGCCTGCCGCGTACCGCAACGACGACCCAGCTGGTCGCGCTCGAGCAGTTGGGGTTCGCGCCGTGCTACCACATGCGCGACCTGATGGGGCACCAGGACTCCCAATTGCCGCTGTGGGAGCGGGTCGTCGCGGGGGATCCCGACTGGGAGGCGATCTTCAAAGACGCCACGTCGACCTGCGACTTTCCCGCGTCGCGTTACTACCGCGAGCTCCTGGAGATCTATCCGCGCGCCAAGGTCCTGCTCAGCGTGCGCTCCGCCGAAGGCTGGGCGAAGAGCATGCGCGAGACGATCTGGCCGATGTACCACGGGGATTCCGTGATGTACCACCTGTGCCAGGCGCGCCGGCGCGTCGACCCCAACTGGGATCGCTTCATCGCGCTGATGAACCACATGACGTGGGACGAGCAGACCGGCGCGCTGGCCGGCGACCACGCCTCCGACGTCGGGCTCGCGGCGATCATGGAGCGCTGGAACGCGCAGGTCAAGGCGAGCGTTCCGGCCGATCAGCTGCTCGTCTGGGACCCGGGACAGGGCTGGGAGCCGCTGTGCGAGTTCCTCGAGGTCCCGGTGCCGGACGGACCGCTGCCCCGTGTCAACGACACCGCCGTCTTTCACGAGGGCATCCTCGGGGGCGCCTTCGCCGCGCTCAATGCGTGGTGGGATCAGCGCGAGCGGCCGGCCGGCGGGCTGCACGGCGCGCCACTGGCGTGATCCGGGTGGGAGCGGCATGAGGCGCGCCCGCCGTGCGCGAGGCGGCCGATCCCTGCGGCTCGCGTCGCTCCCCGCCGGCGTCGCGGCGGTCGTCATCCTGCTCGCCGCGGGCGCCTCGGCGGCGCCGAACCCGCCGGGCAACATCCGGCTCGGCTCGCTCCCGCGCAACTGTGATCGAGCCCCGACCGGCGTCGCGTGCGAAACCGCCTCGGTCAGGGCGCTCGACGCCGCCCGCGCCAGGCTCGGGCTCGGCCCGTACCTGCTGCCCGCGGACTTCATCGCACTCGCGCCGGCGCGTCAGTGGCTGATCCTCGCGAACCTCGACCGGATCGCCTACTCGCTGCGGCCGATCGATGGCCTCAGCGCGGTCCTCAACACGATCGCGCGGCGAGGTGCGGCGGGCCGCCAGGATCCCGATCCCGGACCGCTGCTGATGAGCCTGCATGGCCAGTCGCGGATCGGGTTCGCCTCGAACTGGGCCGGAGGCCAGCCGAACGCCCTGGTGGCCTACTACGGGTGGATGTACGACGACGGCTACGGCAGCGGCAACCTCGACTGCCGCACCCCGTCGGCGCCGGGCTGCTGGGGGCATCGCCAGGACATCCTCGCGTTCCCGGCGGCCGGCAGGCTGAGCATGGGCGCGGCGGCGGTCCGCGGCAGTGCGAGCTACGCCCTGACGATCGTCGAGACCTCGACCGCCGCGTGGCCCTACTCCTACACCTGGGCCGCCGCGATGGCCGGCGGCGCCGGGGTCAGGAGGTCCGCTGACCGGCGCGGCCCGACCGCGGCGCGCGTGACGCCTCGCGGCGGGCGTCGCTCAGCGGGGGCCGACGCCTGATGGCGACGTTCGCCGCTTCGTCGGCGCGCATCCACTACGAGCAGGCGGGTGCCGGGGTGCCGCTGTTGAACATCGGCGGGACCGGGGGAGACCTGCGACGCCCGCCGAGCCCCTTCGAGTGGCCCGGGGCGGGGCGCTTCGAGCAGGTCGCCTACGACCATCGCGGCCTCGGCCGCTCGCGCGCCGACGATCCGCAGGCCCAGCCGACGATGGCCGATTTCGCCGACGACGCGCTGGCCCTCGTCGATCACCTCGGTTGGCAGCGCTTCTGTCTGATCGGCATCTCCTTCGGCGGCATGGTCGCCCAGGAGGTCGCGATCCGTGCGGGAGACCGGGTGCGGCGACTCGTCCTCGCCTGCACCTCGAGCGGTGGCGCGGGTGGCGCCTCCGCGCCGCTGCACGAGATCTTCGCGCTCGCGCCGGCGCCTCGTGCCGAGCGCCTGATCGAGCTCCTCGACACGCGAACGCGCGAGGACGCGTCGTTGCGCGCCGAGCTCAGCGCGCTGTTCGCGCCGCTGAGCGGGGATCCGCCCGACACCCGCCTGGCGCTGGGGATGACCCGCCAGCTGGAGGCGCGCCGCCGCCACGACACCTGGGCGCGCCTGGACGCGATCCGCGCGCCGACGCTCGTCGCGGCCGGCCGCTACGACGGGTTGGCGCCGGTCGAGAACTCGCGCGCGCTCGCCGGCGCCATCGCCGACGCCCGGCTTGAGATCTTTGACGGCGGGCACACGTTCCTCCTCCAGGACCCGGCCGCATGGCGCGTCGTCGGCGACTTCATGCTCGCCGGGGACTGAATCAACCCGCGGCCGCCGGCCCGCCGAGGACCTCGCGCAGCACGCTCACCCCGTCCCACACCTCGGCGAAGCCGGTCGTCAGCGGCGACAGCCCGAGACGCACGACGTCGGGTGCCCGGTAGTCGACGAGCACGCCGCGATCGGCGAGGCGTCGGCACAGCGCCGCCGCGTCGCGGTGGGCGAGCGCGACATGCGCACCGCGGATCCGCGGATCTCGCGGCGAGGCCACCGTCACGCCGTGCTCTGCGAGCCAGCGGTCGGCGAGTGCGATCGCCAGCTCGGTCAGCGCGATCCCCTTCGCGCGGATCCGCTCGAGCCCCGCCCGGGTGACCACCTCGATCCCCGGGGCGAGCGCGCTCAGCGCGAGGATCGGCGGCGTTCCCGAGAGGAACGCGCGGATTCCGGCGGCCGGCTCGTAGCCCGGGGCCATGTGAAACGGGTCGCGGCGCCCGAGCCAGCCCCAGATCGGCTGGCGTAACGACGCCTGCAATTCGGAGCGCACGTAGATGAACGCGGGCGCTCCCGGTCCGCCGAACAGGTACTTGTAGGTGCAGCCGACCGCGAGATCCGCGCCGGCGGCGTCGAGCTCGACCGGCACCGAGCCGACGCTGTGCGAGAGGTCCCAGATCGTCAGCGCGCCGGCATCGTGGGCGAGTTGGGTGATCGCCGCCATGTCGAGAATCGCGGCCGAGCGGTAGTCGACGTGGGTGAAGCTCACCAGAGCCGTCTGGTCGCTGATCGCCCCCGCGACCTCCTCGGCGCTCGGCCCCGCCGTTCGGTCGGCGGGCTCGAGCCAGCGCAACCGCAGCCCGCGGGCCGCCGCCAGGCTCTCGAGGACATAGCGGTCGGTCGGGAAGTTTCCGCGGTCGGTCACGATCTCGAGCCGCCCCGGGCGGGCGTCGAGGGCGGCCGACGCGGCCTTGTAGAAGCAGACGGTGGTCGAGTCCGCGACGGCGAGTTGTCCCGCGACCGCGCCGAGCAGCGCGCCGATCCGGTCGCCGAGGATCAACGGCAGATCCATCCAGCCCTCCGTCCAGGAGCGAATCAGGCGCTCGCCCCAGCCCGCGTCGACCGCGCGCGCGAGCGCGTCGCCGACGGCTCGCAGCGGTCGCCCGAGCGAGTTGCCGTCCAGGTAGACGATGTCGTCGTCGGGGACCAGGAACTCGTCGCGAAACATCGCGAGGGGATCCGCGCGGTCGCGCTCGGCGGCCTGTGCGCGGCTGTCGATCGAAGGTGGCATGGCCATGCTGGTCGCTCGCGTTCGCAGCCTATTCGCCCGGCGCCAACCACACTCGCCGGATCCGATGCGATACTCGCGCCGCCATGTCCACTCGCCGCCCCGGGGCTCCGACGCTCGCGCGGCTCGCGATCGCGGGCATCGTCGGGTACTTCGCGCTCGACGTCGCGCTGGTGTTCCTGCGTCCGCACTTCAGCGTCCTGCACAACGCCGAGAGCGACTACGGCAGCGCCGGGGCATACGCGTGGGTCATGGATCTCAACTTCCTGCTGCGCGGCGCGTTGAGTCTCGCGGTCGCCCGGGCGCTGATGCTGGTCGGCGAGGCCAAGGACCGCACGGCGTCGCTCGCTCACGGCGGCCTGGTCGTCTGGGCGCTGGCCTCCGCCGCGCTGGCGTTCTTCCCGGACGACCCGGTCGGCACGCCGACCCACGGCCTCGGCCGGGTGCATCTCGCGCTGGCGTTCATCGCCTTCGGCGGCGTGATCGTCGGCACGATCGCCGGATCGCGAGCGGCTCGCGGCCAGCCGCGGCTGCGGTCGCGCTCGACGGCGCTGACCGTGCTCGCCTACGCGGCGCTGATTCCGGTCCTCCTGCTCGGCCGTGTCCATCTGCGCCCGCATTCGCTCGGTGGCCTGTACGAGAAGCTGTTCCTCGCGATCGAACTGGCCTGGCTGTTGGTCGTGTCGTTCTCGATCGTCGGCCCGCGAGAACGGCGGCGCGTGCCCGCGGTTGCCGGCCACTGACGCGGCTCCTCGGCTTGGCTACCGACAACGTGCCGCCGATGGGCGTGCAGGGCCGCCGCTCGACCGTCGAGACGGCGCCCCCGCCGGCTCCGGGCTTGAAGCGCTGGCAGCAGATCTGCCTGCTTGGCGCGCTGTCGATGTTCGCGCCGCTCTCGACCGACATGTACCTGCCGGCGCTCCCGTCGATGGCTCACGATCTCTCAGCCTCGCCGGCGGCGGTGGCGTTGACATTGACCGCGAGCCTCGTCGGCCTGGGCGTGGGTCAGCTGGTGGCCGGCTCGCTGAGCGACGCCCTCGGCCGCCGCCGGCCGGTGCTGGTCGGGCTGCTCGTGTACACCGCGTCATCGGTCCTCTGCGCGCTGGCCCCCGACGTTTGGACGCTCTGCGTGTTGCGTCTGCTGCAGGGCGCGGCCGGCGCCGCCGGCATCGTCATCGCGCGCGCCGTCGTCCGCGATCTCTACTCGGGCGTCGAGGCCGCGCGCTTCTTTGCCCGGCTGATGATCGTGATCGGGCTGGCGCCGATCCTTGCGCCGATCATCGGCGGACAGCTGCTTCACATCACCGACTGGCGGGGGGTGTTCCTGGTGCTCGCGGGCATCGGCGCCCTGCTCACGGTCTTCAGCTGGCGCGCCCTGGCTGAGACCCTGCCGCCCAGCGCACGCCAGCGCGGCGGCCTGGCGAGCATGCTCGGCGTGCTCGGCGTGCTCGTGCGCGACCGCCGGTTCATGGGTCTGACGCTGTGCTTCGGGCTGTTCTTCGGCGCCGTGTTCGCCTACATCGCGGGGTCGCCATTCGTCCTCGAGGACATCTTCGGCCTCTCGCCGCAGCTGTTCGGCGTCCTGTTCGCCGGCAACGCGGTCGGCCTGGTCATCGCGAGCCAGGTCGGCGGGCGCCTGGTCGGGCGCTACGGCCCGCAGCGGCTGCTGACGGTCGGTGTCGCTGCCGGCAGCGCGACGGGCGGGGGTCTCCTGCTGACGGTCCTTGGCCACGGCGGGCTGGCGCCCATACTGCTGTGCTTCTTCTTCCTGCCGGTGAGCTTTGGACTCGTGGCCCCGAACGTCACCGCGCTGGCGCTCGCGCCGTTTCCCCACGTCGCCGGCAGTGCGTCGGCGTTGATGGGCCTGATGCAGTTCGGCATCGGTGCCGCGGTGGCGCCGCTGGTCGGCGTCGCCGGATCGCACACGGCCATCCCCACAGCGATCGTGATCGCCGCGATGGTCTTCGCCGCCGCCGCCGTGCTATGGGCTTCGACCTCGCGCCGGCGCACGCGCGCCGCCGGCGGCGAGGCGAACGCCGGTTGAGCGGACGGCCCGGCGGCCCAGCCCGCTCGCGTCTGGTCCCGCAGGCCGCCCGATCGCCGAGCGATCCGTATCCTGCTCGGCGGGGTTCGCGTCACCGGGGTCTCGAGCGACCTCGCGCGACCCTTCGCAACCATGGCCAGCCGCGCTGACATCGAGTTCACCTACACGTCGATCGACCGGATCTTCCGGCTCAGCCTGGGTGAGCTCGCCGACTTCAGCGGCGCCAAGTACGACGGCGATTTCTCGCTGACGCTCGAGCAGGCGCAGCGCCGCAAGCACGACTACATCGCCGAGCAGATCGGGATCGGGCCCGGCCGGCGGCTGCTCGACCTCGGCTGCGGCTGGGGGGCGCTGCTGAACTTCTCCCGCGAACGGGGCGGCGACGGGGTCGGCGTGGCGCTGTCCTCGGCGCAGGTCGCTGCCTGCCGCAAGCACGGCCTCGATGTCCACCTGCAGGACGCGCGAAGCGTCGACAGCGACACCTACGGGCCATTCGACGCGGTCGCGAGCCTCGGCGCCTTCGAGCACTTCTGCTCCCCCGATGAGTACCGCGCCGGGCGGCAGGAGGAGATCTACCGACAGCTGTTCGCCAACGCCGCGAGCGTGCTGCCCCACAGCGGGCGGTTCTATCTCCAGACGATGGTCTTTGGCCGCAACATGATTCCGCTCGAGGAGGTCGACGCTCACGCCCCGCGCGGCTCCGACGCCTGGATCCTGTACCTGCTCGGGTGCCAGTTCCCGGGCTCGTGGCTGCCGTCGGGGCGCGAGCAGATCGCTCGCTGTGCCGAGCCGCATTTCCGCCTGGTGGACAGCTCGAGCGGGCGTCTCGACTACATCGAGACGATCACCCAGTGGGGGAAGCGGACCGGCGAGCCGAGCCTGCGCAAGAACCTGCTCAAGCTCCGCCTGCTCCCGCGCTGGCTGCGAAGCCGCGAATTCCGCGACGCCTTCACCTCGGGTGTCAGCGCCAACAAGATCTGCTTCGAGCGCGAACTGCTCGATCACTACCGGATGGTCTTCGAGAAGACGGCCTGAGAAACACGGGGTCGGCGCCGGCGGCGCCGGCAGCCCGGCGAGGTTGTCAGCCGCCCGCGAGGCGAGGGATCGTCTGCGGGCCCTCGGGAAGCACGCACACGGTCGCGTCCGGGCCGCGCCGCTCGAGCTCCTCCCGCACCGTGGCGGCGATGTCGCGCGTCTGCGCGAGGTGCACCTCGGCCAGGTCCTCATCGGAGAGGTAGTCGGTGTACATCACCACCGTTGCGCGGGTCTGGATGTTCGCCTGTACCTGAACCTGCCACTGGTCCGGCGTCACGCTCCGCGACGAGACGATCGCGTCGATCAGCTCGCGGGGCGAGGGCTGCGAGAGCAGCAGCTCCCGGTACTGGCCGTGGCCGGGGAAGCCGTCGCGGCATTCCGCGGCGCAGACGATCATCCCGCCGGGCTTGAGCACGGTGGCCGCGGCCGACATGCCCTTGACCGCCTGGTACAGGTTCTGGTCGAGGGGAAAGCCGGAGTTGCTGGTCACCACGATGTCGAACGGCTCGTCGACCGCCTGCATCGCGTACTCGCGCGCGGCGGCGCAGGCCGCGCGGTGCATCGGCGTCATCTCGCCGGCGAACGCCTCGATGATCCGCTGCTCGCGGTTGAGGATGACGTCGAGTGAGAAGTGCGGCGGAGCTGCCGCGGCGGCGGCCCGGATGTCGTCGTGCACGGGGTTGCCCTCGGTGATCCCCCAGGTCGCCCGCGGGTCGCCGATGCGGACCGCGTCATGGAGGACGAGGGTCGTCTCGAGGCCGGCGAGCCCCGGTGTCACCATCTTCGGCCCGCCGCTGAAACCGGCGAAGAAGTGCGGCTCGACAAAGCCGGTGGTGATCCGCACGTCGGCCTCCAGCCAGCGCCGGTTGATCCACACCGGGACGTCGTTGCCGTGCGTCCCGAGGAACACGAGCGAGTCGCGATCGCGCGAATCGTGGTTGACGACGCGCACGCGCGCGACGACCTCGTCGCCGAGCATCGCGCGAATCTCGGCGTCGGTGTTGCCGCGATGTGTGCCCGTGGCGACGAGGATCACGACGTCGCCGGGGTCGATGATCCCGTCGATCTCCTCGAGAACCGCGGGGATCATCAGCCCCCTCGGCTGGGCGCGCGTGCCGTCACACATCGAGATCGCCACCGACTGACCGGGGCGGACGATCTCGCGCAGCGCGGGTCCGGCCACGGGCGCTCGCAGCGCGGCCCGCAGCGCGGCCCGCTCGTCGGGCGCACCGGGATGGTCGGTCGGCCGCACGATGGTGGTGCGCGACGCGGGGAGGTCGACGTCGAGCCCGCCGGCGCCGTAGGCGAGGCGGACGTTCACGACGGCGCCGCCGGCCGGCGGGTGCGCGGCGTGCGGGAGCGGCTCACCGCGACGAGGATAGAGGACGCGAGGGCCACGACTCAGAGGCCCGGCGGCGGGTCGTTCAGCGACCCAGAACGAAACGGGCGTTCGTCGATCTCGGCCCGTGCGTAGCCGGCCGAACGGATCGCCTGTTCGAGCGCGGCGCGCCGCGCCGGCTCGGCGAGAACGCATCGCAGCTCCGCTGCGTCGAGGGCCAGCCGCCCCAGCGCGCCGTGATGGCGTACGCGCAGCACGCGGTAGCCGAGCGCCTTGGCGGCGCGCTCCGCCCGGTCGATGCGCTCGAGGGCGGCGCGTTCGACCGGCACGCCGTAGGGGATCCGCGACGCCAGGCAGGGACTCGCGGGCTTGTCGGCGCAGGGGAGCTCGAGGCGCTCGGCGAGCGCCCGCACCGTTGGCTTGTCGACGCCCGCTTCGAGCAGCGGATGAATGACCCGGTGGTCAGCCGCCGCGCGCAGCCCCGGGCGCCAGTCGCCGGCGTCGTCGCCGTTGGCGCCTGAGAGCAGCGCCCGGTACCCGCGGGCGGTGGCGAGCCCGGACAGCTGGCTGTAGAGCTCGCGCTTGCAGTGAAAGCAGCGGAAGCGGTCGTTTCGGCGGTAGTCGGGACTCGCGAGCTCGTCGGTCGTGATCGTCTCGTGGGCCACCGGGATCGACCGCGCGACGGCACGCGCAGCGGCGAGCTCGCCCGTGGCGAGCGCCGCCGACACCGCGGTCACGGCCAGCGCGCGCTCGCCGAGCGCGCGTGCGCTGAGGGCCGCCACGAGCGAGGAGTCGACGCCGCCGGAGAAGGCGATCACGACGCTGTCGAGCGCGCCGATGCGTCGCTGCAGCTGCGACTGGAGCGCGTCGAGCTCGACCGTCGTTCGGGACCCGCTCATGGCGCCGGGACCCGTGTCGCGGCGGCCGCCAGGGCAGCGCCCCACAGCTCCTTGACCGGCCGGCCGGTCCGGCGCGCCGCGGCCAGGCAGTCATCGTGCTCGGGAGACGCGTTGACCGCCTGCCCGTCGAGGAAGCCCAGCTTGACGCGGATCGCCTCGCCGTCGACCTCCACGCTGATCCATTCGCGCGCGAGCTCCCAGCGCCGGGCGGGGGAGACGCGCACGCCGAGCGTCGTGGTCTCGCGCAGGATCGCCTCTGCCACGGCGCGCTCGTCGGCCGGACGTGCCAGCGCCGAGAACACGATGCCCGGCCGCCCCTTCTTCATCTGGGCCGGCGAGACCCACACGTCGAGCGCCCCGGCGGCGAAGCAGCGCTCCGCCGCGTCCGGGACGAGCTCGGGCGAGAGGTCGTCGAGGTTGGTCTCGATCAGCAGCACGTCCTCGCGGACGCCGTCGCCGCCGGCGATGCGATCGCGCTCGCCGACGAGTACCCGCACGACGTTCGGCAGCTCCTTCAGATCGCGCGTCCCGGCGCCGTAGCCGACCGCCTGCAGGTGCATCGCCGGGAGCGGCCCGAACTCGACGGCCAGCGCCGCGACGACCGCCGCTCCGGTGGGCGTCACCAGCTCGACGCCGATGTCCACGCCGTACAGCGGCGCGCCGCGCAGGAGCTCGAGGGTTGCCGGGGCCGGCAGCGGCAGCCGCCCGTGCGCCGCTTCGGTCAGCCCCCGCGGCGCGGGCAGCGGCGAGCAGGCGAGCTCGTCGATCTCGAGATCCTCGAGCGCCAGGACGATCCCACAGATGTCACCGATCGCATCGAGCGCACCGACCTCGTGAAACCGCACGGTCTCCGGCGCGACGTCGTGCACGCGGCCCTCGGCGCGGGCCAGCGCGGCGAACACGGCGTGCGCCCGCTCCAGCGCGCGCGGCGGCAGCGCCGCGCCGTCGAGCAGGTCTCGCACGTCCGCCCAGCTGCGGTGGACGTCGCGCTCGGGCGCGCTGAGCACCGACACGCGCTGGGCCGCGATTCCGTGCCGGCGTGTCGCGGCGGTCTCGAGCGCCAGGCCGTCGAGCGCGAGCGCGGCCAGGCCCCGGCGCACGTACCCCGGGTCGGCGCCGGCATCGAGCAGTGCCCCGAGCAGCATGTCCCCCGCCACCCCGGCGATGGCATCGACATAGGCCAGGCGGTTCACGCGCCGCCCTTCGCGGAGCGGGCGATGCGTGCCGCGATCGTCCCCGCGCCGAAGCCGTCGTCGATGTTGACGACGGCGACACCGGCCGCGCACGAGGTGAGCATGGCGAGCAGCGCCGAGAGACCGCCGAATGTCGCACCGTAGCCGACACTCGTCGGCACGCCGATCACCGGCGCCGCGACCAGGCCGCCGACGACCGAGGCCAGCGCCGCGTCCTGCCCGGCGACCACGACGACGCAGTCCGCCCGGCGCAGGTCGTCGACGGCCGCGGTGAGCCGGTGCAGCCCGGCGACGCCGACGTCCTCGTAGACCACCACGTCGGTGCCGAGCAACTCGGCGCGGACCCGCGCCTCGTGGAGCACCGGTCCGTCGGCGGTGCCGCCCGAGACGATCACGACGAGCCCGAGGGGCGGCGGGGGCGAGCGGACGATCCACGACACTCGCGCCCGCCGGTGCTCGCAGGCGTCGGGGGCGACGCGGCGGACGGCGGCGCGGGCCGCTTCGTCGGCCCGCGTTACCAGGACGCTGCCGGCCCCGCCGTCGAGCAGCGCCGTCACGATCGCCGCGATCTCCTCGGGCGTCTTGCCCTCGGCGAGAACCGCCTCGGGCGCTCCCTGGCGCAGCTCGCGGTGGACGTCGACGCGCGCGAAGCCCAGTTCGTCGTAGGGCATCCGGGCCAGGCGGTCGAGTCCGGCCAGCGGATCGACCTCGCCGGCCCGGATCGCTTCGAGCAGTTCGAGCAGGTGGGCGGAGAGGCCGGTCGCGGCGGCGGTTACGGGCACCTCGCTCACAGCGCCACCCTAGTGCACCGGTGTGCCGCCCGGCCGCCTCCCGGCCGCGTGGCGGCTACGCCGTGATGGTCACCGGGACGCCGGAGCTGATGTGGGCCCCGAGCCAGGCGATGTCGGCCGTGGCGAGCCGGACGCAGCCATGGGACACGGCCGTGCCGGGGGTACCGCCGATGTTGGCGATCCCATGGAGGGCAACCTGCCCCGGGCCGCCGTCGAACTCGGGCAGCGCGTTCGAGCGCGCACTCAACGCCAGCGCGAACGGAGCACCCGGTCCGTTGAACGGAACCCCCTCCTCGACGAAGAAATGTCCGGTTGGTGTGGGGGTTGAGGGCTTGCCGACGACCGCGAGGAAGGTGCGCACGACGTGGCCGCCGGAATACACCACCACCTGGCGCGTCGAGAGGTGGATGACGATCTGCCAGTCGGTCACGCTCAACGTCACGATGCTGGCCTCGATCCAGCCGGTGTGGCTGTTGGGACGGCCCGGGAGCAGCACGTCCAGCCATCGTGCGCCGTGGGCGTCGGTGCTCTGGGCGACCACCGGGAGCACCGTTCGCTCGCCGGTGATCGGGCGGACCTCGTTGACCTCGGCGGCCGACCCGGAGCTGCGGCTCGGCTTGGTGAACGCTTCGGTGTCGTGGTTGAGCACCGCCACCGGCTGCGTCGCCCGCACCGCCGGCGCGAACGACGCACCGGCCGGCGCCGCCGCGCCGCCGGCGAGCAGGGCCAGCGCAGCGAGGCCGCCGGCCAGGCGCAGTCTCCGGGTGGTCGACTGTCGCATCAGTGAGCGGGCGTGGCCGTCAGCCCGTGAACGCAGGCGGCTTCGGAGCCGTTGGGATCACGGGGGTCGGGGTTACCGGCTTCGGGACACGGGCCGCGGGCTTGGGCTTGACGACCTTGGGCTTGTGGCTGGTCGGCTTGGTCGCCTTGGTCTTGGGCTTGACCTTGTGCTTGGGCTTGGGCTTGGGCGTGGGCGTGGTCGTTCCGGTTCCGGAGGTTGCCCCGGCGCTGGTTGTCGGGCTACCACCGGTCGTGGTGGCGGGGGTGCTGGTGCCGCTGCTGCCGCCGGTGCACAGCGGACTGGTGATCGTGTTGGTGTCCAGCGTGACCGCACCGTTACGAGCCAACGCCCGGCCCTGCAGCGTCGCGCCGGTCGTCATCGAGATCGAGGTGAGGGCGAGGATGTTGCCGACGAAGGCTGCGCCGGTCCCGATCGTCGCCGAGCTGCCGACCTGCCAGTAGACGTTGCAGGCCTGGGCTCCGCCGATCAGGTTGACCTGGCTGCTCGACCCGACGATCAGGCTCGAGCCGGCCTGGAAGACGAAGACGGCGTTCGGATCGCCCTGGGCGTCGAGCGTGAGGGCGCCGCTCAGTCCGAGCGAGCTCGCCGACGTGTAGACCCCGGAGGTCAGCGTACGCCCGGCCAGATCTCCAGAGACGGTGGCCGTCGAGCTGCGCCCGGCGGCGTCGTTGTAGGCGGTGACAAGGTCGTTCTTGGCCTGCAGCGCCACGCCGTTGGCGACCTGGGTCGTCCCGTTGAGCACGATGCCCGGCGGGAACCCGATCACGGCGGAGCCGGGGTCGAGGCCGACGCTGCCGCTGATAACGCTCGGGCCGGTGTTCGTCACCGTGCTGCCGGCGAGGACCGCGAAGCTGCCGTCGGTTCCGAGGCCCACCGGGGCCTGGGCGCTGAAGGCGACGGGGGCCGCGATCAGCGCGGTTGCCGCCAGAACGCCTGCGGCGGCGGCCAGACGGCGCGTGCGCCGGCGCTTGCCGACAGACTCGCCACCCGACGATGGGTGGATGCGATGAACCATGAACTCTCCATGCTGCGACGAGAAGCCGCGTTAGACCTGGCTGGGGGCGGTGGCAAAGCTTGGCTCAGTTGGCTCCCCAGGCTGACCTCGGCTGTGACCGTCATCTGAGCCATCGGCGCCGGTGTCGGAAACCATGAGCCACCGGACCGATGATGAGATCGGCGCGGCGGCTGGACCGATGATGAAGACGGGACCACGGGCGGATCGAATGGCGCGACGCGGTCCCGCCACCACGCCGAACGCGCGACATCTGCTAGAAGTGCACCCCGCCACGGCAGTCGTCGCTGCGCGCCGAACGCCCGGGTCGTCGGCTCCGCTCGCGGCCAGTCACGGCCGGACCCCATCCCGGGTGGGCGGGAAGGAACGACGGGTGAACACCCAGACCGCGATCCAGGACACCCTCGCGGCACGGCAGCATCTCCGCGGAACGGCGTACTGTCCGTCGCAGGTCCCGGCGCTTGCCGGCGAGTCGTTCTCGTGCGCGGTGGTGATCGCCGGCCGCCGACCGGCGCTCTTCACGGTCACCGAGGGCCACTCCAGCGGTCAGGTCACCTACGCCGGGTCTCCCGGATGAGCGCCGGCGCCGGGCCCGCGCGTCTGCTGCGGGCACGCATCGCAACCGCCGCGCGCGGGCGGCCGGAGTTGGCCGTGCTCTGGGCCTTGCTGCTCGTCGGCCTCGCCGCGCGGATCTACTTCATGGTGGTCTGGCGGCCGGCGATCACCGGCTACTCCGACAGCGGCGTGTACTTCCAGGACGCCGTCCAGGGCATCTGGTCCGACCCGGTCAGGACCGTCGGTTACGGCATGTTCCTCACAGTGCTTCACGCGATCACGCCGCATTTGCTGCTGGTCACCGCGGTCCAGCACGTGATGGGGCTCGCCGTCGCCGCGCTGGCCTTTCTGACGGTGCGCCGGATCGGAGGACCGGCGTGGCTCGGACTCGTGCCGGCCGCGATCATCGCGCTCGGCGGCGACGAGCTGTTCATCGAGCACGCGGCGCTGAGCGAGACCGTCTACATCTTCCTGCTCAGCCTGATGCTGTACTGCTCGGTGCGCGCAGCCGGCGACGGTCGCCTCGCGTGGGCCGCCGCGGCCGGGCTGTGCGCCGGGCTCGGCGTGTGGGACCGGGGCGCGGCGATCTCGCTGCTGCCGATCGCCCCGCTGTGGCTGCTGCTGAGCCGGCGGCGACCGACCCGGCGCACGGTGGCGATGGCGGCGCTCTCGCTGGTCATCGCGCTCGGCAGCGTCGGCGCCTACATCGAGTGGCGCCAGCTCGCGAGCGGGCTGAGCGGCCTGACGACGAACGGAAACTGGAATCTCTACGGTCGCGTCGCTCCCTGGGCGGACTGCACCAAGTTCACGCCGCCGCCGGGCACGCAACAGCTCTGCGATGCGACACCACCATCCGAGCGCCCCGGGCACAGTGCCGAGTACTACATCTACAGCCCCGCCTCACCGGCCCAACGGTTGCTCGGGCCGCCCTATGCCATCTCCCCCGACCGCTACGCCATGTCGCGGCTATGGGAGTTCTCGCTCTCGGCGATCTGGGGCCAGCCGCTGGACTACCTCAACGCGGTGTGGCAGGACGCGCTCCGGCTCGTCGACCCCAACCACCCGTCCTACGGCGACCTCTCGGCCGACCAGTTCATCGCGTTCCTGCTCGGCGGGCCCGACTATCGCAGCGGGCAGAACGAGTTCGTCACCTACTGGCAACAGCGCGAGTACCCGCACGACTCGATCCATCGCGGCGCGATCGCGCCGCTCAAGGCCTGGGAGAAGCTGACCCGGTTCGACGGGCCCTGGATGGTTGCGCTGCTGTTCCTGTGCCTCGTGGCGCCGTTTCTCGTCGCCGGCACGGCGCGCGCCGGCGCCCGGCTGCTGTCGCTGGCCACGCTGGTGCTGCTGCTCTTCCCGCTGTTCAGCAAGGGCTATGACTATCGCTTCGTGATCCCGGCCTTCGGCCCGCTGTTCGCGAGCGCCGCGCTCGGCGGCTGGGGCATCGCGACGCGCCTCCGCCGGCGGACAGCCAACGCCGAGCCGGTCATGTAGCGCGAGTGGCGGGCCTCGGCGGCGCGATCACGTGGACGGCGCCGGTGCCGCGGGCCTCGCGACGGCGGCGCCGCTCGGACCCGGCTCCAAACGGGCTGCGAACAGCAGCATCAACAGCCCGTAGATGATCACGATCAGGCCGATGATCAGCACGAGAGGCCCGATGAAGTTGATCTTCGAGGTCGACATGAGGTGCTCGTAGTTGCCGCGCTGGGTTTCGAGGATCGGGATCAGGTCCGCGCTGAAATAGTTCGCCACCTCGGGCACCGTCTTGATCGGGGATCCATTGAAACGGGTGAAGCCCGTGGCGCCCGGGACCGCGTCCCAGCCGCTGGTCACCGTCGGCAGGTTGGTGATCGCCTGGGTCAGCGCCGGGAAGTTGGACTGCAGTCCCGCGACGAGCTGGGTCTGGGAGAGGTGCAGCGCCTTTTCGAGGAATCCGAGCAGGCCGGGAAGCTCGGCGGTCACCGACGAGAGCGGCAG